>NZ_CP096040.1:1906153-2223846 GCF_023935105.1 Caulobacter segnis | reverse complement strand
CCAGGATCGCCTTGCGGGCCTTGTCGCCAGTCAGGGCGTTGGCTTCGATCCTGGCGCGGACCTTGGCGATGGCGGCGGTCAGCGCCGCCTCCTCGTGGGCTGCGCCCTCGCCGGCTTCGCGCACGGCGATGTCCGACGACGCCAGCCGCACCGCCTTGCCGATCGACAGACCCGGCGCGGCCAGCACGCCCTTCAGCATCCCGTCGCGCGGCAGCTCGGCGGGCGCCACGACTGGCGTGGCGGCCTTCGCCGCCACCGGCGCGCCCTCGCCCATGCCGCTCTCGATCAGGTCGGCGATGGCGGCCATCGCCGCCTCGGCGTCGGAACCGGACGCCACCACCTGGATCGCATCGCCATGGCGGATGGCCAGGGCCATCAGCCCCACCGGGCTCTTGGCGCTGGCCCGGCGGCCGGTCACGCTCAGCGCCGTCTCGGCCGTGAAGCCCCGCGCCGTCTCGGCGATCCGCGCCGCCGGCCGCGCGTGGATCCCGTGCGCCAGCGGCACGATCACCTCGCGGGAGATTTCAAGGGCGGGAGCGGAAGTGACAGCCGCCGTCTCGCCGACCGGCGACAGCGCCATCAGGAAGTCGCCCACGCCCACGGCCCGGTCCTGGTCGCGGCGCACGATCGAGAAGGCGTCCGGATTGGTGATGACCACCGGGGTGATCAGGCTCTTGGCCCGCTGGGCCAGCAGATCCAGATCAAAGCCCAGCAGCGGCTCGCCGGCCTTCACGCTCTGGCCTTCGGCGACGAACACCGAGAAGCCCTCGCCGTCCAGCGCCACCGTCTCCAGCCCGACATGCATCAGGATCTCGGCCCCATTGGCCGCCCGCAGGGCCACCGCGTGCCGCGCCCGGTGCACGCTCGTCACCACCGCGTCGCAAGGCGCATGCAAGGTCGAGCCCAAAGGATCGATCGCCAGCCCGTCCCCCAGCATCCGCTCGGCGAACACCGCGTCCGGCGTCTCATCCAACGGCGCTACCCAGCCCTGCAGCGGGGCGGTCAGGACCACCGTACTCATCGAACCTCCCCCGGCACGCTCTTGGCGAGCGCTACACCTTCAGCGCGAAAGCCGTGCCGCCGCGCCAGGCATGCATGCCATTTCAATACCACTTTGAACACCACTTTTTGTCAGGCCACGTAAATTACGTTTGACAACAAGGCCGTTAGGGCGGTTTTGGGAACCAGCGACAATGAGGCCGGTTGCAAAAGGACTTAGATTGGTATGTTTCTAGTCAACCACCGCCTCAACGCGCTTCACGGGGAAGCGAGTCGGCTTCAGGAGCGCTCTTAATGTCGCTGGCCACGCAGATCGGCCCCTTGGGAGTCGGGGACGCCGCCCCGCTCTACAAGCAGCTGCAGCGCGCGCTGCGCGAGGCGATCCAGGGCAAGATCCTGTCGCCCGACGACGCCCTGCCGCCCGAACGCGACATGGCCGACGAGTTCAATGTCTCGCGAATCACGATCCGCAAGGCGCTGGACGGGCTGGTCAGCGAAGGCCTGCTGACGCGTCGCCAGGGCGCAGGCACCTTCGTCGCCGCGCGGGTCGAGAAGAACTTCTCCAAGCTGACCTGCTTCACCGAAGACATGATCGCGCGCGGCCGCACGCCGCACAGTGAATGGATCGCGCGCATGGAAGGTGCCGTGACGCCCGAGGAGTCGCTGACCCTGGGCCTGTCGCCGGGCGCGCCGGTCTATCGCTTCCATCGCGTCCGCTACGCCGACGGCGCGCCGATGGCGGTGGAGTACACCACGATCGCCGCCTTCGCCCTGCCCTCGGTCGAGGCGGTCAAGAGCTCGCTCTACGAGGCCATGGCGGCCACCGGCCACCGACCGGCCCGCGCGCTGCAACGCCTGCGCGGCGTGCTGATCTCGGCCCAGCATGCGTCCCTGCTGGGCGTGAAGGCCAAGGACGCCGGCCTGCTGGTCGAACGGCGCGGCTTCCTGCGGGACGGCCGGGCAGTCGAGGTCTCGCAATCCTATTATCGCGGCGACGCCTACGACTTCGTCGCCGAACTGAACGACCCGGTCTAGCCGGCCATTCTCTTTCTCGTATCCCGGAGCTCACCCTTGACGGCGTCATCATCGTCCTCGCCCGCCCGCCTGTCGCCGGAGTCCACGCGGATGTTCCTGGAGGCGGGCGAGGCCTCGTCGGTGGCGGCGAAGCTGCTGGCGGCCAACGCCGAGAAGATCGCGACCCTGGCCGAACGGCTGCGGGCCCATCCGCCGCGCGTGGTGGTCACCATCGCACGCGGCAGCAGCGACCACGCCGCCACCTTCGCCCGCTACCTGATCGAGACCAAGGCCGGGGTTCTGACCTCGTCGGCCGGCCTGTCGGTCAGCTCGGTCTACGACGCCTCGCCCAACCTGGACGGCGCACTGGTCCTGGCCATCTCGCAGTCGGGCAAGAGCCCTGACCTACTGGCGGCGGTGAAGGCGGCCAAGGCCGCCGGCGGCTACGCCGTGGCCCTGGTCAATGTCGAGGATTCGCCCCTGGCCCAGCTGGCCGACGCGGTGATCCCGCTGCACGCCGGCCCCGAGCTCAGCGTCGCGGCCACCAAGTCCTATATCGCCGCCCTGGTGGCCATCACCCAGCTGATCGCCGCCTGGACCGAGGACGCCGAGCTGACCTCGGCCCTGACCGCCCTGCCCGCCGCGCTCGCGCAGGCCTGGAGCCTGGACTGGTCCCCGGCCGTCGAGCGCCTGACCTCGGCCAGCAACCTCTACGTCCTGGGCCGGGGCGTCGGCTTCGCCGTGGCCTTGGAAGCGGCCCTGAAGTTCAAGGAGACCTGCGGCCTGCACGCCGAGGCCTTCAGCGCCGCCGAGGTGCTGCACGGTCCCATGGCCCTGGTGAAGGACGGTTTCCCGGCCCTGGTCTTCGCCCAGAACGACGAGAGCCGCGACAGCGTCGACGCGATGGCCCGAGGCCTGGCCGAACGCGGCGCCGACGTGTTGCTGGCCGCGCCCCAAGAAACAGGGATGGGCGAGGAAGACGCTCCCACCCTGCCGACCGTGGCGGCCCATCCGGTGCTGGAGCCGATCCTGATGATCCAGAGCTTCTACCGCATGGCCAACGCCCTGTCGGTCGCCCGCGGCTACGATCCCGACAGCCCGCCCCACCTCAACAAGGTCACCGAAACCGTCTGATGCTGGCTGCTCTCGTCAACGGCCGCGTCCTGACGGCCGCCGGCATCCTGGACGGCCAGGCCGTCCTGATCGAAGGCGGCCGGATCGCCGGCGTGGTCCCTCTGGCTGAGGTTCCGGCCTCGGCCGCGCGTCGCGACCTGGCCGGCGGCCTGCTGGTCCCCGGCTATATCGACACCCAGGTCAATGGCGGCGGCGGGGTGCTGTTCAACGACGCCCCGACGGTGGAGACCATCGCCGCCATCGGCGCGGCCCACCGCAAGTTCGGCACGACCGGCTTCCTGCCGACCCTGATCAGCGACGACCTTTCCGTCGTCGACCAGGCCCTGCGGGCGACCGAGGCGGCGATCGCCGCGGGCGTCCCTGGCGTCCTGGGTGTCCACATCGAGGGCCCGTTCCTCAATCCCAAGCGCAAGGGCATCCACGACGCGGGCAAGTTCCGGATCCTCGACGAGGCGGCCATCGCCCTGCTCTCGTCGCTGAAGGTCGGCCGAACCCTGGTGACCCTGGCCCCCGAGCGGACCACGCCGGAGACGATCCAGCGCCTGGCCGACGCCGGCGTCCATGTCGCCGCCGGCCACACCAACGCCAGCTACGCCACCCTGCGCCAGGCTCTCGACCACGGCCTGACCGGTGTCACCCACCTGTTCAACGCCATGTCGCCGCTGACCAGCCGCGAGCCGGGCGTGGTCGGGGCGGTGCTGGAGAACCAGGACGCCTGGGCCGGGATCATCGTCGACGGCCGCCACGTCGATCCTGTCACGCTGAAGATCGCCCTGCGCGCCCGGCCGCTGGACCGCTTCATGCTGGTCACCGACGCCATGCCCACCGTGGGCATGACCGACAAGCGCTTCACCCTGCAGGGCCAGGAGATCGTCGTGCGCGACGGGGTCTGCGTCGGCGAAGGCGGCACCCTGGCTGGCTCGGATCTCGACATGGCCGGGGCGGTGCGCAACGCCGTCCGGATGCTGGACCTCTCCATCGACGACGCGGTGATGATGGCCTCGGCCGCCCCGGCGGCGTTCCTGGGCCTGGCCGACCAGCGCGGCCGCATCGCGCCGGGCTACGCGGCGGACCTCTGCCTGCTCGACGACGACCTCAACGTCACCGCCACCTGGATCGACGGAAACGAGGGCTGATCCTCTCCCCAGGGGAGAGGTGTCGGCTCGAAGAGACGACGGAGAGGAAGACACCGACTCGGCCGCGCTTCCCCTCCGGCCTTCGGCCGCCTCCCCCGCCGAGGGGAGGATCAAGCAAAAAGGGCGCTGGCCTCGCGGCCGGCGCCCTTTTCCATTTCAGCTCATCCGCCCTTGTGGCTGGCGACGTAGGCCTCGGTCTCGCGGAGCACCCGCAGGACGTTGCCGCCCCAGATCTTGGCGATGTCGTCCTTGGAATAGCCGGCCTTGAGCAGCCGCTCGGTGACGATCGGCAGGTCGGCGACGCTGTCGTAGCCGTCCACCCCGCCGCCGCCATCGAAGTCGCCGCTGAGGCCCACATGGTCGGGCCCAACCAGCTTCAGAGCGTACAGCAGGTGCGCCATCAGGTCCTCGAGATTGGCGCGCGGCATCGGATACTGGGCCAGGAGCGCGCGCCGCTCGGCCATCAGCTGGACCACCTGATCCTCGGTCATCTTGTTGCGCGCGCCGAACTTGGCCATCAGGGCGGCCATGGCCTTGTCCCGCTCCGCATTGGGCGGCGGCGGCGGCAGCATGTAGGACGAGAAGGCGTTGATCTGGATGACCCCGCCCTTCTCGGCCAGCTTCTTGAGCAGGTCGTCGGGCACGTTGCGCGGATGGTCGAACACCGCCCGCACGCCGCTGTGCGACAGCACCACCGGCGTCTTGGACTGCTCGATCACCTGGGCCAGCACCGCGTCGGACGAGTGGCTGGGATCGGGGATCACGCCCAGGCGGTTCATCTCGTCCAGCAGCGCCTTGCCCTTGGGGCTGAGCCCGCCCCACTCGGGCTTGTCGGTGGCGCTGTCGGCGAAGTCGTTGTCCTTGAAGTGGGCGAATCCGACCATCCGCACGCCCAGCGCGTAGAAGGCGTCCAGCATGCCGGGGTCGCCGGCCAGCGGATAGGCGTTCTCCATGCTGAGATAGGCGAAGCGCTTGCCCTTGGCGACGATGCGGGCGGCGTCGTCAGCCGTCAGGGCGATCTCGATCTTGTCGGCGTGCTTGACCAGCATCTCGTGGATCTCGACCGCCCGGACCAGGGCGGCGGCGCGGGCCGCGTCGTCGCCGGCCTTGGTGCGCGGCCCCTGGGCCGTGTAGATCGCGAAGAAACCGCCATCGACGCCGCCGTCGACCATGCGCGGCAGGTCGACCTGGCTGCCATCCTTCGTCACCGCGTGCCGGTCGGCGAAATCCCAGCCGGGCCGCGAGAACAGGGCCGGCGTGTCGAAGTGGGTGTCCAGCACGATGGCGGCGTCATGGACGGCGCGCGCGGCGGGACTGATCTTGGGGACCGTGCTCTTGGCGGCCTGGGCCGTGGCGAGGGTCGGCGCGGCCATCAGGGCTGCGGCGAGGAATAGGTGGGCTTTGGTCATGGTCGGGACGCTCGACTTCGTTTGACGCGGATGCAGCGCAGGCCGCCTGTGTGAGTCAACGGACGGCCGAACGAAAGCCTCCAGTCGAGCTTCGCGCGATCTTCGACCCAATTGCCTAAGCCGTGCGCGTCGGGGCGAGCCTTTCGGCCCGCCCCGCTCGTCTCACCGCATCGTCGGAATGACGAAGCTCTGGTCCAGCACCGCCCCGCCCTTGGGCCACCGCTGGGTCACGGTCTTGGTCCGCGTATAGAACTTCACCCCGTCCATGCCGTACTGGTTGAGGTCGCCGAAGCCCGAGCGCTTCCAGCCGCCGAAGCTGTGATAGGCGACCGGCACCGGGATCGGCACGTTGATGCCGACCATACCGACCTCGACCTGGTCGGCGAACTCGCGGGCGGCGTCGCCGTTGCGGGTGAAGATCGCCACGCCGTTGCCGTACTGGTGGCGCGACGCCAGACCGATGCCCTCCTCCAGGGTCTCGGCGCGGACCATCTGCAGCACCGGGCCGAAGATCTCGTCCTGGTACGAGCGGCTGGTCGGCTTGACGCGGTCGAACAGGGTCGGACCGACGAAGAAGCCATCCTCGTGGCCTTGCAAAGCAAAGCCGCGACCGTCGACGACCAGCTCGGCGCCCTCGTCGACTCCCATCTGGATGTAGCTCTCGATCCGCGCCTTGTGGGCGGCGCTGACCACTGGGCCGTAGTGGGCGTCCTGGTCGGTGCTGACCCCGATCCGCAGACCGCCGATGGCATCGACCAATCGCTCGCGCAAGGCGTCGGCGGTCTTGGCGCCGACCGGCACGACGACCGGCAGGGCCATGCAGCGCTCGCCCGCCGAGCCATAGGCCGCGCCGATGATGTCGGCCGTCGCCTGGTCCAGGTCGGCGTCGGGCAGGACGAGGCCGTGGTTCTTGGCCCCACCCATGGCCTGAACACGCTTGCCGGCGGCGCCGGCGCGCTGGAACACCGCCTGGGCGATGTCCGAGCTGCCCACGAAGCTGACGGCCTTGATGTCCTTGTGGTCGAGGATGCCCTCGACGCAGTCCTTGTCGCCGTGGACGACATTAAGGATGCCCGGCGGCAGGCCGGCTTCCATCATCAGCTGGGCCAGACGCACCGGCACCGACGGATCACGCTCCGAGGGCTTGAGGATGAAGGCGTTGCCGCAAGCGATGGCGGGACCGAACATCCACATCGGGATCATGGCCGGGAAGTTGAACGGGGTGATGCCGGCGACAACGCCCAGGGCCTGGCGCATCGAATAGACGTCGATGCCAGGGCCGGCGCCTTGCGTGTATTCGCCCTTCAGCAGGTGCGGAATTCCGCAAGCGAACTCAATGACTTCCAGGCCGCGCTGAATGTCACCCTTGCTGTCGGCGATAACCTTGCCGTGTTCGGACGACAGGAGTTCGGCCAGCTCGTCCATGTGGACTTCCAGCAGGCGCTTGAACTCGAACATCACCCGAGCGCGGCGCTGCGGGTTGGTCGCGGCCCAGGCCAGCTGGGCGGCCTTGGCGTTGGCGACGGCGGCGTCCAGTTCCGAGGCCGAAGCCAGGGCCACGCGGGCCTGGACCTTGCCGGTGTTGGGATCGAAGACGTCGCCGAACCGGCCGGAGGTTCCCTCGACGACGCTGCCGCCGACGAAGTGGGAAATGGTGCGCATGCCGAAGCTCCCTAATTGTCCCCCTGGCTTACTCCTGGCATTCTTGCATGGGGAGCTGGAATTTTTGCAACCATGCCTGCAAATTTGCATACGCCAAACTGGAACGACCTCCGCGTCCTGCTGCATGTGGCGCGGGCTGGCGGGCTGATGGCCGCCGGCCGGCGGCTGGGTCTGGACCAGACGACGGTCGCCCGCCGCGTCACCGCCCTGGAGACCGATCTGGGCGTCAAGCTGATCGACCGCTCGCCGCGTGGCGTCAGCCTGACCAGCCAGGGCCTGACCCTGCTGGAACACGCCGAGCGCATCGAGGCCGAGCTGATGAGCGCCAGCGAGCGGCTGGGCGCGGTGGGACAAACCCTGTCGGGCACGGTGCGCCTGTCGACGCCGGAAGCGTTCGGCGCCCATCTGGTCGCGCCGGCCGCCCACCAGTTTCACCAGCGCTTCCCGGGCCTGCAGCTGGAACTGGCGCCGCTGTCGCGCAGCGTCAACCTGATGCGCCGCGAGGCCGACATCGCCATCAGCCTCAGCCGCCCCACCCAGGGTCGCATCGTTACCCGCAAGCTCGCCGACTACAGTCTGGGCCTCTACGCCGCGCGCACATACCTGGCCCGGACGCCGCCGCTGGAGGACCTGGCCCAACTGCTGGAGCGGCCGCTGGTCTGGTACATCGACGAGATGCTGGACGTGCCCGAGCTGCGCTATCTGGACCAGGTGGCGGCGGGCGCGACGACGGTGTTCCGCTCCAACTCGATCGCCGCCCAGCAAGCCGCCGTCGCGTCGGGGCTGGGGTTCGGGGTGCTGCACCGGTTCTCGGCCGAAGGCGATCCGCGCCTGCAACGCGTGCTGCCCGAGCAGTTGGACCTGCAGCGCAGCTATTGGGTCTCGGCCCACGCCGACCTGGCGCCCCTGCCCCGCGTCCGCGCCGTGCTGGACTTCCTGGCCGACCTGGTCACCCAGCACGCCGCATCGCTGTAGCGCGCGATGACGACTCCATGTCACGGCGTTTTCCGTCCAGACTGAACGCCGATTAGAGAAGCTTCGCCTCGCCGGAGGAAATCTCGGTTTCAATTCCCACTGAACAAATAGGAATTATCTCACGAACAAAAACCGGCGCCTCTCGCGATACGCATGCGCGCCGAAAACGGGGATCTGCAGTGATCAAGCGTCTTCTCATCGGAACCGCGGCCGGCGCCATCGGCGCGACCTTCGCCGGCGCCGCCTTCGCCGAAGCCAGTCCGGAAGCCCCCGGCGACACCGCCGTCGAGCAGGTGATCGTCACCGCCCAGCGCCGCGAACAGTCGGCCCAGGACGTCGGCGTCGCTTTGTCGGTGATCTCGGGCGACCAGCTGGCCGCGCGCGGTGTCGCCACGGTCAACCAGCTGCAGTTCGCCACGCCCAGCCTGGAGATCACCCCGCAGTTCGGCAGCGGCCAGCCCAGCTTCCGCCTGCGCGGCGTCGGCTTCGACGACTACGCCTCGAACAACTCCTCGACCGTCGGCGTCAGCGTCGACGAGGTGGCCTATCCTATCCAGGCCCAGACCCAGGGCCTGCTGTTCGACATCGCCCGCGTGGAGGTCCTGCGCGGCCCGCAAGGCACGCTCTACGGCCGCAACACCACCGGCGGCGCGATCAACTTCATCACCAACCGTCCGACCCGTTCGCTGAGCGCCGGTGTCACCGCCGAATACGACAGCAACGAGGAATTCAAGGCCGAGGGCTTCGTCTCGGGCCCGATCAGCGACACGCTGAGCGGCCGCCTGGCCTTCGTCACCGACCAGGGCGGGGCCTGGCAGAAGAACCGCACGACCGGCCAGAAGCTGGGCGACAAGGACACGACCTCCGTGCGCGGCCAGCTGGCCTGGACGCCGACCGACAGGACCGACTTCCTGCTCAGCGTTCATGCCGGCTATGACAAGTCCGAGCCGACGGGCCTCTACCTCTTCAACCCGCTGGGCTACAACGCCAGCCTGCCGACCATCGCCGCCGACGGCAGCCGCAAGAACACCGGCTGGGGCGGCTCGGCGGCCTTCGCCGCCCTGACCGGCATCGCGACCGACGCCAAGCCGTTCCACGACACCAAGAGCAGCGGCGTCTCGTTGCGCGCCCACACCGAGACCGACGGCGTCGACCTGGTCTCGATCACGTCCTACGAGACCCTGCACCGCAAGGAATACAACGACTGGGACGCCTCGGCCTACGCCTATGCCGGGACCTATTTCGACACCGACGCCAAGGTCTTCTCGCAGGAACTTCGCGCCTCGTCAAAGACCGAGGGTCCGCTGCAGTGGCTGGTCGGCGGCTACTATTCGCGTGAGACGATCGACGAGGCCTTCTATTCGGACTTCTACCAGTCGCTGCTGTTCGACACCCGCACGACCTATAGCCAAAAGGTCCGCTCGGCCTCGCTGTTCGGCCAGCTGGAATACGCGCTGACCGACAAGGTCAAGCTGATCGGCGGCCTGCGCGGCGAGAACGAGAAGCGCAACCAGGACAACTTCGTCACCGCTGGCGTCTTCGCCCCCGGCGCCCCGGCGACCAACTTCAGCCCGACCGCCGACAAAGCGCTGCACAACAAGACCCTGACCGGCAAGCTGGCCTTGGAATACCGTCCGATCGCCGGGGTGCTGATCTACGCCAGCGCCAGCAAGGGCACGAAGTCCGGCGGTTTCACCTCGTACAATGTCGGCGACGCCTCGGCCGTCGACGGCTTCCGCCCCGAAACGCTGTGGGCCTATGAGACGGGCTTCAAGTCCAGCTTCGCCGACAACACCGTCCAGCTGAACGGCTCGGTCTTCTACTATGACTACAAGGACCAGCAGGTTCAGTCGGCGATCTACGACATCAACAACGGCCCGATCGGGGCCATCGTCAACGCCCAGAAGTCGCACATCTACGGCGGCGAGCTGGAGCTGACCTGGCGTCCGGTCCCCGCCCTGCGGATCGGGCAGTCGCTGGGCTACAAGACCGGCAAGTTCGACAAGTACACCAACGACCTCGACATCCCGGCCAGCGTCGCCGCGGGTCGCGCCGTCTACATCTCGCGCACCGGGGCCAAGGTCGGCTTCCCGCCGCTCAGCTACGGCGGCGACGTGTCCTACACCTGGGGCGTCGGCGACTACGAGGTCCAGGCGCAGGGCAATTGGGCCTTCCACGACAAGACCAAGCCGCTGCTGCTGGGTTCGCGCTACGACGTCGACAGCTATTGGCTAGCCAACGCCAGCGTGACGGTGTCGCCGGCCAAGGGCCCGTGGGAGCTGACGGTGTTCGCCCGCAACGTCTTCAACACCAAGTACGACCTGACGCGGAACTTCTTCCTGCCGCTGATCGACATCGCCGCGCCGGGCCAGCCGGCCACCTATGGCGTTCGCGCCCAGTATCGCTTCTAGTCGGACCGCCGGGGAGGACCGCCCATGTTGAAGACCCTGTTGCTGATCGTGGGCGGCCTGGTGGCCGTCGTGGTCCTGGCCGGCCTCGTCGGCTGGCTGCTGCTGCGCGGCCCCGACATCCCGTACGAGAAACTGGAAGCCAAGTACGCCACCAAGGCCTCGCACTATGCCGACCTGCCCGGCGGCGTGCGGCTGCACTACAAGGACGAGGGCAAGGCCGACGGTCCGCTGCTGGTCCTCGTCCACGGCTTCGGCGACTCCCACTTCTCCTGGGAGGGCTGGGTCGCGCGGCTCGGCGATCGCTACCGGATCATCACGGTCGACCTGCCCGGTCACGGCCTGACCCGCGCGCCGGAAGGCTATGTCGCCTCGGCCGACGGTTTCGCCGACCTGATCGACGCCCTGGCGGCCAAGGAAAACCTGCCCAAATTCGCCATCGCCGGCAATTCGATGGGCGGCGGCGTGGCCTGGCAGGTCGCCGTGCGCCATCCGAACCGCGTCAACGGCCTGATCCTGGCCGACGCCGCCGGCTGGCCGGCCACGACGCTGAAGAAGCCGCCGCTGGCCTTCAAACTGCTGAAATATTCTTGGGGCCGCGCCTTCCTGCGCTCGATCGACAACACGCCGCTGATCCGCTCGGGCCTGCGCGGCGAGGTCGGGGATCCCGCCGTGATCACCGACGCCTTCATCGACCGCTGGGCCGAGCTGCAGCGCGCCCCAGGCCACCGCGCCATCCTGATGTCGATCCAGCCCGGCAAGCACAGCCAGGCGACCAAGGAAGTCCTCTCGACGATCAAGGCTCCGACCCTGGTCCTGTGGGGCGAGATCGACCCGCTGATCGAGGTCGCCGGCGCCCACAAGTTCGCCGAGGCCATCCCGGGCGCCAAGCTGATCATCTATCCCAAGGTCGGCCACCTGCCCCAGGTCGAGATCCCCCAGCGCACAGCCGATGACGTGGCCGCTTTCCTGACCGCCGCCGGCATCCAATAGGTGGCGCGGCGGCGCGGCCCCTCTAGAGTAACCCCATGCGTACCGACTATCTCGGCAATCCGGTGAGCCCGACGTCCGACGCCGCCCTGGCGGCGGTCGACGGGTTCATCGACGGCTTTCTCAGCTACGAGACCCGGGCGGCCGAGGTGATCGGCGCCGCCGAGGCGCATCCGGACAGCATCCTGCTGAACGCCTATGCCGCCGTGCTGTGGCTGCTGCTGGAAGCCCCCGAGGCGGCCGAACGCGCCGCGCCCTATCTGGCCCGCGCTCGAGAGCTGGCGCGCGACGCCCATCCGCGCGAACGGGCCTTCGTCGATTTCGTCGCCGCCTGGTCGGCCGACGACATTCCCGGCGCGCTCGCCATCGCCGAGGTCATCCAGAAGAGCTGGCCGCGCGACCTGCTGACGCTGAAGCTGCGGCACTATCACGATTTCAACCACGGCGACTTCCCGGCCATGCTGCGCACGGCCAGCGCCGCCTTACCCGCCGCCGCGGACGTCGCCTACCTGCATGGCATGCTGGCCTTCGCCTACGAGCAGTGCCACCTGCTGGACGAGGCCGAGACCGCCGCTCGCCGCGCCCTCGAGCTCAAGCGCAAGGAGCCGTGGGCCCAGCACGCCCTGGCCCACGTGATGCTGACCCAGGGTCGCATCGACGAGGGCGCGGCGTTCCTGGAAGGCGTCCGCGACACCTGGACGGGCCTGAACTCGTTCATGGACACGCACCTGTGGTGGCACCTGGCGCTATTCTACCTCAGCCAGGGCAAGGCTGACGCGGCCCTCGCCGCCTATGACGACCACTGCTGGACCCAGGAGAAGGACTACTCGCAGGACCAGGTCGGGGCGGTCTCGCTGCTGGCCCGACTGGAGATGGCAAGCGTAGACGTGGGCGATCGGTGGACCGACGTCGCCGACCACCTCGCCGCTCGCGCCGACGATGTGGTCCAGCCGTTCCTGACCCTGCAGTATCTCTATGGCCTGGCCCGCGCCGGCCGGCCGCAGGCCGACACGCTGCTGGCCGCCGTGCGGCGTGCGGCGCTGGAGGCCCCCGCCCATGTCCGCCAGACCTGGAGCGAGGTCGCCCTGCCCGCCGCCGAGGGCCTGGTCGCCCACGCGCGCGGCGACTATCCAAGCGCCCTGCGCGGCCTGCGGGCCGCCCTGCCCCGCCTGTCCGAAATCGGCGGCAGCCACGCCCAGCGCGACCTCTTCGAGCAACTGATCCTGGACGCCCTGATCCGCGCCGACCGCCTGTCGGAAGCCCAGCAGACCCTGGAGCTGCGGCGCGGCTTCGATCCCGACGGCGTCCCGCTGAACCGGACCCTGGCCGCAGTCTACGACCGGCTCGGCCTGCCAGGCGAGGCGGCCAAGGCGCGGGCCCGCGTCGAACGGCGCCTGGCGGCCCTGGCGTGAGACTGAAAGCGTTTCTCGGCGGCCTGGCGGCTTTCCTGCTGGCGCTCGCCCCCTGGCCCAGGCCGCGCCCAAGGACGATCTGACCGTCGCCCTGCAACTGGAGCCGCCGAACCTGGACCCGACCTCGGGCGCCGCCGTGGCGACCGACGAGGTGGTCTACGCCACCGTGTTCGAGGGCCTGGTGCGCCTGGACGCCCAGGGGACGGTGAAGCCGCTGCTGGCGACCTGGTGGGAGGTTTCGCCCGACGGCCTGATCTACACCTTCCACCTGCGCGACGGCGCGAGTTTCCAGGACGGGACGCCCTTCGACGCCAGCATCGTCAAGTTCAGCCTTGAGCGGGCGATCGCGCCCAACTCGACCAACGTCCAGAAGCAGGCGCTCAGCGTCATCCGCCAGGTCGAGGTCGTCGATCCGCGCACCGTGCGCCTGCATCTGGCCAGTCCTGACAGCAACCTGCTCTACACCCTGGCCTGGGGCGACAGCGTGATGGTTTCGCCCAAGTCGGCGGGCAGCCTGGCCACCGCCCCGGTCGGCACCGGCCCGTTCAGGTTCGCCGGCTGGCGACGCGGCGATACGGTGACCCTGGCCCGCAACGACAGTTATTGGGGAGCGCCCGCCAAGCTGAAGACGGTGCGGTTCAAGTTCATCGCCGATCCGGCGGCGGCCTTCGCGGCGATCAAGACCCACGAGGTCGACGCCTTCCCCGACTATCCCGCGCCGGAAAACCTGGCCCAGCTGCGCGCCGATCCGGCCCTGAAGGTGGTCACCGCCTCCAGCGAGGGCGAGGTGATCCTGGCCATGAACGAGCGCACCGGTCCGCTGGCAGACGTGCGGGTGCGCCGCGCGCTCCAACACGCCCTGGATCGTCGGGCGATCATCGACGGGGCGATGTACGGCTACGGCACGCCAATCGGCAGCCACTTCCCCCCGCAGAACGCCGCCTATGTGGACCTGACCGGCCTCTATCCGCACGACCTGGCCAAGGCCAAGGCGCTGCTGGCGCAAGCGGGCTATCCGAACGGCCTGGACCTGACCCTGAAACTACCGCCGCCCAACTACGCCCGACGCAGCGGCGAGATCGTCGCCGCCCAGCTGGCCCAGGCCGGCGTGCGCGTGAAGATCGAGAACATCGAGTGGGCCCAGTGGCTGGACCAGGTCTATGGCCGCCACGCCTTCGACCTGACCATCGTCAGCCACGCCGAGCCGATGGACTACGCCATCTACGATAAGGCCGACTACTATTTCGGCTACCACAGCGACGCCTTCCACACCCTGATGCAGGCTCTGAAGGGCGCGACCGACGAAGGCCAGCGCACGGCGATCCTGGACCAGATCCAGCGTCGCATCGCCGACGACGCGGTCAACGGCTTCCTGTTCCAGTTCCCGCGCCTGGGCGTGTTCGATGCGCGACTGAAGGATTTCTGGGTCAATTCCCAGACCCAGACCATCGACCTGCACGTGGCATCGTTCGACGGAGACGGCGCCGCCGAGGCCGCGGGCAAGGCGAAGAACGGGTCGGTCAGCGCCATCCTCGGCGGCGTGCTGGTCCTGGCGGTCTTAGGCGGCCTGACGTTGCTCGCCGCCCGCTTCGGCGTGGCTTGGCTGGGCGGCCGGGCGGCCGTGATGGTGCTGACGTTGCTGGCGGCCAGCCTCATGGTCTTCGCCATCATCCAGATCGTGCCGGGAGACCCAGCCGCCTACATGCTGGGCCTGAACGCCAGCCCGGAAGCCGTCGCCAACCTGCGCCAGCAGATGGGCCTCGAAGGTCCGGCGGCGCAACGCTACCTCGCCTGGCTCGTCGGCATGCTGCACGGTGACCTGGGTGTCAGCTACACCTACCAGACCCCGGTCGCGGCCCTCGTCGCCGAGCGGGTTGGCGTCTCGCTACCCTTGGCCCTCCTCGCCGTGGGGCTGTCGATCGTCATTGGCGCGCCCATCGGCGCCCTGGCCGCCGCGCGGCGCGGCAAGGCCACCGACACCGTAGTCATGGGGCTGACCCAGGTCGGCGTCGCCATCCCGAACTTCTGGTTCGCGGTCCTCCTGGTCATGGTCTTCTCGATCGGACTGCGCTGGGTCTCGGCCGGCGGCTTCCCGGGCTGGGAGGCGGGCCTGATCCCGGCCCTGAAGGCCCTCGCCCTGCCAGCCGTCGCCCTGGCCGCGCCGCAAGCGGCGATCATCGCCCGCGTCACCCGCTCGGCCCTCATCGACACCCTGGCCGAGGACTGGATGCGCACCGCACGCGCCAAGGGGCTGACCGCCAGCCAGGCCTTGTGGCGGCACGGCCTTCCCAACGCCCTGATCCCGATCCTGACCATCCTGGGCCTGCAGTTCCCGTTCCTGCTGGCCGGCGGGGTGATCATCGAGAACGTCTTCTTCCTGCCGGGCCTGGGACGGCTCGTGCTGCAGGCCATCACCCAGCGCGACCTGATCGTGGTGCAGGGCGTGGTGATGCTGCTGGTCTTCGCCGTGGTCGCCACCAACTTCCTGGTCGACGTGGCCTATGTGCTGGTCGATCCCCGCCTGCGAAGGCGCGGATCATGAACCGCTCGCGCCTCCCCCCTACGCTCGTCGTCGGCGCCGCGATCAGCTTGGCCTTCGTGGCCTTCGCCTTGGTCTCCCTGGTCTGGACGCCCTACGACGTCACCGCCTTCGACATCGACCACCGCCTGCAAGGGCCCACCGCCGCGCACTGGCTGGGCCTGGACCATTTCGGGCGCGACGTCGCCTCGATGATCCTGCTGGGCGCCCGCAACGCTCTGTCGGTGTCGCTGGTGGCGGTGCTGCTGGGGGCCGGGATCGGCGTCCCCCTGGGCCTGCTGGCCGCCGCCCGCCGAGGCTGGGGTGACGAGCTGGTCATGCGCGGCTCGGACGTGGTCTTCGCCTTCCCGGCCCTGATCCTGGCGATCCTGATCACCGCCGTGCTGGGTCCGGGCGCGATCAACGCCGTGATCGCCATCGGCGTCTTCAACATCCCGGTGTTCGCGCGCCTGACCCGAGGTTCAGCGCTGAGCCTCTGGACCCGCGACTACGTCCTGGCGGCCCGCGCGGCCGGCAAGGGGGCGACGCGGATTTCGATCGAGCACATCGCCCCGGGCCTGGCCAGCGTGCTGATCGTCCAGGCCACCTTGCAGTTCTCGCTGGGCGTCATCGCCGAGGCGGGCCTGTCCTATGTCGGTCTCGGGGCCCAGCCGCCGGCCGCCAGTTGGGGCAAGATGCTGGCCGACGCCCAGACCCTGGTCGCCATCGCGCCGCTTCAGGCGATCTTCCCGGGCCTGGCGATCGTGATCACCGTGCTGGGCCTAAACCTGCTGGGCGACGGTCTGCGCGACCGGCTGGACCCGCGCCTGCAGGAGGACCGCTGACATGGCCCTGCTGGATATCCGGGATCTGAAGCTGGCTCTCGGCGACAAGCCGATCCTCAAGGGCCTGACGCTCTCGCTGGAAGCCGGCCAGGTGCTGGGGATCGTCGGCGAGTCCGGCTCGGGCAAGTCGATGACCGCGCTCTCGATCCTGGGCCTGCCGCCGCGCGGCGCGACGCTCGGGGGGACGATCGGCTTCGAGGGCCAGGACCTCGTCGGCCTGCCGGACGCCGCGATCGCCCGCCTGCGCGGCGACCGCATCGGCATGGTCTTCCAGGAGCCCATGACGGCCCTGAACCCGGTCATGACCATCGGCGCCCAGGTGGCCGAGGTCGTGCGCCTGCACCGCAAGGCTTCCCGTGCCGAGGCCAGGGCCGCCGCCCGCCAGGCGCTGGATCGCGTAGGCCTGGAAGACATCCCGCTGACCCGCTATCCGCACGAGCTGTCGGGCGGCCAGCGCCAGCGGGTCGCGATCGCCATCGCCGTCGTGCTGTCGCCACGCCTGCTGATCGCCGACGAGCCGACCACGGCGCTGGACGTCACGACCCAGGCGCAGATTCTAAATCTGCTGCTGCGCCTGGTCCGCGAGGACGGCGCGGCCCTGATCCTGATCAGCCACGACCTGGCCCTGGTCGCCCAGGCCGCCGACCGCGTGGCGGTGATGAAGGACGGCGAGATCGTCGAGCAGGGCGAGACCGGCGTCCTCTTCAAGACCCTCGCTCATCCCTACACCCGCGCCCTGGCCGCGGACGCCGAACGCATGCCGGTTCGGACGCGCAAGCCCGACGTCGAGGCCGTCCCGGTGCTGGAGGCGCGCGACGTGGTCCGCGACTATCCGGGTGCGCGCGGGTTCCTGCGCGCCGGTCCGCCGGTCCGCGTCCTGCCGGGCGTCTCGCTGGCGATCCGCCCTGGCGAGATCGTCGGCCTGGTCGGCGAGTCCGGCAGCGGCAAGTCCACCCTGCTGCGGGCCCTGCTGGCCCTGGATCCGGTCCAGGGCGGCGAGGTGCGCCTGGCGGGCGCGCCGTTCACGCCGACCTCGCCACGCCGCGACCGCCGGGCCATCCAGCTGGTCTTCCAGGATCCTCAGGGCAGCCTGAACCCGCGCTGGACGGTCGAGCGTCTGGTCGCCGAGCCGCTGCACCTGCTGGACGAGAAGCTCTCCGCCGCCGAACGTCGCGCACAGGTCGAGGCCGTCCTCGCCAAGGTCGGCCTGCCGCCCGAGGTCGCCGACCGATATCCGCACCAGTTCAGCGGCGGCCAGCGCCAGCGCATCGCCATCGCCCGCGCCCTGATCGTCGAGCCTGAGGTCATCGCCCTGGATGAAGCCGTCTCGGCCCTGGACGTCACGGTCCGCGCCGAGGTGCTGGACCTTCTGGCGAAACTCTCCGACGACCTGGGCGTGGCCTATCTGTTCGTGACCCACGACATGGGCGTGGTGCGCGGCCTGACCGACCGGGTGCTGGTCATGCGGAAGGGCCAGATCGTCGAGAGCGGCCCGACCGCCGAGGTCTTCGCCAATCCCCAGCATCCGTACACGGCGCAACTGATCGCCGCGACGCCGGACCTCGCCCGCGCGCTGGCCGCGAGAGGCTAGCCCTGCGCCGCGTGCACGCCGCGCGCGATAGCCCGCGCCAGGCAGTCACCAGCGGCCGAGCCCAGTCTAGCCAGGCGATGCGCCCGACCGTCCTGCCCGAGATCCACCGCCCCCGAGGCGGCGGCGAAGACCACGTCACCGTCGAACGGCGTATGGGCCGGACGGATGGCGCGCGAGAGGCCGTCCTGGGCCATCATCGCCAGGCGCTGACACTCGCCCGCGCCAAGCCCGGCGTTGGTGGCGACCAGGGCCAGGGTCGTGTTGGCGCCCTCGGTCAGGCGTCCTTGGCCCGCGAGACGGGAGTCGTCGGGCATCGGCTCGATCGCCCTCGCCGGACCGCTCGGGACGCGGCCGCCGAACTCGCCGTCGATCTCGAACGGCCAGGCCCAGAAGGTCTCGCCGTCCGGCATGAACACTGAGCCGACGGGATTGACCGCGACCAGGGCCGCGACGACCAGCCCGTCGCCCAAGTCCAGCGAGGCCGAGCCCAGGCCGCCTTGCACCAGGCCCGCCCGCGCGCCGCGCCCGGCTCCGACCGCGCCGAGATCAAAGGCCGTTCCGGCCGCCGCGAACGCCGCCTGGCCCAGGGCGCGATAGGGCGGATCCAGGCCCCAGGCCTTGTCGCCACCGTTGGCGAGGTCATAAAGCACCGCCCCGCCGACGATCGGGGTCCGGGGCGTGTCGGGCCGCACCAGGAAGCCTTCGCCCGCCTGCGACAAGGCGGCGGTGACGCCGTCGGCGGCGGCCAGGCCGAACACCGAGCCCCCGCTGAAGGTCAGGGCGTGCAGCTTGGCGTAGCCGTTCTCGGGCGACAGGGCCGCGGTCTCGCGCACGCCGGGCCCACCGCCGCGCACGTCGACGGCCGCCGTCCAGCCGCCGGGAAAGCGCACGACGGTCACGCCCGTTCGCGCCGCCTCGTCCGTGGCGTTGCCGACCGAGAGGCCGGGCACGTCTGTCAGCAGGTTGAGCGGACCGGGTCGAAGCAAGGCGAAGTCCTTCCGAAGAGTCGGCGCACTCTAGCGAAGCCGCCCGCGAGCGTCCTAGTCTCGATCCATGAGCGCGCTTCCCGACCTGACGGCGACCGAACTATCCCGGCTGTACGCCGTCGGCGACCTCTCGCCCGTCGAGGTCACATCGGCCGTGCTGGCGCGGATCGAGGCCTGGGAGCCCGATCTCGCCGCCACCTGGGCCTTGGACGCGAAGGCGGCCCTGGCGGCGGCTCGCGCTTCGGAGGCCCGTTGGCGAAAGGGCGAGGCGCTGGGCCCGCTGGACGGCGTCCCCGTCACCATCAAGGAGCTGATCGCCACGCGCGGCGTCGCCAAGCCGCTGGGCTCGGCCGCCTCCGACCTGGCGCCCGAGCCCATCGACGCCCCGCCGGCCGCACGGCTGCGCGAGGCAGGCGCGGTGATCCTGGCCAAGACCACCAACCCTGACTTCGGCATGCTGTCGTCAGGCCTTTCCAGCTTCCACGCGCTGTCGCGCAATCCCTGGGATTTGGCCAAGACGCCCGGCGGTTCCAGCGCTGGCGCGGGATCGGCGGCCGCGGCCGGCTATGGGCCACTGCACCTGGGCACCGACATCGGCGGCTCGATCCGCCTGCCGGCCGGCTGGTGCGGCATCTATGGCCTGAAGCCCAGCAACGGCCGCATCCCGATCGACCCGCCCTACATCGGCCGCTGCGCCGGGCCGATGACCCGCACGGTCGAGGACGCCGCCCTAGCCATGACCGTGCTCTCCAAGCCGGACTGGCGCGACTACATGAGCTTGCCGCCAGAGACGATCGCCTGGGACGATCTCGAGATCGACCTGAAGGGCCTGCGGATCGGCCTGATGCTGGACGCCGGCGCCGGCCTGCCGGTCGAGCCCGAGGTGGCGGAGGCCGTGACCGCCGCCGCCAAGGCGTTCGAAGCCGCCGGGGCGATCGTCGAGCCGTTCGCGCCCTACCTGACCCGCGAGATGCTGAACGGCCTGGACCTCTTCTGGCGCACCCGCTCGCTGAACGACCTGGACGCCCTGCCGCCGGAACGGGCCGAGCGCGCCCTGCCCTACATTCTGGAATGGGCCCGCGCGGCGCGGGGCGCGGACGGGATCGCGGTCTATCGCGGCTTCAACCAGATCCAGCGGATGCGCGAGGCGGGGGCGAAGGCCTTCCAGCCGTTCGATTTCGTGATCTCGCCGACCGCGCCGATGCCGGCCTTCGACGCGGAGCTGCCTTCGCCCACCAACGATCCGGCCCGGCCGTTCGAGCACATCGGCTTCACCGTCGCCTTCAACATGACCGAGCAGCCCGCGGCCTCGATCAATTGCGGCTACACGGCCCAGGGCCTGCCGATCGGCCTGCAGATCGTGGGGCGGCGCTTCGACGACCGGGGCGTGCTGGCCTTGTCGCGGGCCTGGGAACGACTGCGGCCGGCCCAGCGTCGCTGGCCGGCCGCGCCGTTCGTCGATACGCGGAAGGTCTAGTCCGCCGCCGCGTGGGCGCCGCCGCCGCTGACCGCTTTCTTGGTCAGCCAGATCAACGGGATCAGGATCACGCACAGCCAGGCCGACACCCGGAAGAAGTCCAGCGCCGCCAGCAGGTAGGCCTGGTTGATCACCTGATTGGTGATCGCCCCGACGGCCTGCAGGTGGGTCATGCCTGTCGCCTGCAGCTTGTTGACCGCGTCGACCCACGCGGGGCTGCCCGAACTCATGGTCTCGGCTAGGCGGGTCTGGTGCACGGCCTCGCCGCGGTCCCAGATCGTCGTGGCCAGCGAAGCCGCGAAGCTGCCGGCGGTGATCCGCGAGAAGTTCGACAGGCCCGAGGCCTGCGGCGTCTGCTGGGGCGGGATGCCGTTCAGCGAGATGGTCACCATCGAGATGAAGAAGGTGCTCATCGCCACGCCCTGGACCAGCATCGGCATGACCAGCGCCCAGAAGTTGGCGTCCGGCGTGTAGCCCGAGCGCATGAAGAACGACAGGCCGAACGCCGCCAGCGAGATTGTCGCCAGCCAGCGGGCGTCGATCTTGGTCATCAGGCGCGCGGTGAACGGGGTCAGGAACACGGCCACCACCCCGCTAGGCGCGGCGACCAGGCCCGCCCAGGTGGCGATGTAGCCCATGCGGGTCTGCAGCCACAGCGGCAGCAGCAGGTTGTTGCCGAAGAACACCGCGTAGCCCAGGCAGAAGGCGATGGTGCCGATGGCGAAGTTGCTGGAGCGGAACAGCGACAGGTCGACGATCGGGTGCTTCTCGTTCAGCTCCCAGATCACCCAGGCGATGAAGCCGATGATGGCGATCCACATCTCGACGACGATGGCGGGCGAGGAGAACCAGTCGGCTTCCTTGCCGGTGTCCAGCATGACCTGCAGCGCGCCGACCCAGACCAGCAGCAGCATGAAGCCGGTGCGGTCGATCGGCAGCTTGCGGGTCGGAGTCTCGCGGCTGGCCATGTTGCGCCAGCAGACGACGGCGCACAGGATCCCGACGGGCACGTTGATCAGGAAGATCCACGGCCAGGAAATGTTGTCGGAGATGTAGCCGCCCAGGATCGGCCCGCAGATCGGGGCCACCAGGGTGGTCATCGACCAGATGGCCAGGGCCGTGCCGCGCTTGTTGGGCGGGAAGATCATGATCAGCAAGGCCTGCGAGCCCGGGATCATCGGCCCCGACACCGCGCCCTGTAGGATCCGGAAGAAGATCAGCGAGCTGAGGTTCCACGAGATGCCGCACAGGAACGAGGCGATCGTGAACAGGATCACCGAGGCCACGAAGGTCTTCACCACGCCATAGCGGCCCATCAGCCAGCCGGTCAGCGGCACCGAGACGCCGTTAGCCACGGCGAAGGCGGTGATCACCCACGTGCCCTGGCTTGAACTGACGCCGAGGTTGCCGGCGATGGTCGGGATCGAGACGTTGGCGATGGTGCTGTCCAGCACCTGCATGAAGGTGCCCAGCGCCAGGGCGATCGAGGTGACGGCCAGGAGGATCCCGGTCATCGGCGGCGGACCGGCCGCCTGGGATGGTTCGGACGCCATGAGGCGGCTCCTTACAGGCAGGCCTGAGTTACTTCGCGACGTCGATCTTGGCCTTCATCGACAGGCCCACGCGCAGCGGGTGCTCGGCCAGTTCGGCCGGGTCCAGCGTGATGCGGACGGGCACGCGCTGGACCACCTTGATCCAGTTGCCCGACGCGTTCTGGGCCGGGATCAGCGAGAACGCCGAACCGGTGCCGCCGGCCAGGCCCTTGACCTTGCCGTGGAACTTCACACCGCCGCCGTAGAGGTCGGAGATCAGGATCACCGGCTGGCCGGGGACCACCTTGTCCAGCTGCACTTCCTTGAAGTTGGCGTCGACATAGGCCTCGCGGGTCGGGACCACGGCCATCAGCGGCGCGCCCACGGCGACCTGCTGGCCGACCTGCACCGACTTGCGGGCCACCACGCCGTCGGTCGGGGCGCGGACCACGGTGCGGGCCAGGCTCAGGCGGGCGGCGTCCAGGCGGGCCTGAGCGGCCTTGACTTCGGGGTTCTCGGTGACCGAGGCGCCGGAGATCAGGACGGTGTTGACCTCGCGCGTGCCGATGGCGGCGTCGCGGCTGGCCAGGGCCTGAGCCCGGCCGGCCAGGGCGGCGTTCAGGGCGGCCTGGGCGTTGGCCAGGCGGTTCTGGGCGGTCGTCAGCTCATCACCGGAAACCGCCCCCTCCCCACGAGCGCCTGGCGGCGCGAGAGGTCGACACGGGCGCGCTCGACATCGGCGCGCGCGGCGGTGATCTGGGCGTCGGCGCGGGTCACGTCGGCCTGGCGGGCCTCGAACTGGCCGGCCAGGGCGGTGTCGCTGGCGAAGTAGCCCTTCACCTTGCGCTCGGCCTGGCCCAGAGCGGCCTCGGCCTGGGCGACGGCGATGCGGGCGTCGGCGTCATCGATGACGACCAGCGGGTCGCCCTTCTTCACGCCTTGCGTCTCGGAGACGAAGATCTTGGCGACCGGACCGGGCGACAGGGCCGTGACCTGGGCGGTCTCGGCCCCGACATAGGCGTCGTCGGTCTCGACGAAGTGGCTGTCAAAGACCAGCCACCAGGCGCCATAGCCGACAACGCCGACGGCGACCGCGCCGGCGAGAAGGGTCAGCTGGCGGCGGCGCTTGCCATTGGCCTCGTTTTGGGCGGCGGCGACTTGGGTGTCAGCGGGTTGTTGATCGGACATAGGTGCAAGTCCTAGGGAGCGGGTGTCGTGGTGATGGGGTTCAGGCGCCGGTGAAGCCGCCGCCGAGGGCGCGGATCAGGGCGATGTCGAGGGCGAAGGCGCGGCTTTCCAGGTCGGCGACGACCCGGCGCTGGGCCAGGACCGATTGCTCGGCCAGCAGCACCGACTGATAGGTCGACAGCTGACCCTCGTAGCGCAGGCGAGCGATGCGGTAGGCGTTCTCGTTGGCGGTCAAAGCCAGGCGGGCGTCGGCCAGACGACTGGCAAGCGCCTTCTCGCTGGCGGTGACGTCGGCGACATCGCGCAAGGCCTGGGTCAGGGCGCCGTCATAGGCGGCCACGGCCGCGTCGCGATCGGCCTCGGCGCCGCGCAGGCCGGCGCGCAGGCGGCCGCCTTCGAAGATCGGCAGGCGCAGGGCCGGCCCGACCTGGCCGATGTCCGAACCGCTGGAGAACAGCTTGTCGAGATAGAGGGACTGCACGCCCACGAAACCGGTCAGGTTGATGTCCGGATAGAAGGCGGCCTTGGCCTGCTTGGTGCGAGCCGTGGCCGCTTCGGCGCGCCACTTGGCGGCGACCACGTCGGGACGGCGGCCGATCAGGTTGGCCGGCAGGTTGGCCGGCAGACCGAACGGCTTGATCGTCGCGCTGGCCGGGCGGGCGATGGCCAGGCCCCGATCCGGGCCGGCGCCCAAAAGGGCGGCCAGGGCGTTGCGAGTCAGGGCGATCTGTTCGTCCAAGGCCGACAGCTCGGCCTTCGAGGCCGGCGGCCCCGCCGCGGCCTGTTCACTCTCGGCCCGGGTGTCGAGACCATTGGCGACGCGCTTGGCGACCAGGTTCGAGGTCTCCTGGCGCAGACGCACCGCCTGCTCGGCGACGTCGCGCTGGGCGTAGAGGCGCGACAGCTCGGCATAGGTCGAGGCGACGGCGGTCGACAGGGTCAGGCGGGCCTGGGCCGCGTCAGCCTGGGCGGCCTTGGCCTCTGACGTGGCGGCCGCGACGGCGGCGCGGTTCTTGCCCCAGAAGTCCAGCTCCCAGCTGAAGTCGAGGGCGATACGGCCGGTGTCGTTGTAACCGTGCGGCACGAAGGCCGGCGGGATGCCGGCATTGTAGCTCTGCTTGTTCTCGGCGACGTCGGCGCCCAGGCCCACGCGCGGCAGGTCGGCGGCCGTGGCCTGGGCGACCAGGCTCTGGGCGCGGCGCAGGCGGGCCTCGGCGGCGGCCAGGGTCGGCGAGCCCTTCAGGGCCTCATCCTCCAAGGCGTTCAGCTGGGTGTCGCCATAACCCGTCCACCAGGCGTCGGCGGGCCAGTCGGCGACGGGCGCGGCCAGGGCTTGGGTGCTCTCGTAGGCCTGGGGCGCCTTGGCGACCCGCGCGGCCTGGGCCGGCGGCAGGCTGGCGCAGGCGCCCACGACCAGGGCGCTGGCCGCCGCGAGATAGGGGCCGCTACGACGAAGGAAGGTGATTGAGGAGGTCGGCATGAGAGGCGCCTTGATGTGACCGTACGGTATAGTCATATGCTGGGGTGCAAGTAGGCCCGTATTCCGCTATAGTCAAGGCGACCGTACCGTACGGTCGGAAAGAAATTCGATGATCGACGCCAAGTTCCGCTCCGACCGTGACGCCCGCCGCGAGGCCATTCTCGACGTCGCCGCCGAGGTGTTCCTGGAGGAAGGCTTCGACGCCGCCTCGATGTCGACCATCGCGGCCAAGGTCGGCGGCTCCAAAAGCACGCTCTACAACTACTTCAAGAGCAAGGAAGAGCTCTTCCAGGCCCATGTCGAGCGCTACTGCTCATGGCAGGGCGCGGAGATGTTCGCCCTGCTGGACGACGAGGGCGACGACGTGCGCGCCGCCCTGACGCGCCTGGGCCGGCGCTACATCACCAACGTCATGTCCGACCGCAACATGCGCCATTTCCGGCTGATCGCCGCGGCGTCCGAACGCTCGCCGGACATCGGCCGGGCCTTCTACGAGGCGGGACCCCTGCGCGGCGCCCGGCTGCTAGGCGGCTTCCTGGCGCGGATGAAGCTGGAGGGCCGGATCCAGATCGACGACCCGATCGCCGGCGGCCACTTGTTCATCGGCCTGTGCCAGAACCGCATGCTGAAGGCGCGGCTGGTCAACTATATCGGCGCGCCCACGCCCGAGGACGTCGACGCCGAGGTCGCGATCGCGGTCAGCACATTCATGGCCGCGTTCGGGCCCAAGGCCTAGGCGCCCCCTACTCCGCCTTCCGCTTGAATGTGGCGCTGAAGCCTCCAAGGCTCAGCGTCCCGTGGTCGGGATCCTCGGGCGAGGCGAACACGATCCGCAGGTCCTGCGACGTGATGAAGAACGCCCGGTCCGAGGCCGGGTACAGAGGGTCGACCACGCCCTTCCAGATGTCGGCCACCAGCCGCTCGCCGTCGCGGCGGATGGTGAAGTCGCCCTGACCGTCCAGACTGAACACGCCGGCGTAACGTGTCTGGTCGGCGATCGGGACCGCCGCGACCTCGCGCTCGACCGGCTTGTGGTCGGGCCAGCCATAGACGGCGGCGACGGCCCGCACGATCTCCTCGCCCAACTGATAGCCTTGATCGCCGTTGGTCATCACCACGACGCCGTCGCCCGACTGGACGTAGCCGACCAGCGTCGCCTTGTAGCCGGCGTTGGAGCCGTCGTGACTGAAGGCGGTCTCGCCGCCGCTGGCGGTGATGTTGAAGCCCAGGCCATAGTCGCCCTTGACCGGAGTCAGCATCGTCCTGGTCATCTCGGGCGACAGTACGCCGCCGGCCTGGCCCTTGGCCGAGCGCTGGATGGCGATGACGAACCGGGCCAGGTCGCCGGGCGTGGTCCACAGGCCAGCCGCCGCCATCTCGGGATAGGTGTGCGGACCGCCGGGGATCGGCGCGCCAGCCGCATCGTGCGGCCAGGCGACCTTGGCCAGGCGGGCGGCGTCCAGCGGTTGGTCCTCGGTGCTGTGGTCCATACCCAGCGGCGCGAACACCGTCCGGCGCACCACCGTCGGGAAGGCCTGGCCCGTGACGTCGACCATCATCTGCTGGGCGATCGAATAGCCGCCGCCGGAATAGCGATAGGCCTGGCCCACGGGCTGGTCGACGACGACGGGCTTGGAATTGGCCGGCGGCGCGCCCGACAGCACCTGCGGCAGGGTCGGGACCGGCTGACCGGCCGCGTAGCCCGCGAAGCCGTGCACCGTGGTCCCGGCCGTATGCGACAGCAGCGCCCGCAGCGTCATCGGCGTCGAGGCAGTGAAGGGGCTGGCGGGCAGTTTCCAGCTCTTGAGACTGGCGTTGACGTCGGCGTCCAGCGCCAGCTTGCCCTCCTGTGCGAGGCGCAAGGCGGCGGCGGCCGCGACCGGCTTGCTGACCGAGCCGGCCTGGAACAGCGTGTCGGCGGTGACCGCCGCTCCGCCCTCGCGCGTCACGCCGAAACCGCGCGCCCACTCGACCTTGCCGGCCTTGATCACGGCGATGCTGACGCCAGGCACGCGCAGGGCCTTCATCTCGTCGGCCAGGGCGCGGGTCGAGGCCTGCCCCTTGATCGTCACCGCTGGTCTCAGGCCCGAGGTCACCGCCTGAATGCGCTGCTCGACCTCGGGCGTCTGCGCGTGCGCCGAGGTCGAGGCGAGCAGAGCGGTGGTCAGGCACAGGCCAAGCCAGGTCGTGTTCATGCGCAATCCCCTTGTACGCCAGGGATTACCGTCACACGGCCGAGCCTCGTCAACTTAGGGGTTTGTAATCCAAGAACCGCTCGCGCCGGTTTGCCGCGGGTCGGCCAGCGAGGCCAGATAGGCGCCGAACATGTCGGCCATGGCGTCGGCGTAGGCCGTGATCTCGGCCGGGGTGCGAGGCGTTTCCGAGAACGCCTTGCCGACCTGCTTCAGGGTGCTGGTCATCAGGTCCCCGGCCAGGTCGCGCACCGCCGCCGAAACGTCGGGCATCAGCTCGGTCATGAAGACCTGCAAGGTTTGCGTCCCAGACAGCCGGGCTTCCTGGGCCTCCGGCGCGTCGCGATAGAGCGGCGCGGCGTCGTCCAGCGCGCCCCGGACCTCGGCTTCCTCGCACTCCGAACGGACGAAGGCATGGACCAAGGCGCGCAGGCGATCCAGCGGCGGCCGATCCTTCTCTTCCAGAATGCCGCGCAGCAGGTCGCTGGTCTGGCGCCACTCGTCGCTCTGCAGGCGGAACAGGATGGCTGCCTTGTTGGGGAAGTACTGGTAGATCGAGCCGACGCTGACGCCCGCCTTCTCGGCCACCCGCGCGGTCGTGAAACGCTGCGCGCCCTCCTTGGCCAGAACCTGAACAGCCGCCTCCAGGATGGTCGCCACCAACTCGGCCGAGCGGGCTTGCTTGGGCGACTTTCGCGAGGAAATCCGGGGACTTGGGCGGTCGTTCATCGACGGGGCTCGCAACGCGAATACCAGAACCTGACGAATTATTCGTATTTTCAACGGGGCGCAAGGACGCGCCCTTCCGGATCCAAACGACCATGACCACCCTGACCGCCGCCCCACTCGCGCCCCTGCTGGAGCGCCTGTTCACCGAGGCCGACGAAGCCTCGCCCCGCAACGATCCCGCCTTCTCGGACGTGACCCCCGAGGAGCAACAGCGGCTGATGCGGAGCAAGACCGAATACGTCGAACTCTACAGCCGCCTGAAGGACTATCCCCTGGCCGTCTCGCGCGAGACCGGCGCCCTGCTCTACATGCTGGCGCGCAGCATTCGAGCGGCGGCCATCGTCGAGTTCGGGACCTCGTTCGGCCTCTCGACCCTGCATCTGGCCGCGGCCCTGCGCGACAACGGCGGCGGCCAGCTGATCACCACCGAGTTCGAACCGTCCAAGGCCGCGCGGGCCCAGGCCAGCTTCGAGGCCGCCGGCGTCGCCGACCTGATCGAGATCCGCCAGGGCGACGCGCTTCAGACCCTGGCCCGTGACCTGCCCGAGACGATCGACTTGGTCCTGCTGGATGGCGCCAAGGCCCTCTATCCCGAGATCCTGGCCCTGCTGGAAAGCCGCCTGCGCCCCGGCGCGCTGATCGTCGCCGACAATGCCGACTACGCTCCCGACTACATGGGTCGGGTGCGCTCGCCGATGGCCGGCTACCTGTCCGTGCCGTTCGCCGAGGACGTCGAGCTGTCGATGAGGCTCTAGGTCCGCAGGATCGCCGCGAACTGGTCGGGGCGCAGCGACGCGCCGCCGATCAGCAGGCCGTCCACCTCGGGACAGGCCAGGATCTCGCCGGCGTTGCCCGGTGTCACCGAGCCCCCATAGAGGATCAGAGTCCCGCGTCCGACCACGGTCCGGAGGGCGGCGTGCATCTCGATGATCTCGTCGCGGCTGGCCGCCCGGCCCGAGCCGATCGCCCAGACGGGCTCGTAGGCCAGGGCCCAGGCGCGCCCCGCCAGGCGGGCGTCCAGCACGGCCCGCGCCTGGCGTGTCACGGTTTCGACCGCCAAGCCGGCAGCCCTCATCTCGGCGGTGTCGCCCACGCAGACGATCGGCGAGAGACCGGCCTCCACGGCCGCCACCGCCTTGTCCCGTACCCAGGCGTCGGCCTCGCCATAGGCCGCTCGGCGTTCGGAATGGCCGACGATCACGTGCCGCGCCCCGGCCGCCGCCAGCAAGGCGGCCGAAAGGTCGCCGGTGTGGGCGCCGCGCTCGGCGACGTGGCAGTCCTGACCGCCGACCTCGACACCCAGCGGCCCGAGAAGGCGATGGGCCTCGCCCAGCAGGGTGGCAGGCGGGCAGACCACCGCCCTGCCCGTCCAGCCGCCGCCTTTCAGCGCGGCGGCCAGCCCACCCAGCAGGCCCAGGCCGCCGTTCATCTTCCAGTTTCCGACGATCAGGCGCGCCGAAGGGTTCGGAGCCATACGGTCCTCCGGACATGAAAAGGCCGGCCACGGCGTTCGCCAGCGGCCGGCCAAAGGTGAGGATCAGTAGGTGTAGGACAGGCCGAAGCGGTACGAGCGGCCGTAGCTTTCGCCTTCGCGGAAGCGGTTGCTGGTCCTGAAGTAGTAATAGTCCGAGGCGTCGTTGAGGTTGTTGGCTTCGGCGAAGATCTCGAACTGCTTGGTGACCTTGTAGGCGACCTTGGCGTCCAGGGTGCTGAGCGCCCCGAAATAGCCGTCCGACTTGCCGGTGGCGTCGCTGACGTTCAGGCCGCCGTCGGTGTCCAGATACGCCGAGTGGTAGGTGTAGGCCACGCGCCCCGAGAAGCCGTACTTCTCGTAATAGACTTGGGCGCTGGCGATCCGGTCGGCCTGGCCGATCAACGGGGTCTTCACCGTGCGCCCAGGGACCTTCAGCGAGCCGTCGGTGAAGGTCATGTTGAAGTTGACCCCGAAGCCGTCCAGCGGCGACGGCAGGAAGGTCAGCGGCTTCTGGATGTTGAACTCCAGGCCGGTCACCTTGGCCTTGGTCCCGTTGGCGTAAGAGTTGACGATGGCGTTGGTCAGGGCGACGCCGCCATAGGTCCCGTTCTGGCCGGTCGAGGTCGAGTTGAAGATCGGGTTCTCGATGTCCTTGTGGAACAGACCGATCGAGATGCCGCCTTCGCTGGGGAAATAGTATTCCAGCGAGAAGTCGAAATTGGTCGCCTTCTGGGCCTTCAGGTTCGGATTGCCCATGCTGACGGTGTTGCTGGCCACGTCGACGGTGACCGTTGGCGCCAGGTCCACGAACGGCGGCCGGCCCAGGGCCGTGGTGATCGCCCCGCGCGCCAGGAGGTTCGCGCTGAACTGGTACTTCAGGTTCAGGCTCGGGAAGTAGTTCGTATAGTTGTACCCGCCGAACGAGTTGTAGCCGCTGGTCAGGGTCGTGGCCGAGGTGAAGGCGATGGCCTTGGTGTCGCCCTCGGTGCGCTCGGCGCGAACGCCGGGGATGATGGTCAGATCGCCTCGCTGGATGCTGGCCATCACATAGGCGGCGGTGACCGTCTCGACGACCTTGTAATCCGAGGTCACCGACTGCGAGATCTGGTCGGTGGCGTTGACCGTGAACAGGCTCTGGTTGCCATCGACATAGTCGCGGGCGGCCTTGAAGTTGATGGTCGGGCCGAAGCTGTACTTGCCGTCCGAGATGGTCGGGAAGGTGTCGGCCACGAACGAGGCCAGGGTCTGGGCCGCCGCCGCGCCGGTGGCGGTGAAGGTGCGGCCGGTCTGGTCCTGGAAGCGATCGCGCTTCAGATACTTGGCCCCGAACTTCAGATAGCTGCCCTCGCCCCAGTCGGACATCGGCAGCTTGTAGTCGACGCGGAGCTGGTTCAGTTCCTCGCCGGCCTTGCGCGAGACGCGCTTGTAGTTGTTCAGCCGGTAGTTGGCCGGGTTCAGACCCGCGGCGTTGACCGTGAAGCTGTCGGGCATCTCGTCGCCCAGCCGGAAGCTGGCGCCCAGGCCCGTCGACGCCGAGGCCCGGAACTCGACCTCGTCGCGGATCGGGTCCTTCTTGTTGGACTCCGCGTGGGTGGCCTGGACGGTCAGCATGCCCGGGCCCCAGTAGACGTCGCCGCCGACCGAGAAGGTGGTGGTGTCGGTAGTCTCGCTGCGCTGGCGGAACAGGCGGCGGGCCGTGGTCGCGCCGACATTGATGTCGCCGCCGTCGGCCGTCAGGTTGGTGTAGCTGCTGGCCGAGCCCGGGAAGAAGAACCGGAAGCGGTTGCGGCTCTCGCTGTCGCCGAACTCCGAATACATGACCCGGGCGTAGAGCTTGACGCTGTCGTTCGGACGCCAGTCGAAATTGGCCACCGCGCCCTTCCGCGTGCGCCAGGCCGGATCGTAGATCCGCTGGTCCATCTCGGCCGGCAGGTCGACGCCGTTCACGACCTGGCGGCTGGTCGCCAGGATGTCCTCGGAATAGGACGGACGCTTGGAATAGTTCACGGCCAACACCAGGCCGAACTGCTTCTCGGGCCCGAACTTGCCCCCGACCGACAGGTCGCCCTCGTTGGCCTTGCGGTCGCTGTTCTCGTAGACGCCGCGCACGTAGCGGGCGCTGAGGATGTTCTTCTTCCGGTCGAAGGCGGTCAGGGTGTTGATGTCGACCTGGCCGGCGATGGCGTTGGCGTCGAGGTCGGCGGTCAGCGACTTGACCACCGTCACCGAGCCGATCAGGGCCGAGGGGATGTCGTCCAGCTTGACGTTGCGCGACTCCGGCTCCGGGGCCGAGGCGGTCTGATTGTTGATCGTGACATTGGCCAGGTTCGGCTCGATGCCGCGGATGATCAGATAGCGGCCTTCGCCCTTGTCGGTGGCCACCGACACCCCGGTCAGGCGGCGGACGGACTCGGCGACGTTCTGGTCGGGCAGCTTGCCCACGTCGTTGGCCGAGACGACTTCGACGGCGCTGACGGCGTCGCGCTTCTTCAGCAGCGAGTCCCGGTCCGAGGCGCGCTGGCCGGTGACGACGACTTCCTCGACCGTCGTAACCTGATTGGACTGAGCGGCGGCCATGCCGGGCGCCACGATGCATGACGTGAGCAGCAGCGCGCCCACGCGTTTGGATGCGTTCATCATCCTCCCCTTTCCCTGTCGACGACTCCGCCACGGCGCCATTTGGCGCTCTGGGTCGCTGGGAAGAAGATACGAACAAAAATTCTATTTTGCAAATAGAATGGAAAATTTCGTGCAAAGTGTTGCTGGAAAAGGTTTTCAGGACACGGACGATCTCCAGGCGATCGCCGCGCGCAATCCGCCCAGGTCCGAGCGATCCATCCGCAGGACCGCGCCGGAGGATTCGGCCAGGTCGCGGACGATCGCTAGGCCCAGGCCGTGGCCGGGCCCCGCCTCGTCCAGACGCGCGCCGCGCGCCAGGGCCGCCTCGGTCCGCCCGTCGTCCATGCCGGTCCCGTCATCCTCGACGAACAGCACCGGTCCATCCGCCAACGGACGACCCGAGACACGCACTTGGCGGCGGGCGAAGCGGGCGGCGTTCTCGATCAGGGCGCCCAGCATCTCGGTGACGGCGTCCTCGGAAACCGGAACCCGCAGGTCCGCCGGGATCTCGACGTCGAACATCAGCCGCTCGCCCTCGGCCGTGCGCTCCAGCACCGCCACCAGCCGCTCGGCCACGGCCAGGGGCGCGGTCTCGCTGGCGAAGGCGGCCTCGCGGGCGGCGGCGGCGCGAGCCCGAGCCAACTCGGCCTCCAGAGCGGCGGCGACGGCGGCGATGGCGTCGTCCAGACCATCGGCGGCCTCGATGGCGCCGGCCTCGCGCGCCCGGCGGCTTTGAGCCGAGAGCGCCGACAGCGGGGTCTTCAGGCTGTGGGCCAGGTCGCCGGCCCGGCGGCGAGCGCGGGCGAGGTCCCCTTCACGCGCCTCGGCCAGGGCGTTGATCGCCTCGGCCAGCGGGGCGATCTCGCGGGGATGATCGTCGGACATCCGGGCCGAAGGGCTCTTGCGCAGACGCGACAGATCCTGGCGCACGCGGGCCAGGGGCGCCAGGCCCAGGGCCACCTGCACGGCCGCGGCGGCCGACAGCACTACCCACAGCCCGGCCAGGAACAGGGCCAGGTCGCGGCCGAATTCGCGGCGGGCCGCGCGCAGGACCTTCTCGTCGCTGGCCACCTGGATCAGCACGGCGGGCCCGTTGCGGTCAGGACGCACCGAGCGCTCGACCAGCAGGATGCGGTCATCGAACGGCCCGGCGACGATCCGAGAGGCCCAGGCGTCGGACGGCGCAGTCGCCGGCGGCTTGAGGGTCTGGTCCCACAGCGACAGCGAGGTCTTGGTCCCCGCCGGCGTCGAGACCTGCCAATAAAGGCCGCCCATGGCGTGCAGCAGGCGTGGATCGTTCAGCACGACATCGGCGACAGGCGCGCCGTTCGGTTGCAGCCGCACGGCGGCGGCCAGCGCCTGGCCGGTGCGGGTCAGGTCGGCGATCTCGCGCCGCTCGATGTGGCGCTCGAACAGCCAGGTCATGGCCAGCCACGACACGGCCAAAGCCGCCAGGATCGCCAGCATGCCGCCGGCGATCAGCCGACCTCTGAGCGAACGCCCCTTCACGCCGCGAGCCCGGCCAGCAGGTAGCCAAAGCCCCGCCGGGTCTCGATCACGTCCGAGCCGACCTTGCGACGCAGGCGGGTGACCAGGGCCTCGATGGCGTTGGCGTCGGCGGTGTCGGCGACGCCGTACAGCTGCTCGGCCAGCTCGCCGGCCGAGACGGCCCGGCCCGGATTGTGCGCCAGGCAGTCCAGCAGCCGGAACTCCAGCGGCGACAGCCTGACCGGCGCGCCGTCCAAGGTCGCCGACATCCGGCGGGTGTCGAGCGACAGGCGTCCAGCCTCGATCACCGGCGAGACGCGCCCGGCGGCCCTGCGGACCAGCCCCCGGGCGCGGGCCAGCAGCTCGCCCATCTCGAAAGGCTTGGCCAGGTAGTCGTCGGCGCCAGCCTCGATGCCCTCGACCTTCTCGGTCCAGTCGCCGCGCGCCGAAAGGATCAGCACCGGAAAGCCCCGGCCGTCCTTGCGCCAGCGCCTCAGTACCGACAGGCCGTCCAGGCGCGGCAACCCCAAGTCCAGGACGACGACGGCGTAGTCCTCGACCCCGCCCTTGAACGAGGCGTCCTCGCCGTCGCGCGCCAAGTCCACGACGAAGCCCGAGGCGGCCAGCGCCTTGGCCAGGTCCGGACCGACGACGGGATCGTCCTCGACGACCAGGGCCCGCACTCAGTCGTCCTCGAGCTTCAGGGTCGCGCCGGTCTTGGCGTCGAGTTCCAGTTCACGGATACGGCCGGTCTTGGCCAGGATCTTCAGGTCGTACTTCAGGCGACCGTGGTCGCCCTGCTCCAACTCGACCTCGATCACCTCGCCGGGCGCGCGCTGGGCGGCGATGGCCAGGATCCGGGTCAGCGGCAGGACCTCCTTGCGCAGCAGGGCCTGGCGCGCGGCTTCGTGGCTCTGCTTCTTGTGATCGTCGGCGCTCGCGCCGCCAGCCGCCAGCGCCGAGACGACCGCCGCGGCGATCAGGAGGGTCCGGAAAGGATATCGGGAAAGGATCATGGACGGGACGATTCCACACCCATCCTGACACGCCCCTGACGGGGAACCTAGGCCGGGGCTTATGTTATGGCCTAGGCGGCAAAGCGCCCGCCGCCGCCCATCGCTCGCCAGCGCTCGCGCTTGGCCAGGGCGCGTTCCAGGGTGACGCGCTTGATCGGCAAGCCCTTGCGCAGCTTGACCCAGGTGGTCTCGCTGATGCCGAACACGTCGAACAGATAACGGTCGGTGATGGCCGGCAGGCTCATGCGCAGATCGGCGAATTCCTCGGGCGTCACGGTCACGAGATTCAGCATGGCGGCAGCGTCCTTCGGCGCGCATGAGAACGGCGGCGCGCCCTCCAAGAGCGCATCCTCATTGAATTTTATAGCAATATTACGGCGCTAGATTGCGTCTACGGGTCGCAGTTCGTGCAGCAACGTGTCGAGAAGTTGCGGCGTGGTCGCCAGGACGGTGCCGTTCTGGACGTCGAGGTCGCGGCCCAGGGTGTCGGTGACCACCCCGCCGGCCTCGCGCACGATTACCGCGCCGGCGGCCATGTCCCAGGCGCTGACCGACTGCTCCCAATAGGCGTCGAAACGGCCGCAGGCGACATAGGCCATGTCCACGGCCCCGGCGCCCAGACGGCGCACGCCGCCGACCTTGGGAGTCAGGCGCTGCATCTCGGCGTGGAACTGCTCCTGCCTCAGCTTGCCCATGAACGGCACGCCGACGCTGAGGATGGCCTGTTCCAGGCCCTGGCGCTCCGACACGTGGATGCGGACATCGTTGAGATAGGCGCCCTTGCCCGCCTCGGCCCGGAACAGCTCGCCCTGCATGGGGACGTAGGTCACCCCGGCCACGATCTCGCCGTCGCACTGCAGGCCGATGTTCACCGCCCAGATCGGCAGGCCGATCAGGAAGTTGGCGGTGCCGTCCAGCGGGTCGCAGATCCAGGTGTTGGCGGGGTCCGCGCCCTCGACCAGTCCCCCCTCCTCGCCCAGGAAGCCGTAGTCTGGATAGGCCTCCGACAGGATCGACTTCACCGTCTGCTCGGCGCGCACGTCGGCGATGGTGAAGGGGTCGGCCGGACCGTTCTTGTGCTGGATCTCCAGGGTGGCGATCTCGGCGAAGTCCTGCTTGAGACGGTCGCCGGCGGCGCGCGCCGCGCGGATCATCGTCTGCAGCAGCGGGGAAGGCTCGGTCACGGGATCAGTCTCTCAGCTTGGTGCGCCACAGGCCGGCGGCCAGGGTCAGGGAAGCGACGGACGCGCCCATCCAGAAGATCATGGCGGGCCCGAAGTCGTAGTGTCGCACGCCGTCGATGACACGCATGCCACGCTCGATCAGCACGCCGCTGACATGTTCCTGGATGGCCGCGCCCAGATAGCTGAACACCCCGATCAGGCCAACGGCCGCGCCGGCCACGCGCTTAGGACAGATGTCGGTGGCGAACAGCCCGCCCAGCGAGGTGACCAGGGCCGTCATGCCCAGGCCGAACAGGATCATGCCGATGATCATGACCGGCGCGGTGTTGGGGCCGTAGAGGATCAAGGCCAGACCCGCCAGTTCCAGCAAGCCGAACAGCAGGTTGGCGGGCGGACGCCGCGCGCCGAACACCTTGTCGGACACGAACCCGAAGCTGATCGCGCCGACGATGCCGGCCAGGGTCGAGATCATCAGCATCGAGCCGGCCGCCGCCAGGCTGTAGCCACGCGCCTCCTGCAGATAGAGGACACCCCAGCTATTGATGGCGTAGCGGGTCACGTAGATCAGGGCCGACGACAGGGCCAAGGCCCAGACGGCGGGGATCTTGAGGATCTGCAGCTGGGTCCGAAAGACGCTGGCGGGCTCCGGCTTCGGCCCCGATTGGGGCTTGTCGCCCTGCCAGTGGTCGTTACGCCAGTCGGCGACGGCGGGCAGGCCCAGGGTCTGCGGGCGATCCTGGATCAGGAAGTAGCCGGCGATGGCCACCAGCACGCCGATCGCCGCCGGTCCCCAGAAGCCGTAGCGCCAGCCGAACGCCGCGACGACGCCGCCGACCGCGGCGAAGGTCAGGCCCTCGCCGATCGAGTGGGCGGTGCTCCAGACGCCGTAGTAGCGGCCGCGCTCGCGGTTGCTGAACCACTGGCTCATCGACACCACCCCGGCCGGCGCGCCGAAGCTCTGGAACCAGCCGTTGATCCCCCACAGCGCCGCCGACAGGGCCACGGTGGTCGAGAACCCCATGCCGACATTGGCCAGGCCCGAGATCAGCACGCTGAAGGCGAAGAACCGCTTCATGTTGGCGTGGTCGGCCAGGACGCCGTTGGTCAGCTTGCCGAAGGCGTAGGCGTAGAACAGGGCCGAGCCGATCAGGCCCAGCTCGGTGGGCGTGAAGATGCCCGCATCGATCAGCGGCTTCTTCACCATGCCCAGCGCCAGGCGGCAGGTATAGGACATGCCGTAGCCCAGGGTGATGGCCAGCATGATCCGGAAGCGATGGCGCCGGTACAGCGTGTCGATCGTCGCCGGATCGCTCAGCGGCGGCGCGTCGGGCCCGCGCGCGAAGAAGGTCAGCATCTTCGTTTCCCCCTGCCCTCCCGCCGCTACGTGGCGACGGGATGAGCCATGTCGTTCGATCAGGCCTTGCGCATGATCCAGTCGTGGGCCGGGTCGTTGCGGAAGATCCACTTCCGGTGCGGTCCGGCCATGACGTTGAGGTAGTAGAGGTCGTAACCGTGCGGGGCCCCGACCGGGTGGTAGCCGCGCGGGACCATGACCACGTCGCCGTCCTGCACGCAGACGGTCTCGTCCAGGCTGCGGTCGTCGGTGTAGACGCGCTGGAAGGCGAAGCCCTGCGGCGGGTTCAGGCGGTGATAGTAGGTCTCTTCCAGCGCCGTCTCCTCGCCCTCCGCGGCGGTGTCGTGCTTGTGCGGTGGATAGCTGGACCAGTGGCCGCCGGGCGTGATCACCTCGACCACCAGCAGACCGTCGGCCGGGGCCGTCTCGGGCAGGATGTTGCGGACGAGGCGCGTGTTCGTCCCCTGGCCTCGCGTCTCGCGCGGCATGTCGCCCTCGGCGATGAGGCGGGCCTCGCCGCCTGGCTTGCCCGGGGCTGTGCAGAGAGCCAACTCGACGTCTGTGACGGCGGTGACGACATAGGGCGTCGCGGCGGGGACATAGACCGCGCCAGGGGCCCGATCCTCGAACACGCTGGCGCGGCCGCCGACCTTGCCGAACGAAACGCCCTCGGCCGAGACCTCGGCGGTCCCGCTCATCACGACGACGCAAGTCTCGCGGTTGGGCTCGGAGCCGTCAAAGGTGTCGCCGGCCGCCAACTTGACGACCTGGAAGCCGACATGGGTCCAGCCTGCCGAGGCGGGCGTGACTTCCAGGACAGAACCGGACGCGTCGGGCGCGTGCGAGCGAACCAGCAGCTTGCTCATCACGCGGCCCTCAAGCCCGCTGCGGCGGCTTCCTTCTTCAGGGTCGCCAGGCCCATCTCGCCGTACTGGCGGGGATTGGCGATGGCGGGGTCCTGTTCGGCCTCGACGATGATCCAGCCCGAGTAATTGATCTCGGCCAGCGCCTGCATGACCGCCGCGTAGTCCAGATAACCGTCGCCGGGCACGGTGAACATGCCGGCCAGCACGCCTTCCAGGAAGCTGCCGCCGCCGCGCGAGACCACCTTGTGAAAGACCTCGCTGCGGATGTCCTTGCAGTGCACGTGGGCGACGCGGTGCGGATAGCTGCGGATCACCTGCACCGGGTCCAGGCCGCCCAGGGCCGCATGGCCGGTGTCGACGGTCAGGCCGACCGAGGGTCCCGTGTTGGCCAGAAAGGCCTCCAGGTCCTCAGGCCGCTCGACCACGGTGCCCAGGTGATGGTGATAGGCGAACTTCAGGCCCTGGCTGGCGATGTAGTCGGCCACCTTGGTCAGGCGCGCGCCGAATTCCTTCCAGCCCTCGGCGTCGAGGCGCGGGGTCGCCGACAGCGTCTTGGAGCGGTCACCGTGGATGGCGTTGCTGGTCTCGGCGTGGATGAACACCGAACAGCCCATCGCCTTCAGCAAGGCCAGATGCGGTTGCAGGGCGGCGATCTCATCGTCGGCCGAGTGGACCAAGAGATTGCCGCTGTACCAGCCGCCGACCAGCGAGAGGCCGTAGCGGTCCAGCAGCGGCTTCAGCACCGCCGGGTCGCGCGGGAAGACGCCGCCCAGCTCGACGCCGGAGAAGCCGATGGCCTGGCAGTCGGCCAGCACGCTTTCCAGCGGGGTGTCGCCGCCCAGCTCGGGCATGTCGTCATTGATCCAGGCGATGGGGCTCACGCCGAAACGGATGGTCATGGGTTAGTCCCCCGTACGCTGTTGCTTGATCTTGGTTTCGTAGTCGGCGCGCGCGGCGTTGACGGTCGGGCGCACCGAGACTTCCGGCACGGTCACATCCCACCAGGCGCCGCCTTCGGTGGCCGGCATCGGGTCGGTGTCGATGACCACGACGTAGCTGCAGTCGCTGGCCTTGGCGCGTTGCAGCGCCGCCTCCAGCTCGGCCAGGCTGGCCACCTTTTCCGAGCGGGCGCCCAGGCTGGCGGCGTGGGCGGCGAAGTCGATGTCCGGCAGGGTTTCGTGGCGCGCGTCGGCCAGCAGGTTGTTGAACGCCGCCCCGCCCGTCGCCGCCTGCAGGCGGTTGATGCAGCCAAAGCCTCGGTTGTCGAGGACGGTGACGATCAGCTTGGTCCCCAGCATCACCGAGGTGGCCAGCTCGGAGTTCATCATCAGATAGCTGCCGTCGCCGACCATCACGTGGACCTCGCGGTCCGGCGCGGCCATCTTCACGCCGACGGCGCCGGCGATCTCGTAGCCCATGCACGAGAAGCCGTACTCGACGTGGTAGCCGCCGGGCCGACGCGTGCGCCACAGCTTGTGCAACTCGCCCGGCAGGCCGCCGGCGGCGCAGACCACCACGCTGTCGTCGGACGAGGCTCGCCATACCGCGCCCAGCACCTGGGCGTCGGTCGGCAGCTCGCGATTGTCGGGCTTGGTCGCCGCGTCGAAGATGGCGTTCCAGCCGGAAACGCCGCCTGTGGCCTTGTCGGTCCAGGCCTTCGGAGCCTGCCAGCCGTCCAGCGCCTCGGAAAGGGCCTCGACCACCGCCAGGGCGTCTCCGACGACGCTGGCCGCGCCGTGCTTGTGGGCGTCGTGCGGGGCGACGTTGATCTGCACCAGCTTGCGGCCGTCGGCGCCGAACAGGGCGCGCGAGCCGGTGGTGAAGTCCTGCAAGCGGGTGCCAACGCCGATGATCAGGTCGGCCTCTTCCGACGCCGCCACCGAGGCGGTCGTGCCGGTGACACCGACGGCGCCCAGGTTCAACGGGTGATCCCAGGCCAGGCTCCCCTTCCCTCCTTGCGTCTCGGCGACCGGCAGGCCGGCGCGGGAGACGAGGTTGGCCAGGGCGGCCTCGGCGCGGGCGTACAGCACCCCGCCCCCAGCCACGACCAGCGGCCGCTTGGCCGCCTTGATCAGCGAGACGAGATCCGCCAGTTCGCGCGGATCGGGACGCGGCGCGCGGATGCGCCAGACCTTCTTGGCGAAGAAGGCTTCCGGATAGTCGAACGCCTCGGCCTGGACGTCCTGGCAGAAGGCCAGGGTCGCGGGGCCGCAGGTGGCCGGGTCCAGCATGGTCGCCAGGGCCCGCGGCAGGGCGTCCAGGATCTGCTCGGGACGCACGATGCGGTCGAAATAGCGCGAGACCGGCTTGAAGGCGTCGTTGGCGCTGATCGTGCCGTCGCCGAAGTCCTCGATCTGCTGGAGAACGGGATCGGGACGGCGGCTGGCATAGACGTCGCCGGGCAGAAACAGCACCGGCAAGCGGTTCACATGGGCCAGGGCGGCCGCGGTGACCATGTTGGTCGCGCCGGGGCCGATCGAGGTGGTGCAGACCATGGCCCGCTCGCGGCGCGACTGCTTGGCGAAGGCGATGGCCGCGTGGGCCATGCCCTGTTCGTTGTGCGCCCGATAGGTCGGCAGCACGTCACGGACGCCGTGCAGGGCTTCGCCCAGGCCGGCGACATTGCCGTGGCCGAAGATCGCCCAGACCCCGGCGAAGTACGGGACCTCCCCCTTCCCGGTTTCGACATATTGCTGCGAGAGCCAGCGGACGGTCGCCTGGGCGGCGGTGAGACGGACAGTCGCCATGTTACGCGGCCTTCTCGGCAGCGCCGCGCAGACGCCGCCAGGCGTCGACCAGCACCTTGAACTTGGAGGCGAGCGCGGCGACCGCCGCCTCGTCGTCGATACGACCCGCCAGCCAATCGCGGGCGACATCGTAGAAGATGGTACGGCCGACGGCGAAGCCCTTCACGATCGGGAACGGGGCGACGACCTCGAACGAAGCCAGCAGCTCGGCCTCCGGCGCCGACAGCCCCAACAGCACCACGCCACGGCACAGCGGGTCGTTCTCGTTGATGGCCATCTCGGTCTCGCGCCAGGCCACCGCGTCCTGCAGCGGCTCCAGCTTCCACCAGTCCGGGCGGATGCCCAGGGAATAGAGGCGACGAATGGCGCGGGCCACGGTGCGGCTGTCGCTGTCCATGCCGGCCGGCAGGATCAGTTCCAGCAGCAGCTCATGGCGGGTCTTCCGACAGGCGTCGAACAGGCGCAGCAGCTGGCGTTCCTGCCGCTCGCGCAACGCGATCTCGTCGTCGGGGTGATAGAAGCACAGGCACTTGACCACCTGCCCCGCCGGCCACTCCGTCAGCTCGGTGGCGACGTCGGCAGAGCTCTCGAACTCCAGCGGCCGCGACTTGGGCAGCTCGATCGGGCGGGCGATCCAGTAGTCGTGGTCGGCGGCCTGGGCCAGGGCGTCCAAGCCGAAACGGCCGTCCAGCAGCATACCGAACCGGGCTTCGTCGCGACCGGCCACCTGCCGCACAGCGCGCAGAGCCAGGGTCTTGAAGTGCGGGATCCGCTCGGGGTCGCCGCCGGTCTCGGCGATCAGGTCCAGGAACTGGCTGCGGTGATCGACGGCCAGGACCGTCAGCTCGTCATAGACGCGGTCGCGGGTGCTGGCCCAGTGGATGTGTTCCAGCTCGACGTCCTCGCGCAGGCGGAACGGACGTTCCCGCTCCGACAGGAAGGCCTCCAGCTCGACCCAGGTCGGCATGGCCGGCGTGCAGCCATGGCGCGAGACGACGATGGCCCCGCAGGCGTTGCCCCACTCGCAGCAGGTCTCGACGGTCTCGTTACGCAGCCAGCCGCGCAGAAAGCCGGCCATGAAGGCGTCGCCCGCCCCCAGCACGTTGAACACCTCGACCTTGAAACCCCTGGCGCTGACGCCTTCGTCCAAGGTGTCGGGAATGGCGTCCGGGAAAGCGACGCAGCCGTCCGGCCCGCGCTTGCAGACCAGCAGCGCGTCCGGCGCGCCTTTGCGGATCGCCCGCAAGGCCGCGATGGTGTCGGTCGTGCCGCCCAAGATGTGGATCTCTTCCTCGGTGCCGACGATCAGGTCGCACAAGGCCACGACCTCCTGCAGCTTGGCGGTGACGTCCTGGTTCTCGACGAAGCGGTTCTCGCCGGCGTCCTTGCCGGTCAGGCCCCACAGCACGGGGCGATAGTCGATGTCGAAGGCCACGCGCCCTCCGGCAGCCTTCACCGCGCGGGCGGCCTTCAGGCTGGTCTCGTAGACGTTCGGCTGCGACAGGTGGGTGCCGTTGATCAGCACCGCCCCAGCCTGGGCGAACCAGGTCTCGTCGACGTCCGACGGCTGCAACGCCATGTCGGCGCAGTTCTCGCGGTAGAAGATCAGCGGAAAGTTCACCCGGTCGCGGATGCCCAGGATCACCAGGGCCGTCAGGCGGTCGGGATCCGACAGCACGCCGGCGACATTGACGCCCTCGCGCTCAAGCTGCTCGCGGATGAAGCGGCCCATGTGGTCGGCGCCGACGCGGGTCAGGAGGCCCGTCTTCAGCCCCAGGCGCGCCCCGCCGGCGGCGGTGTTGGTCGGGCTGCCGCCCAGATACTTGGCGAAGGAGGACATGTCCTCCAGCCGCCCGCCCACCTGTTGTCCGTAGAGGTCGACGGAGGACCGGCCGATGGCGATCAGATCAAGGGTCTTTGCGTCCTGCGCCATGCCGGTTCCACGTCACTCCGAGCCAGCCTCCCCGCCGGCGATATGTAACGCATATTCCAAAGATAGAACACTTGCAACATCCATTTCATTTTTGATTTGGAATGGAACGGACGGTCCGCCAAGCCGATCAACCGCCCTTCTTCAGCTTCTTCTTTTCCTTGCTGGACTCGAAGGCGAAGCCGATCACCAGGGCCTGGGCCAGACAGATCGAGGCGGCCAGCGAGCGGAAGGTCCGCACCTCCGATTCGCGCACGTGCAGCACCAGTTCGGCCGGCTTGGCGATCGGGCTGACCAGACTATCGCTGATGGAAAGAATCCGCGCGCCGCGCTGGGTGGCCATGTCGACGGCCTGCACCGTCTCTTCGGCGTACGGGTGGTAGCTGACGGCGATCAGCAGGTCGCGCGGGCCGATGGTCTGGACCTGCTGCTTGGTCAGGCCGGCCACACCGTCGATGAACAGAGTGCGCTTGTTCACCTGCTGCAGCGAATAGGCCAGGTACGAGGCCACCGGGAACGAGCGGCGAAAGCCTACGACATATACCGTCTCGGCCCGGTCGATCAGGGCGACGGCGTCCTTCATGTCGGCTTCGCTGACCGTCTGGGTCAGGTTCTGCAGGGCCAGGGTGTTGCCCTCGACGAACTCGCTCAGGACATCGGCCCCGCCGTCGGACTTGCGCGCCACCGCCTCGTTGAAATGGCGCACGCGCTCGCCGTAGCCCAAGCCGGCATGGCCCGACAGCAGGCCGTCGCGGAACAGGCGCTGCATCTGGCTGGCGCCAGGATAACCGAAGGTCTTGGCGAAGCGGACGATGGCCGAGGGCTGCACGCCGCACCGCTCGGAGATCACCGCCAGAGTCTCCAGCGCCAGCTCGTTGGGCTCGTCCAGCACGTAGCGGGCGATCTGCTGCAGCCGCTTGCTCAGCGAATCGTAGCGCTCGAGGATCGCCGCCCTGAGCTCCTCGGCCGTGGCCGGCGCCGTGGTCGCCGTGGTCTCTTCGGTCATTTCCGCCCCGATATGATCGCTTCAGAAATAGAATATCCGTTCCGCGGCCGAACACAAACGCTCGCGGGCTCGCGCACCCATTCCACTTTTCATATGGAAGGAATTTTTATTCCATACTAGAGAGGAGCCAAGCGCGACCACCGAGTAGCGGCGCGGCAAACGCATTAGGGTTCCCATGCACGACATCGCCATTTTGGGCGCCGGCCGCATCGGCCGCATCCACGCCAAGAACGTCGCCGGCCAGCCGGGCCTGCGCCTGAAATATGTGGTCGATCCGGTGGCCGCGGCCGCCGACGGCTTGGCCGCCGAGACCGGCGCGAATGTCGTCGACCTCGACACGGCGCTGAACGATCCGTCGGTGGCCGGGGTCATCGTCGCCAGTTCGACCGACACCCACCTGGACTATTCCCTGAAGGCCATCGCGGCCGGCAAGGCGGTGTTCTGCGAGAAACCGATCGACCAGGACCTGGCTCGAGCCCGCTCGGCGCAGGGCGAACTGGGCGGCAAGGGCGTGAAGCTGTTCCTGGGCTTCAACCGCCGCTTCGACCCGAACTTCCAGGGGCTCAAAGCCAGGCTCTCGGCTGGCGTCGTCGGCGCGCTGGAGACGGTGCACATCACCAGCCACGATCCGGCCCCGCCGCCGGTCAGCTACGTCAAGGTCTCGGGCGGCCTGTTCAAGGACATGGCCATCCACGACTTCGACATGGCCCGCTGGTTGCTGGACGAGCCGGTGAGCGAGGTCTACGCGGCCGCCAGCTGCCTGGTCGATCCGGCGATCGGCGAGGCCGGTGACGTCGACACCGCCAAGATCATCCTGCGCACCGCCTCGGGCAAGATCTGCATGATCAGCAACAGCCGCCGCAGCGGCTATGGCTACGACCAGCGCATCGAGGCTTTCGGCGCCAAGGGCCTGGTCCGCGCCGACAACGTCATGGAGAGCACGGTCAGCGTCTGGGGCGAGGCCGGCGCGTCCAGCGACGCCTTCCAGAACTTCTTCCTCGACCGCTACGCCGAGGCCTACCGCCGCGAGATGGCGCACTTCGCCGAAATCATCCGCGGCGAGGCCCTGCCCTCGGTCGGCTATGTCGACGGCGTCGAGGCCCTGGCCTTGGCCGAGGCGGCCGGCCAGTCGGCGAAGACCGGGCAGGTGGTGAAGCTCTGAACGCCCTTCTCCCCTTGCGGGAGAAGGAGACACAAAGAAACGGCGGCTCCGCAGGAGAGCCGCCGCCAGAGGTGTCGCCGGATGGATCGATCTAGTTCTTCGCCGGACGGGCCAGCTTGCCGCCGACGATCTTCTGGAAGGTCTCGAGCGGGCACAGGGTCGGCTCGCCCTTCACGCCGCAGCCCGGGACCGGGAAATAGGCGTAGGCCGGCGGGTTGATGGCGGTCAGCGGCTGCAGCTCGCGCAGCTGATCCATGCTCTGGGCGGTGTAGAAGGCCCGAACGAAGCGCTGGCCCGTCCCGTCTTTCAGCAGCTCGAAGCCCATGGCCCCTCCGGGCGGCGGGTCATCCTGAGGATAGTCGGCGGCGGTGAAGTGCGCGCCCAGGAAACCGCGTAGGGCGGCGATGTTGGTGTCGTGGCCGACCAGCATGGTCAGCTTGCCGCCTGTCCCGGCCTCGCCCTTCAGCGCGTTCAGCACTTCCTTGGCGACCGGCGCGGCGTAACGCTCGGCGATGTAGGGCGCGCCGACCTCGTAGTGGAACTTCACCGGGTGGAAGCGCAGCATGGCCTGGATGTCGGCCTTGGAGGCGCGGCCCCAGCCGACCTCGGCCATCGGCTTGCCCTCGACATATTCCAGCAGGACCGTCTGGCCGGCCGTCGAGGCGATCGACAGCGCCCCGCCCAGGTCGGGCGTGTCACCCTTATTGGCGGTCAGGTGCGAGGGCTTGCCGGCGATGCCGCAGCCGGCCTTGGTGGCCGGATCGCAGCCCAGCACCCGCTGCAGCACCGCGAAGTCCTTGGCGTGAACCTTGGCCTCGGCCGCGACGCCGGGCTTCTGGCGCTGGGCGGCCTTCAGGGCGAGGTCGCCGTCGATGCCCTCAGCGGGGTGGAAGATCGGATCGTTGTCCTCGATATCGGGATGGGCGACCGTCAGGCCACAGCCGGGCTGCAGGCCCTCGACGAACATCTCGGCGGTCTTGATCGCCCTTTGCTTGCCGCTGGCCCAGGCGACGATATCGCCCGACGCCGCGCAGCCCTCGCGCGGCAACAGGCCCCGCGCGCCCAGGAAGGTGCGGTAATAGGAGCCCATCAGTCGCGCGCCCTCGCCGCCGTGCGGGGTCAGCTCGCCATAGGGCGTGGTCCAGGTCCCCCAAGGCTGGGCGGTCGTACCCGCCGGCGTGGCGGGCGCCTTGGTCGGCGGCCGCACGCTGTGACGCATGACCATGACCATCCGTTCCAGCTTCAGGTCGCCGGCGGGACCGCCTGTCCCCGCGTGCGCCGTTCCCGCCAGCAGCGGAACCAGCGCGGCCGTCATCAATGCGTAGCGAAGCCTCACCATTCAAACCTCCCCTGTGGGCCACCTGTTTTTCCGGGGCCGTTTCATTTGCCCACACGATACGAACAGATTTTCCATTTTACAATACGAATGGAATTTTTCTTCAGATGACGGACTTCGTCAGCCGGACGTCAGCCAGCCGCGTCTAGGCGACGGACAAGACGCAAACGTGACAAGAGGGGCGCTCGACGTGAACCACCTAAAACTCGCCGCCAGCCTGCTGACCCTGACCGCCGCCGCGCCGGCCCTGGCGCAGGTCCCTTTGCCAGTCGTCCCCCTGCCAGTCGTCCAGGCGATCGGAGCCACCGCGCCCACCGCCCAGGGCGGCGCCAACGGCGTGGTGTTGCTGCGTCATCCGACCGAGCCGGGCAAGAGCGTGATCGCCGCCAGCGCCGAACTGGCCGGCCTGGAGCTCTACGGCCTGGACGGCCAGCGCATCGCCTCGATCCCCGGCGGCGAAGTCGAGGCGGTCGACGCCCGCGACGACGGCTCCCGCGCCATCCTGGCCGTATTGGACAGCCAGGGCGGCCGCCTGCGCCTGTTGGCCCGCGACTGGGCCGGCGGCCAGGTCGCGGCCATCGACGCCAAGCCGCTGATGCTGGGCTATTCCGGCGAAGGGCTCTGCCTGCACCGCGGCGCCCGCGACGGGTCGCTATACGCCTTCACCATGGGCCGCGACGGCCAGCTGGACCAGTGGCTGCTGTTTCCGACGGCCGACGGCAAGATGGACGGCCGCGTCGTGCGCCGACTACGCCTGTCGTCCGAGGCCAAGTACTGCGTCGCCGACGACGCCAGCGGCGCGCTCTATGTCGCCCAGGCCGCGGTCGGGATCTGGCGCTACGACGCCGATCCCGAGGCCGAGCCGGTCCCGGTCATCGTCGACATCAATCGCCTGGGCCACATCGCCGGCGAGGTCGGCGGTCTGGCCATCGTCAACGGCGGCAAGGGCGCCGACTATCTGGTGGCCGCCAACACCGACGCGGCGGCGTTCAACGTCTATGACCGAAGCGCCGACGACAGTTTCCTGGGCAGCTTCAGCGCCGGGACGGTCGAGAACCCCGCGGCCCTGTTCGGCCTGCGCGCGCCGGTGGGGCCGGGCCTGCCGTCCGGCGGCCTGCTGATCGCCGACGACCGCAAGCAGGGCGCTCACAGCAAGATGCTGTCCTGGGCCGATGTCGCCGCCGCCCTCAAGCTACCGGTCGGCGTCGACGTCCCGCCGGTCGCTCCCAGCAAGCTGGCCCTGGTCCACGCGACCATGGAGACCGAGCCGGTCGACCACGACGGTGACGCCGCCGACGACCCGGCCATCTGGGTCCACCCGACCGATCCTGCGAAGAGCGCCATCATCGGTACGGACAAGAAGGGCGGGCTGGCGGTCTACGACCTCTCCGGCAAGCGTCTGCAGTTCCTGCCCGACGGCAAGATGAACAATGTCGACCTGCGCGGCGGCTTCAAACTGGGCGGCAAGACCGTGACCCTGATCGCCGCCAGCGACCGCACCCACAAGTCCATCGCGCTCTATACGATCGATCCCGAGACCCGCCTGTTGAGCAATGTCGCCGACGGCCTTCAGCCCACGGACCTTTCCGATCCTTACGGCCTGTGCATGTACCGCGACCGCCGGGGCCAGACCTTCGTCTTCGTCGGCGATCCCGACGGCCTGGTGCGCCAGTGGAAGCTGACCGCCACGCCCGCCGGCAAGGTCGGGACCCAGCCGGTCCGCGACATTCGCTTCGGCTCCCAGACCGAGGGCTGTGTCGCCGATGACGAAACCGGCGCGCTCTATGTGGCGGAGGAAGACGTCGCGCTCTGGAAGCTGGGGGCTAACGCGAAGGCGGGCTCCGCCAGGAAAGCCGTCACCCGCGTCGCCGACAATCCAGCCCTGAAGGACGACCTGGAAGGGATCGGCCTCTACGCGCAAGCGGGCGGCAAGGGCTTCCTGGTGCTGTCCAGCCAAGGCAACAACAGCTACGCGGTGTTCCGCCGCGAAGGCGACAACGCCTATGTCGGCAGCTTCGCGGTCACCGCCAACGGCGACAACGGCGTCGACGGGATCTCCGAGACCGACGGCCTGGACGTCACCAGCGCCGCGCTGGGCGCGGGCCTAGAAGGCGGCGCCTTCGTCGCCCAGGACGGCCGCAACATCGCCCCGCCCGAGCACCAGAACTTCAAGCTGGTTCCGTGGTCGGCGATCGCGGCGAAGCTGAAACTTTAAGCAACCGCGAACGAAACGCCGCCTGTCATCCTTTGTCACAAACGCGATGCAGAGCCGAAAGGCGGCCTCGCCAATCTCGGACCCGTAGCAGGGCCACTCGTCCCCCGGAGCCGGCCCCGCTCGGGAGAACCAGGATGAACAAGACCCGTAATACTTTGATGGCGTTGGCCCTGGTCGGCGGCGTGGCCTGGGCCGGCGCGGCCGCCGCCGAGACCCACAAGCTGCCCGCCAAGCAGACCGCCCTGACCGCCGACCATTTCCACGCCAAGACCCAGGTCATCGACGATCCCCTGGACGTCGAGACCGTGATCAGCTCCGAGCGCGGCTTCCACAGCGGCAGGGGCCTGTTCAAGTCGCCCTACAACGACAACCACCTGCGGGCCATCGTCGACAAGCGCTCGGGTGCCACCCGCTTCGAGGTCCGCCAGACCCTGATGTATCCGGGCTCGATCCGCGGCTACGGCGAGGTCTCGTACCAGACGGGCAAATGGCCGGTCGCCGCGCCGGTGACCAAGATCCGGGACAACGCCGGCCAGTGCTTCCTGTTCGAAGCCCCGGAAGTGTGCCGCGAGGAAGTCTCCTTCGACGTCTCCGAAAGCGAGCTGCGCCGCGCCGCCGCCACGCCGGGCGCCTGGAGCTTCAAGTTCAAGTCCGATCGCGGCTACGAGCATCGCACCGCCATCACCCACGCCGAGATCGAAGGCCTGCTGAAGGCCGTCGACGGTTACCGCCGCGCCCTGCCCGCCGTTCAGGCGGCCGCCGACACCACGTCGGGCGGCTGATCTCCACCCTGCCTTTTGCTTTCCCAGAGTTGGTGTTCCGTATGAAAATCCTCGCGTCCCTCGGCCTGGCGGCCGCCTGCCTGGTCGCCTCCCCCGCCCTAGCCCTCGCGGGCCCGCAAGGCACCGGCCTGACCTTCACCGAGGAGGTCGCCAAGAAGAACCTCGAAAAGAAGAAGCGCGAAGCGGCCAAACTGCAGGCTTCGTCCGACTGCCCCGCCCCCAAGACCGCCGAGGCCGCCAAGGCCGACGCCAAGTCGGACGGCGCTTCCTCCGATACGTGCCGCGCCAGCTAGGTTCGGCCCCGGAACGACCGGACGGGCTCCAGAGCAGAGCCCGGCGGTCAGCCCTCGCGCGTCCCCATACCTGCAATGCGCGCGAGGGCGCCTTCCCCCTTTTCGGGTGAAGCCGTACTGAAATCGTCGACTTCGCCCTTGCCTGCGGCTTTGCCGCGCTTAAGTAGCCCAAGCGTATGGATTCTTCAGGTCACGGAACGATCGCCCTGCCGCGCGAGATGGCGACAGCGCCGCTCGCGCCGACCATCCTCATTGTCGAGGACGATCCAGCCCTGCGCACCCTCCTGATGCGCCTGCTGCGCGAGGAAGGCTTCCAGCCCCTCAGCGCCGGCCACGGGGCCGAGATGGCCCGGGTGCTGGAGACCAACACCGTCGACCTGATCCTGCTGGACGTGATGCTGCCGGGCAGCAACGGCTTCGATCTGTGCCGCAGCATCCGGCGCGAGAGCGACGTGCCGATCGTCATGCTCAGCGCCCGCGACGACGAGACCGACCGCCTGATCGGCCTGGAGCTCGGCGCCGACGACTATATCGGCAAGCCCTTCAGCAAGAAGGAGCTGATCGCCCGCATCCGCGCGATCCTGCGCCGCACCCAGAACGGCCAGCAGGCCAGCCAGCCGCGCGGCCACCAGCAGATGACGTTCGCCGGCTGGAGCCTGGATCCCGGTCGTCGCGAGCTGCTGTCGCCCGATGGCGCCTTCGTCGACCTGTCCGGCGCCGAGTTCGACCTGCTGCTGGCCTTCGTCAGTTCGCCCCAGCGGGTCATCGGCCGTGAGCGCCTGCTGGAGATGTCCCGCGCCCGCTTCTCGGACGCCTCGGACCGCAGCATCGACGTGCTGGTCAGCCGCCTGCGCCGGAAACTGGCCGTCACCAACCAGGCCGAGTCGCTGCTACGCACCGTGCGCGGCGTCGGCTACATCTTCACCGTGGCCGTTGAGCGCCGGTGAATTGGGAACGTCGATGAACTGGGAGCGCCGATGAAGCTTCTGCGGCTATGGCCGCAGCGTCTGGTCGGCCAGGTCACCCTGGTGCTGATGCTGGCCGTGGCCCTGGAATTCGTCGGCAGCTCGATCCTGTTCGAGAACAGTCGCCTCTATCCCAATCGCGACAACCAGTTGCGCCGCGCCGCCGAGCAGCTGGTCACGGCAGAGACCTTGCTGGACTCGACCTCTGCCCAGGACCGCAAGACCCAGGCGGTGATGATCTCATCGCGCGCGACAGAGCTGACCTGGTCGCCCCTGCCCGTCCTCGTCGACCGAAACCGGACGACCGAGCACGAGCTCAAAGAGCGTTTCCGCGACGCCGAACCCAGCCTGCGGGGCCGCGAGCTGCGCCTGAACGCCGACATCGACCGCGCCCTGCCGCGCGACACGCGCGTGAAAGTGGCGCTGCAACTGCGCGACGGCTCGTGGCTGACCCTCAAGACCAAGATCCGCGCCGCGCCCTGGGCCGTGCTGCTCAGCAGCGTCGGTTCGGCCTTCATCCTGGGCCTGGGGGTCATCGCCGCCGCAGCCCTGGTGCTACGCAATCTCAGCCGCCCCCTCCGCGCCCTGGCCGAGGCCGCCGACAAGGTCGGCAAGGGCGCGCAGGTCCGCATCGCCGAGAGCGGCGCTGGCGACCTCAAGCTGGTGGCCAAGGCGTTCAACGCCATGCAGGATCGCATTTCCGGATTGTTGCGCGCCCGCACCGAGGCGCTGGCGGCCGTCGGCCATGACCTGAGAACGCCATTGGCCCGCCTGCGCCTGCGGGCCGGCTTCGTCAAGGACGCCGAGGCCCGCGAGGCCCTGGAGGCCGACGTCGACGAGATGACGGCCATGCTCGACTCGCTGCTGGCCTATCTGGGCGGCCAGGAGGATCCCGAACCCCGCCGCCGCACGGACCTTGCCGCGATCGCCATGACCGTGGTCGACGACGCCACCGACGCCGAGCACGCCGCGACCTATGCCGGCCTCGACCACCTGCCGGTCCAGGTCCGCCCCGTGTCCCTGAAGCGGGCGATCAGCAATGTGGTCGAGAACGCGCTGCACTACGGCGGCGACGCGACCCTGACCCTCGCCCGCGAAGGCCGCACGGCCGTGTTGGCCATCGAGGACAACGGCCCCGGCATTCCCGAGACCGAATTGGCCGAGGTGCTGCAGCCCTTCCACCGGCTGGACAGCGCTAGGGCCCGCAACACCGCGGGCCTCGGCCTAGGCCTGACCATCGTCCAACAGATCATGCAGCGCGAAGGCGGCGCCCTGGTGTTGAAGAACCGCCCGCAAGGCGGCCTGCGCGTGGAGCTGAGGCTGCCGGCGCTCTGACCGAGCCGACACGCTTTGTCACAAAGCCGCTGCATCGCAGCAAAACCAGAAACCGACCTTCCAAGGTGCGTCAGGCCCTCACCCGCCGAAACGCCCGCCGCGACGTTCGTCTCCCCTTTTCCTGGCGTCGCGGCGGCCATCCTCATGGAGGTCCCTTTGGAACAGTTTCTCGAACGCGCCGCGCTGTTCCGCGGCCAAGTCTTCCCCGCCCAGAGCGCCCTCTACGAACGCCTCGCCAGCCACGGCCAGAGCCCCAAGGCGTTGATGATCTCGTGCGCCGACAGCCGCGTCGTCCCCGAGCTCATCACCCAGGCCAACCCCGGCGACCTGTTCGTCTGCCGCAACGCCGGCAACATCGTGCCGCCGTTCAGCCAAGCCAACGGCGGCGTGTCGTCGGCCGTGGAGTACGCAGTGATGGCGCTGGGCGTGCGCGACATCGTCGTCTGCGGCCACTCGGACTGCGGGGCCATGAAGGCCTTCTCGCATCCCGAGGCGCTGGAGAAGATGCCCAACGTCGCCGCCTGGCTGCGCCACGCCCACGCCGCCCACAGCGTGGTGTGCTCGTGCTACGGACACCTCGACGACCACGGCCGCACCCGCGCCCTGTCGCTGGAAAACGTGGTGGTCCAGATCAATCATCTGCGCACCCACCCGTCGGTGGCGTCGGCCATGGCCCGGGGCGAACTGACCCTGCACGGCTGGTTCTTCGAGATCGAGACCGGCCAGATCCAGGCCTATAACGGCGACACCGGCCAGTTCGAGCAGGTCTACGAAGGCGCGCCGCTGCCGGTCGCCCAGCGTCCGGCCCGCCGCATGGTCGCCGCCGATCACCTGGGCATCGCCGCCGAATGACCCAGGCCGCCGCTTCCACCGCCCCCGGCGAAAAGCCGGGGTTCTCGACGATCCTGCCGCGCGACTTCATCGCCTCGATCGTCGTCTTCCTCGTGGCGATGCCCCTCTGCATGGGCATCGCCGTCGCCTCCGGCGTGCCGGCCGAACGCGGCCTGGTCACCGGCATCATCGGCGGCGTCATCGTCGGCGCCCTGGCCGGTTCGCCCCTGCAGGTCAGCGGCCCCGCCGCCGGCCTGGCGGTCATCGTCTTCGAGATCGTCGCCAAGCACGGCCTGTCCATGCTGGGCCCGATCCTGGTCGTCGCCGGCCTGATCCAACTGATCGCCGGCGCCGCCAAGCTGGGCAACTGGTTCCGCGCCATCTCGCCGGCCGTCGTGCACGGCATGCTGGCCGGCATCGGCGTGCTGATCGTGGCGGGCCAGTTCCACGTCCTGTTCGGTGACTCGCCCAAGGCCCACGGCCTTCAGAACCTGGCCGCCATCCCCGGCGCCCTGGCTGGCGTGCAGTTCGCGACCCTCACCCAGGTCGAGGCCGCCCTGGCCGTCGGCGTGGTCACGATCGGCTCGATCCTGCTGTGGGAGAAGTTCCGTCCCAAGGCCTTGAAACTGGTCCCCGGGGCGCTCTTGGGGGTTGTCGCCGGCACCGTCTTGGCCACCGTCCTGGCGCTGGACGTCAAGAAGATCGTGGTGCCGGAATCGATCACCGCCGCCATCGCCATCCCCGGTGTCGCCGACTTCGCGCGGATGTCGGATCCGATGCTGCTGGTGACCGCCATCGCGGTGGCCTTCATCGCCTCGGCCGAGACCCTGCTGTCGGCGGCCGCCGTCGACCGCATGCATGACGGCGAGCGCACCAAGTACAACAAGGAGCTTGGCGCCCAGGGCGTCGGCAACATGCTGTGCGGCCTGGTCGGCGCCCTGCCGATGACCGGCGTGATCGTGCGCAGCTCGGCCAACGTCCAGGCCGGCGCCATGAGCCGCATGTCGGCGATCCTGCATGGCGTCTGGATCCTGGGCTTCGTGGCCCTGCTGCCCTGGCTGCTGCGCATGGTGCCCAGCGCGGCCCTGGCCGGCGTCCTGGTCGTCACGGGCTGGAAGCTGGTCAGCCTGCAGCACGTGCGTCACCTGTTCGCCCGCTACGGTCTGCTCCCCGCCCTGATCTGGGGCGCGACCTTCGTGATGGTGGTGGCCACGGACCTTCTGACCGGCGTGCTGGTCGGCATGGCCCTGACGCTGCTGGAGCTGGTCCCCAACCTCAAGAAGATGCGCCTCAACGTGTTCCAGCGCGAGCTGGGCCCCGACGAGAGCGAGATCCGCCTGGAAGGCGCGGCCACGTTCGTCCAGCTGCCCAAGATCGCCAAGGTCCTGGACAGCGCGCCGAACAACGGTCGCGTGACCCTGGACACCCGCGGCCTGACCAGCCTGGACCACACCGTCGCCGAGGCGCTCAGCGATTGGCTGAAGGGCAAGGCCAGGGCCGGGGTCGAGGTCGAGCTGCCCCCGTCCTGCGCCTTCGGCGATCGCCTCCGAGCCGCCGGCGCGCACTGATCCCACCGCCACTGCCCAGGAACGCCCCTTCCCCGGCCGTTCCTGGGCGCCTTTTTTCCGACCCCACCGAGAAACCCGATGAACAAGGCTCAGGAACGCGCCGCCGAGATCGCCGCCCAGGTTTTGAGCGCCTATCTCAGCAACAACACGGTCTCGTCCGATGACCTGCCCGCCCTCGCCGCTCGCACCTACGCCGCGCTAGAGGCGGTTTTCGCGGGCCCGGCCGCCACGCCGACGCCGGTCTCCGCGCCGACGGCCGCCGAGATCGCCGCCAGCGTCACGCCCGACGCCATCATCAGCTTCGAGAACGGCCGCCGCTATCGCTCGCTGCGCCGGCACCTGAACCAACTGGGCCTCACCGACGACCAATACCGCGCCAAGTGGGGCCTGCCCGTCGACTATCCCCTGGTCGCCCAGAGCTTCTCGGACCTGCGCTCAAGCGCCGCCCGCGCCCAGCGTTTCGGCGGCGTCTCGGTCGCGGCCGAGTAGACGCGCAAAAAGAAAGCCCGGGCGAAACCGTCCGGGCTCGAGAAGTTAGGGAGGAAACGCCCAGGAAGGGCAGAGGCCATCCGGCCTCACGACGGGCTATCTATGATCGTACAAATCGCGTTCAAGGGGTCCGGCGAGAAAAACTTCCCTTTTGGCGCGCTTGGCTTGCTCCGGGCCTGTGGTATGAGCCCGACGACGGTTGAGGGCGTGCGCCCGAAGCGAGCGCCGAGTTTCATGTCCGATCCCAACGATCCGAAAGACACCGCCCCAGAAACACCGGCGGAACCCAAGCCTCGCAAGCCGCGCGCCAGGGCGGCGATGACGGACGCCGCCGGCCTGCCGGAAACGACGCCGGAACCCGAGACCCTGCCGGAAGACGCCCCGCCCGAACCCGCCGAGACCGACCTGCCCGAGGCCGTCGAGACCGTCCCGGAAGCCGCCCTCTCGCCGGCCGAGCCCGAGCGGCCGAAAAAGCCGCCGATCTGGAAGCGGCCGGCCTGGCTGATCGGCGCCGCCGTCGCCGTGGTGCTGGTGATCGTCGCCTTCGCCTCGCTCTTCTGGTCGTTGCCGCTGAGCCGCGCCCTGGAGCCGCTGAACAACTCGGCCATCGTGCTGGTCGCCAACGACGGCTCCCCGATCGCCCGCCGGGGCTCGTACAAGGAGGCCCCGATCGATGTGGCCAAGCTGCCGGCCTATGTGCCCGGCGCCTTCGTCGCGATCGAGGACCGCCGCTTCTACAGCCACATGGGCGTCGACCCCAAGGCGATCGCCCGGGCTCTGGGCAAGAACGCCCAGGCCGGCGGCGTCTCGGAAGGTGGCTCCACCATCACCCAACAGCTGGCCAAGAACGCCTTCCTCAGCAGCGACCGCAATCTGCGCCGCAAGGCGCAGGAGGCGATGATCGCGGTCTATCTGGAAGCCCGGCTGACCAAGACCGAGATCCTGTCGCGCTACCTGTCGTCGGTCTATTTCGGCGACGGCGCCTTCGGCCTGCGCGCCGCGGCCCGGCACTATTTCGGCAAGCAGCCCGAACAGCTGTCGATCGGCGAGGCCGCCATGCTGGCCGGTCTGGTCAAGGCGCCCTCGCGCCTGGCCCCGACCAGCAACATCGACGGCGCCCGCGAGCGCATGCGCGTGGTGCTGGGCGCCATGGTCGAGACCAAGACCATCACCCAGGCCCAGGCCGACGCCGTCGGCGACGTCTCGGCGATCGAAAATCCCGACAAGCTGCCCACCGGCTCGTACTTCGCCGACTGGGCCCTGCCCCAGGCCCGCGCCTCCATCGGGGCCCGTTACGGCGAGACCATCGTCAAGACGACGCTGGATCCCGAGATGCAGGAAAAGGCCGAGCGGATCCTCAACGACTTCATCGAACGCGACGGCAAGGTCCTGAACATCACCCAGGGCGCCCTGGTGGCCATGCGCAAGGACGGCAGCGTCGTCGCCATGGTCGGCGGCCGCGACTACAAGACCAGCCAGTTCAACCGCGCCGACGGCGAACGCCAGCCGGGGTCGTCGTTCAAGCTGTTCGTCTATCTGGCGGCCCTGCAGTCGGGCATGACCACCACCAGCCCGATCCTCGACACGCCCGTGCAGGTCAGCGGCTACACGCCCAAGAACCACGAGGGCAAGTATCGCGACCGCGAGATCCCGCTGATCAGCGCCTTCGCCGCCTCGTCGAACGTAGCGGCCGTGCGCCTGGCCCACGACCTGGGGCCCGCCAAGGTGATCAAGGTCGCCCGTCAGCTGGGCGTCACCGAGAAGATCCCCGACGACCTGACCATGGCGCTGGGCACCGGCTCGATGAGCCTGACCCGCCTGACGGCGGCCTACGCCTCGATCGCGGCCGGGGAATACCCGATCACGCCGCACGCTCTGGACAGCTTCCAGAAGCCCAAGACCACCGCCTACGACCCCAAGGTCCTGGCCGGCATGCGCGACCTGCTGCGCTCGGCCACCCATCGCGGCACGGGCCTGGAGGCGGCCATTCAGGGCGCTTACGGCAAGACCGGCACTACCCAGGACTATCACGACGCCCTGTTCGTCGGTTACGTTGACGACCTGGTGGTGGGCGTCTGGGTCGGCAACGACGACAACAGCTCGATGAACGGCGTGGTCGGCGGCGGCGAACCCGCCAAGATCTGGAAGGCCTTCATGCTGGCCGCCCTGAACCGCCAGGTCGCCCCGGTGATCGAGGAGGATCCGCTGGACGACCTGGGCCTGCCGCTGGAAGGCGAGATCGGCCCCGACGGCCTGCCCGTGGCTCCGCTGACGCCGGCGCCCGCGCCGACCGAACCGCCCGCCCCGAACAGCGGCGTACCGCAGGCCCCGCCGCCGCCAGAGCCTCGCCCCTAGGCCTCAGCCGCCCGGAAGCAGCCACAGCGCGCTGGAGACGCAGATCTGGATCAGCAGCGCCGCGCCCAGCCACCAGACGAGGGCGCGCGCGTCGGTCCGGATCCAGCCGATGGGCTGGAAGGGAATGTCGGTTCGCGGCAAGGGCCTGAACCCCGTGGGGATCTGACGGCGACCGCGCAGATGCGCATCGACAAGGCTCCAGCAGGCCTTCAGCAGCAGCGCGTCGCCATGGGCGTTGTCGGGCCGCGCGGCGTCGGCGCGCAGCCGCTCGATCTGTCCGTCCAGGCCGCTCGCCGCCTGGCCCGCGTCATGACGGTCTAGGATGTCGCCCATTTCGATCAGGTCCAGATCGAGCGCGCCCGTCTGCAGCGGTTGCAGGGTCTCGTCCTCGAGATGGCGCGCGACGACCACCCGGCAGCGCCTGAAGAGCTGGCCGATCAGCAGCACGGCGGCCAGGGCCGGACTGGTCGGCGTCCACGTTCCGGGGCGCGAGGGCTCGGCGTTCCACGTCACGGTGACCATCAGCTTCACGGCCCCGAGGATGTCGACCACGCAGTATTCGACGACCCTGGTCCCGCGTCCCTCGGCGACCATGCGCGAGGCGAAGAAGACCGGTGGCGGCGCGAGGCCGACCGTCCGGTGCTCGGCGAGCCGCGTGACGGTGGCGGGGCCCGCGTGGTCCTGGCGACGGGCGCGGGGTTCGGAATCCCGGATGGACGACAGCGGTCGGACGTTCGTGTCCGCGCTGAATTCGGTCCCCATGACGTTCCCCGTGTATCGGCCCTGCTCGAACAGGCGAGCCAGAGGAAGGAGCGCCGTACTGGTTCGACGCCCCTTCCCCTTGTTACGCCCCACCTGCGTGAGCCCTCCGCGAACCGTTGCTCTTCGGTCCGCGACACGGTCTAGTTGCCGCGAGCGGGACGGCGGAGCAATGTCGGGCCTGTCGCAAGATGTGATGACGCCGACCCTGGCAAGGTCTGCGATGCCTTTCGGCGCAAGGGTTTCGTCGGGGGACGGGGAAGTGAAATGAGCAGCGAGGCCGCGTCGTCGACGCCGCTGAAGGTGGTCTTGGTCGAGGACGACGCCGCGTTCCAGGAGGCCTTCCGGACCGCCCTGGCCGCCGCGCCGGACCTCCTGATGGTCGGCGTCGCGGCCACGGCCGCCGAGGCGCGGGCCATGCTGGCCGGTCCGCCGGCCGACGTGCTGGTGGTGGACCTGGGCCTGCCCGACGGCTCGGGCATCGAGATCATCGGCGAGGCCAACGCCCGCTGGCCGGGCTGCGCGATCATGGTCGCCACCACCTTCGCCGACGAGCGGCACGTGATCGCCTCGATCGAGGCCGGGGCCAGTGGCTATCTGCTCAAGGACAGCCCCTTGCCGACCATCGCCCAGGACATCCGCGTCCTGCACGGTGGCGGCAGCCCGATCAGTCCCCGCATCGCCCGCCAGGTGCTGATGCGCTTCCGTCCCGACGAGAAGCCCGCCGTGGACGGCGCCGCCAACGGCGAGGCGATCGACAAGTCCGGCGTTCCCAGCCTCTCCGAGCGCGAGAAGGAGACGCTGCAGCTGATCACCCGCGGCTTCTCGTTCGAGGAAATCGCCGAATTGATGGGCGTGTCGCGCAACACGGTGCTGACCTTCGTGCGGCGCATCTACGCCAAGCTGGAAGTCCGCTCGAAGACCGAGGCCGTGTTCGAGGCGCGCGCCTATGGCCTCCTCTAGGCGCGCCTGGGCCGTCAGGGCGGCCTGGGTCGCGGCGGCGCTGATCACCGTCGTCCTGGCGTTCATCATCCAGGGGCTTGGCGGCGGCGAGCGGATCACGGCCGCGACACGGATCACCTTCGCCACGGTCGGCTACCAGCCGCCGCCGCCGACCAGCGCCGGCGTCCCGGCGGGCGCCAGCGTCCAGCTGCCGTACAGCACCGCGCCGCTGTGGGCGCCCAGCGCCCAGAAGGCGCCCGAGCACATCGCGACCCAGGTCACCTGGTACGCGCTGAAGGTCTCGCCGCTGCCCGACGACGGCCGGCAGCTGTATCTCTACATCCCGCGCTGGAAGTCGGACGGCACGCTCGCGATCTATGCCGACGGCCGAATGGTCTACCAGTCGCACGCCAACCTGCAGTGGAACGGCACCAACCAGCCCTTGTGGATCGCCCTGCCCCGCACGACCGCCTCGCACCCGCCCGCGCGGCTGGACCTGCGGTTGCAGCACGTGCGCGGCATCGGCGGCGCTTTCTCGTCGGTCTGGATCGGCGACTACCTGCAACTGGCCCCGCGCTACTACGTCCGCGACTTCTTCCAGGTGCGCCTGCCGGCCTTCTCGGCCCTGGCGTTCCTGGTCACGGGGGTGTTTGCGCTGTTCGTCTGGTTCAGCCGGCGGGCCGAGCGGATCTACGGCCTTTATTTCCTGACCTCGGCGGCGTGCTTCCTGCGCATGCTGCACACCTTCGTCGGGGTCGAGCCGCTGTTCATCTCCGACGCCTGGTTCGGCTGGATCACCGTCGACTCGACCTTCTGGATGATCCTGACGCTGCACCTGTTCGGCGCCGAGCTGCATCGCGCGCGGCAGCCGCGACTGACCGGCGCGATCCTGATCGTGGGGGGCGGATGGACCATAGCCACCCTGCCGGGCCTGCTGGACCCCACGCTGATCGCCGGACCGATCTACGCCAACATGCTGGTCCTGGGGCTGGTGGTGTCGCTGAACGGCATCCGCGAGGCGCTGAAAGCCCAGTCGCGCCTGGCGCTGATGCTGTCGACCTGGTGCCTGATCACGATCGTGGTCGGGGTCTATGACCTGTCCCTGCAGCAGAACCTGGTCAACATCGAGAGCGTGTACCTGACCAACTTCACCGGCGTCGGGTTCACCCTGCTGTTCTGGTACATCATGCTCAGCCACTACCTCGAGGCGCTGGAGGTGGCGACCCGGGCCAAGGCCGACCTGGCCCAGCGCCTGGCCCAGCGCGAGGCCGAGCTGACCGCCAGCCACGCCAAGCTGCGCGAGGTCGAACGCCGCGAGCTGCTGCACCAGGAGCGCCAGCGGCTGATGCAGGACATGCACGACGGCCTGGGCTCGACCCTGGTCGGCGCCCTGCGGGCCTTCGAGGGCGACCGCGCCGCCGACCTGGACGCCGTCGGCATCCTGCGCGGCTGCATCGACGACCTGAAGCTGACGATCGACTCGATGGAGCCGGTCGAGACCGACCTGGTGCTGCTGCTGGCCACCCTGCGCTTCCGCCTGCAGCCGCGCCTGGAAGCGGCGGGCGTCAAGCTGTCGTGGGACGCCGGCGAGGCCCCGCCCCTGGAGTGGCTGGATCAGCGCCACGCCCTGCACATCCTGCGCATCCTGCAGGAGGCCTTCGCCAATATCCTCAAGCACTCCGGGGCCCGCCAGGTCACCGTCTCGGTCCGCGCCGAGGGCGACCAGGTGCTGGTGCGGGTGCAGGACGACGGCCGAGGCTTCGATCCGACCCTGCCCGCCCGTGGCGGCCGGGGCCTGACCAATCAGCTGCGCCGCGCCGAGGCGATCGGCGGCGCCATCCTGTGGGAGCCGTCGGCGCGCGGCGCGAACCTGGCCCTGGTGCTGCCGATCAGCAAGCCGCGGCGATCCGCTAGCGCGGCGGCGGCGACCGCCTGACCAGCGCCACGTCGCGCTCGCAGGCCTTGGCCGCGCCGTCGACCTTGATCGACCGCGCCCCGTCGCAGGCCAGCCGGACCGCATAGGTCGGCTGGCCCTCGATGCTGGCCTCGCCCCCTTGCTTGACCACGAAGGCCTTGGACAGCGAGTCCAGCTCGACCTTGCCGTCGCGGCGCAGATAGCTGCCGTCGGCCACGAACCAGCGCCGGGGCTTCTGGGCGCTTCCGCCTTCGGGATAGGTCAGGACCAGGATGTAGGCGTCGGTCTCCCAGCCGCCCAGCACGGCGTTGGCGTTGCGATGGCGGATGCGGCCATCGGCCAGCAGGTTGAAATAGACCTCGGTGACCTCACCCTTCTGGTGAATGCGGACCAGCAGGTAGTCCTGGGTCTCGACCCGTTCGATGCGCGGCGCCGGCGTCCCACCGTTGGGCGTCAGGGCGACCACGAACTTGGTGCGGTCGGTCACGCCCGGCGCCTGCAGGCGCAGATAGGGCTGGGCTTCGTCGGGCGCGTGGTCCTTCAGGCCCCGGCCCTCGGCCATGCGCAGCAGCTCGGGATAGTCGGTGAACAGGCCGCCATCCGGCAGGGTCTGCGGGAACAGCGGCCGCACGGCGACCTCGGCGTCGCCGTTCTTGACGGTGATCACCTGCCCCTGGCGCTTGGCCTCGCCCTCGTAGTGCAGCAGCCATTCGAACTGCCCGGGCTCCCAGCCCTTGAGATCGTCGATGACCAGTATGGTGTCGCCGATCCACAGGAAGCTGCGGTACTTGCGCTCGAAGGTCCTGGCGTTCGGCCCCGTGGCGTCGGCCCACACGAACCGCAGGTCGCCGGCGTCGACCAAGTGGTCCACCCGCCCGACGAAGTGCGAGCCGTTGTAGGTGTTCGAAGCGGGCTCGGCCTGGCCGTTCAGGGTGACGACGTTGTGGGCCACGCTCTGGCGGTAGTAGCCGTCGTATTCCGGCCGGGCGTAGCTGCTGTTGCCGGAGTCGATCAGCAACTGCTTGCCCTTGTGCCAAAGGATGAAGCTGCCCGCGTCGGCGTGGTTGTGGTTCCAGGTGAAGCCCGAGCGCAGCGCCAGGAAGGTGGCGTTCGGGGCCCAGGACGAGCGCAGGGTCGCCGCGCCGAGGTCCTTGTCGATCCAGCTGATCGGGAGGCCGGGCCCCTTCCCGACGCCCGCCCGCGCTTTGGCCGACGGCCACTGCACCAGGTTCTCTGGCTCGGCGAAGACGTCCTGGTTGGGATTGGTCCGGACGGTGTCGAGGTACCAGAGGTTACGCGCCGGCTGCTCGCCGTCCGCCCACAGCTGGGCAATGGCGCTGGCCCCGCTGGCGGTGGGATTACCGTCGCCGAAATTGGTCGACAGCGCCCCCGTCTCGGTCGGGTAGAGGTTCTGGATGAAGTAGTCGGCAAGGCCCGCCAGGCGCGGCGTCGCGGCCGGCTTTTCCTTGAAGGCGTCCAGCCAGGCGCGGCGGAAGCGCAGATAGCCCTCGGCCGCGAAATCGGCGTAGTTGATGCTCTCGACGAAGGCCCCGTTGGCGGCGAAGTGCTGGGGCTTGGTCTCGATGGCGCTGCCGTCGTAGTTGGCCCATTCCTCGGCCGCCTCGTCGATCCGGCGCACCCAGGCGTCGGCCTGGGGAACGTCGGTCTTGACCGCGATGGCCGCTACGCCGGCTCCGAACACGATGTGGCTGAACCAGTTGTGGCCCATGGTGTCCAGGCTGTGGATCCGCTGCTCGCCGTCGACCCAGTCGTTCAGGATCGGCTTGATCGCGCCCTTGACCAGCCCCTGAGCCAGGCGGTCGCGCTCGGCCGGGGTCAGGGCGTCGTGGATGGCGTCGTAGGTCAGGCCGAAGACGTAGGCGCTGGTCCCCATGCCGAGATCCGAGTTCCAGACCGGCGAGCGGGCCAGCAGCGGCTTGTCGGTCACCCAGTTGGCGCGCCCCGCATAGATGTCCAGCAGCGCCTTGGCCCGGTCGGCGTACTTGCGCTCGCCGGTCATGCGGTAGGTCAGCGCCAGGCGCATTAGGGCCGCGTTCAGCTCGCGGTCGTTGGCGGGCTTTTTCACGAGCACCGCATCGGCCTCGGCGCGCGTCTTGGTCCAGGCGTCGCGGGCCTTGGGATCCTCGGCCACCCGCTGCTTGAACTGAGCGACGTGCCGGTCGCTGAAGGTCAGGTAGGGATGCCCCCCGCGCAGGGTCTGGGCTTGAGCCGCGCCGCCCAGCAGGACGGCGGCCATCAGGGCGAGGCAGGAAACCTTGGCGAGGCTCTTCACGCGTCTTCTCCGAACTCTTCTTCAGGCCAAGGCCAGGTTGACGGCGATCGACCGGCGCACGCCGGGGCTCTTGAACGGGTAGACGCAGTGCAGCATCCACGACGGCCACAGGTAGAAGTCCCCGACCACGGGCTTGACCGTGAACAGGTTCTTGACCCCCACGGCGCTGCGGCTGTCGATGAACTGCAGGCAGCCGGCGGTGTTCTGGCGGGCCTTGTCGGCCCGGAATTCCCGCTCGTAACCCTCTGGTATTCTTAGAAAACCAACGCTGCTGTAGAGGCAGCCCTGGTGGAAGTGGGCCGGGTTGTAGTCGCCGGCGACCATGTCGTTCACCCAGCCTTCCTTGATCTCGATGCGCAGCGTCTTGTCGGCCAGCTCCTCGGTCCGCTGGTAGTCGCTGAAGTGCATCAAGGCGTTCTCGCAGCGATAGCTGTAGGTCCGCGCCACGTCGTAGAGGAAGTCGGTCAGGTCCGGCATTTCACCGATCACGTCGGTGAAGCGGATCTCGGTGCTGACCGCGCCGGCCAGGTGACTGGACCAGTCGCGGGCCGCGACCTCGTCCTGACGGGCCACGATGGCGTCGGCCCGCGCGTTGAGGGCCTCGACCACCGCGGGCGGCATGGTCGCCTTGATGATCGTCGGACTGAAGGGCGCGACGAGCCGCAGATCATGATCGTTGCTCATCGCCGCCCCCTTCCCGCGCTCTAGAACTCCTTGCGGACGGTCAGCCAGACCGAACGCGGGGCGTTGCGCTTGAGCAGGTAGCCCGACTCCGGCAGCTGGGCGACGATGTCGTAGACTTGGACGTTGGTCGGCAGGTTGCTGCTGATCATCGGATCGTAGGCCGAGATGTACTGCTTGTTCAGGACGTTGCGGACATCCAGGGTGATCTGGGTCTTCGAGAAGCCCGAGTACTGGCCCGAGATGTCCAGGTTGTCCTGCTTGGGCAGATAGCGCTTATCGAGGGCGTTGCTGTTCAGCTTGCGCACGTCCATCCAGCGGTGACGGGCGTTGAAGCGGAAGTTCCCCCAGCGGTAGGACAGCGTGTTGCTGATGGTCCACTGCGGCGAGCGGGCCAGGATGCCGGCGTCGACGCGCAACACGTCATCGTCCGCGCCCAGGCCGTTCGCGCCGGTGTTCAGCCAGGTGTAGGCCTCGGTCGTCTTGCCGTTCAGGTAGGTGACCGACGGGCTCCATTCCAGGTCCTTGGTGACCCGCCACTTGGCCCAGGCCTCGACGCCGCGCGTGAAGTACTTGTTGAAGTTCTCGGGCAGCAGGTAGGTCGAGACGTTGTCCTTGTCGACCGCCGTCGGGTAATCGTTCACGGCGAAGTTCTGGTAGAAGTAGGTGATCTGGCCGTTGAACTTGCGATCGCCGAACGTATAGGCCAGCTCGTGGCCTTTGATGAAGGCGGTCGGGCCCAGCGGGCGCACCAGGGTCGCCGCGGTCGAGTAGCGGTTGATCACGCCGGCCGCCGGCTGCTTGGCGTCGGTCCAGCGGTAATAGACCTTGTGCTTGTCGCTGAAATTGTAGCCGACGGCGACACTGTAATCGAGTTTGTTCACGTGCTTGTCGGCCGTGATCACCTTGGCCGCGGTCTTGGTCATGTAGACGTTGTCGTAGACGGTCAGCGGATCGCCATCCAGGCCGCCATTGGTCAACGAGGCCGCGCCGGCATTGCGGGTGTCCCAGGTCTCCGAATAGGTCTTGGCGTCGAAGCGCTGGTACTTGGCGCTGCCGTTGAAGTCCCATTTGCCTGGCGACCAGCTGGCCCCGACATAGGGCGAGATCTCGCGGATCTTGGCCCGCTGCGAGACGGTGGTGAACAGGCCCGAACCGTACGAGCCCCAGCCGCCGGCGTCGGTCAGCTGATAGCTCGTCCCAGTGCTGGTCACGTACTTGACGTCCAGGTTCTGGACCTGGCCGTCGGCCCAGGCGGAGACGCCCAGGCCGTTGGCCCAGTTGTCGTTCTTCTGGCTGGAGCGCGAAACGTAGAGGCCGGCGTTGAAGCTGTAGTTCGCGCCGCGATAGGTGGCCGTGAAGTTGCCCATGTAGTCGTCGGAGGCGCGGTAGTTGTCCTCGGCGCGGGTCAGCAGGATCAGGTCCTTCGAGGCGGAGTCGACCGGGACCGTGCCGGAGTTGTAGGTCCCGTCCGCGCTGGGGATGGTGGCCGTGACCACGCCGCCGCGCATGTCGATGTCGCGGTTGGGCAGGGTGTTGGAGACGATGCACAGGCCGGCGGCCTGGAAGGTCGTCGCCGTCACCTTCGGGCAGGCCGCGCCAGTGCGGTAGTTGGCGCCCAGCTGCGAGCCGTTGATGTTGTTGGCCACGCTGGCGACCATCTGGCCGGCGGCGTTGTAGAACTGGTAGTAGCCCGGCGTGCGGTCCAGGTTGTTGATATTCAGGCCGAAGCGCTCGCGCGTCGCCGCCGCCGAGGCCAGCGAGGCCAGGCCCTGCGGCTTGTAGGACTGGCCGCGATAGGTCGACTTCTGGATGCGCGCCGCGCCGGTGAAGCTCCAGGGCCCGTCGGTGTCGTGGCGCCAGCTCAGCGAGACGGCGTCCTGCTTGTAGCGATAGCCGTCCGACGGATCGAGCGTGTGCGTGCCGTCCTTGAAGTAGTTCGGCACGGTCTGCTTGCCGCCGTTCATGAACAGGTTCACGTCGCGGCCGAAGCCGGGGATCTCCTGCGGATTCTCGTAGCCGTAGGTCGGCTGCTGGAACGTGGTCAGTTCGGCGTTGGTGTCGTCCAGATGCTTGAGGACGACATTGAACGAGCCGGAGCCGTTGGCGCCGGTGTAGTCCTTGTACAGGTTCACCTTGAACTGGCCGCCGTGGTTCAGGTCCCAGCCCGGCTTCACCTGGCCGTTGGACCGGCGGTAGAAGCCGCTGAGACCGACGCCGAAGTCGCCCGCCTTGTTGACCCAGCCATAGGCGCCATCGACCTGCTTCCACGACAGGTGCAGGTCGTCGCCCTCGAAACCGATCCGGGTCTGGATGACGCCGCCCGGCCTCACCGGACCGGTGATGTAGTTGAAGGTCGCGCCCACCGAGGTGGTCACGCCGGTGGCCGACGAACCGCCGCGCACCGACTCCACCCGGCTGGTCGAGATATCGGCGCGATAGAAATAGCCGTCCTGGAAGCCGCTGAACTTGAACGGCACGACCGGCAGGCCGTCCTCCAGGATCGTGGACCAGAAGTAGCCCGAGGTGTTCGCGCCGGTGCCGATGGTCATGCCGCGCGTGAAGACCTCGTTGCGGGCGACACCGTCATTGGACTCGACCACCACGCCGGGCATGTCGCGCAGCATGTCGTCGGCGCTGATCGGGGTGAACTTGGACATGTCGTCCTCGGTGATCACCGAGAACGAGACATTGGCCTTCTTGGCGACCGTGCCCGCCATGACGCCGGTGACGATGACCGTGTCGACGGCGGTCGTTTCGGTTTCTGCCGGGGCAGTCGCCGCCGGAGCCGTCTGGGCGTGCGCGGCGGTCGCCGTCAGCGCGCCGGCGGCCAGGACCAGGGCCATGTGAGAAACTTGCAAAGCGCGGATGCGGCCGCGCCGCGGGCTGTGAGCACCCATCCTAAACCTCCCCTTCGGACTTCGGTCCGGTCTCGACCAGCGTCGAGCCTGCTTGCCGACCGCATTGTCGTTTTGAGCCCTCGAACAAGGTTCGAGCGCCTTGTTGTTATCGATACCAGTCACTTTCAAAATCTGTCAACGAGATTCGCGCCAGTACGATTTTCCCCATGTATTTCAGCGATATACGTGTGATATCGAACTATTTGAAGGTCACGCCGTCGACATTGGGCCCGATCTCGATCACCGCCGGATCGGGGCCCTTCAGCCGTCGCCCGGCGATCGTCACGTTCTCGAACGAGACATTGCGCACCGGCCGGTCGGGGGCGTAGCCCGAGATCGTCGAGGGACTGGCCCAGCCGGCGCCGGTGAAGCTGATGTTTCGGAAATGGACGCCGTCGACCAGCAGGCCGGGGCTCGTGCCGTACTTGGCGTTGAACACGGTCCGCACGTTGAACAGCTTGCCCTCCTCGATCTGCTCGACCCGCACGCCGTCGAAGACGATGTTCCGCACCGTGTTGCTGTCGCCGGCGCTGATCGCCAGGACGCCCTGGTACTCGGGATCGTCCTCGTCCAGACCCAGGACGTCGATGTCCTCGAAGCGGATGTCCTCGACCAGGTTGCGCTTGTCGGTGTCGCCATGCAGGCCGATGAACACGGCATGGGCCACGTCCGGCCAGAACACCGACTGGCGCACCCACACCGCGCGCGTGTCGCCAGTCCCGGACTTGCGGGTGGCGTAGATCGCCACGCTGTCGTCCGAGGTACGGATGAAGGCCCGTTCGACGGTGACGTCCTGGCAGGCGAAGACGTTGATCCCGTCCGACCAGGCCCCGTTGCTCAGCGTCTTGATGTCCCGGAACTTCACCTGGCTGGACGAGGCGCAGGCGATCGTGCCGTGCTTGGGCGTCAGGAAGGTCAGCCCCTCGACCAGCACGTTCCGCGAGTCCTGGACGACCAGCTGGTCGGCTGGTCGGTCAATGATGCCCCGGCCGATGATGCGAACATTCTCGACCTTCTCGGGCTTGAACAGGCCCTGCAGGATGGCGCCGGGCGCCAGCCAGATCGTCTGGCCCGAGGCGACCGGGAAGTACTGCTCGCCGGCCGGCGGCTTGTGCAGGCCGGCCTCGTAGATCACCACGTCGGGGCCCGGCGCGGGCCGGGGGATCGGCGCGCCGGCGAAGATGTGCAGGTTGTGCAGCCGGTCGCCGTCGAACTCGACCGACAGGTTCTGTGGCTTGTCGAGGATGAAGGTGACGATGTCATCGCGGACCGTGGGCTTGATCGCGTTGTGGGCGGGACGGACCTCGACACGGTGGAAGTCGCCGTTGTTCTTGCGGACGCCGATCTCGACCGGCCCCTCGAAGTCGAACTGCACGACCGAGGCGTTGCTGGGGCCGTCGGCGTCGATCTTGACGTCATACTCGAAGAGGTCGCGCCAGGGCCCGCCCGGCTGGCGCACCCGCACCGTGAAGGTGTCGTTGTGCATGGCGTATTGCAGCACGCCCGGCGGGGTCGGATAGACGTCCAACGTCCCGGCCGACGCCTCATGGGCGCCGCCCAAGGCCAAGGCGAGAGCCAGGCTCGGCCATAGCGTTCTTGGCGTGACATGGCCCATCGGCGGCTTCCTCCAACCGGGCGCGACGCGTCGCCGATCGCCCTTCCCCGCCCGGTTCGCCGCCCCCTGTGAGAGGCGCCCCCGGATCTCGAACCTTATATTTGATATCGATATCAAATCTTAAAGGCAAGACCCCGCCATGGAACGCGATAGGGTCTAATTGATGAGCTGCGCTCATCAGGTCATGAAACAAACGCCCCCTAATCGACCCCCACGCTCGCCGCCTACCCTGTTGGCCGATGCGCGCGGCGCAACCACCGGAACGCTAGGCCGCTTAATAGCCGGCGCGAAGCCGGAGGACGAAGAGGATGGCATGGCCGACCAACAACACCTCAGTCTGTCGAGGCGCGATCTGATGGCCGCCGGCGCGGCGTCGGCGGCGGTCGCCAGCGCGCCCAGTCCGGCCGGCGCCGTCCCGACCGATGCGCCGCACCTGGCGCGGGTGGCCTTCACCGTGAACGGCCAGAAACGCAGCCTGGAGCTCGACACCCGCACCACCCTGCTGGACGCCCTGCGCGAGCACCTGAAGCTGACCGGCGTCAAGAAGGGCTGCGACCACGGCCAGTGCGGCGCCTGCACGGTCATCGTCGACGGCCGGCGGATCAATTCGTGCCTGACCCTGGCGGTGATGCACGAGGGCGACGCGGTCACCACGATCGAGGGCCTGGGCACGCCGGACAGGCTGCACCCGCTGCAGGCCGCCTTCGTCAAGCACGACGGCTATCAGTGCGGCTACTGCACGCCGGGCCAGATCTGCTCGGCCAAGGCGGTCCTGGAAGAGATCAAGGCCGGCGTCCCCAGCCACGTCACCGCCGACCTGACCGACGATCCCAAGCTGACCGAGGCCGAACTCCGGGAGCGGATGAGCGGCAACATCTGTCGCTGCGGAGCCTATTCCAACATCGTCGAGGCGATCGCCGAGGTCGCGGGCGGCCTGGCCAAGGGAGAGCGGGCGAAGGGGAACCGCGCATGAAGGCCTTCGCCTACGAACGCGCCCGCACGCCGGCCGAGGCGGCCGCGGCCGTCGCTCGCGATCCGAACGCCAAGTTCATCGCCGGCGGCACCAACCTGCTCGATTTGATGAAGTTGGAGATCGAGACGCCGCGCCGCCTCGTCGACGTCAACGGCCTGAAGCTGGACCAGATCGCGCCGACCAAGGACGGTGGCCTGCGCATCGGGGCGCTGGTGCGCAACACCGACCTGGCCGCCGACAAGCGGGTGCGCAAGGACTACGGCGTCCTCTCGCGCGCCCTGCTGGCCGGCGCCTCGGGCCAGCTGCGCAACAAGGCCACCACCGCCGGCAACCTGCTGCAACGGACCCGCTGCCCGTACTTCTACGACACCAACATGCCCTGCAATAAGCGCACCCCCGGCGCGGGCTGCTCGGCGATCGGCGGCTTCACCCGCTCGCACGCGGTGCTGGGGACCAGCGAGGCCTGCATCGCCACTCACCCCAGCGACATGGCCGTGGCCATGCGGGTGCTGGACGCCGGCGTCGAGACCGTCCGTCCTGACGGCGCGACGCGGACCATCCCGATCGCCGAGTTCCACCGCCTGCCGGGGAACACCCCGCACCTCGAAACGGCGCTCGCGCCCGGCGAGCTGATCACCGCCGTCACCCTGCCAAAGCCGGTCGGCGGCCGGCACGCCTATCACAAGGTCCGCGACCGGGCCTCGTACGCCTTCGCCCTCGTCTCGGTGGCGACCGTCCTGCACGAGGATGGCTCGGGCCGCGTGGCCCTGGGCGGCGTGGCCCACAAGCCCTGGCGGGTCGAAGCGGCTGAGAGCGCCCTGCCGCGCGGCGCCAAGGCCGTCGCCGAGACCCTGCTGGCCGGCGCCAAGACGACGCCCCAGAACGCCTTCAAGCTGACCCTGGCCGAACGCGCCCTGGGCGCGGCGATGGCAGAGGCGCGGAGCTGATCCGATGAAGTTCGACACGCCCGCCACGACCAATCCGATCGACCAGCTGAAGGTGGTCGGCAAGCCCACCGACCGCATCGACGGTCCGCTGAAGACCACCGGGACCGCGCCCTACGCCTATGAGCGCCACGACGCCCTGACCGGCGTCGCCTACGGCTACATCCTGGGCTCGGCGATCGCCAAGGGCCGGATCACGGCCATGGACCTCAGCCGCGCCAAGGCCGCGCCCGGGGTGTTGGCCATCGTTACGGCGCAGAACGCCGGAAAGCTGACCAAGGGCGACTTCAACACCGCCGACCTGTTGGGCGGGCCGGAGATCCAGCACTACCACCAGGCCGTCGCAGTCGTGGTCGCCGAGACCTTCGAGCAGGCCCGCGCGGCCGCCGCCCTGATCAAGGTCGACTACGCCCGCGCGCCAGGCGCCTTCGACCTGGCCTCGGCCAAGGACGGCGCGCCGCCCGTCGGCAAGAGCAATCCCGACACCGCGATCGGCGACTTCGACAAGGCCTTCGCCGAGGCGCCGGTCAAGCTGGACCAGACCTACACGACCCCCGACCAGGCCCACGCCATGATGGAGCCGCACGCGACCATCGCCGCCTGGCAGGGCGACAAGCTGACGGTCTGGACCGCCAACCAGATGGTCGCCTGGGGTCGTGGCGACGTCGCCAAGACCCTGGGGATCCCGAAGGACAAGGTCCGCCTGGTTTCGCCCTATATCGGCGGCGGCTTCGGCGGGAAGCTGTTCGTGCGGGCCGACGCGATCATGGCCGCCCTGGGGGCCAAGGCCGCCGGGCGTCCGGTCAAGGTCGCCCTGCAGCGGCCGCTGATGTTCAACAACACCACCCACCGTCCGGCCACCATCCAGCGCATCCGGATCGGCGCGACGCGCGAGGGCAGGATCACCGCCATCGGCCATGAGAGCTGGTCGGGCGACCTGCCCGGCGGCGGCCCCGAGACGGCCACCCAGCAGACGCGGCTGCTCTACGCCGGCGCCAACCGCATGATGAAGATGAAGCTGGCGACGCTGGACCTGCCCGAAGGCAACGCCATGCGCGCGCCGGGCGAGGCGCCGGGCCTGATGGCGCTGGAGGTGGCGATCGACGAACTGGCCGAGACGCTGGCCATGGATCCGATCGAGCTTCGCGTCCTCAACGACACCCAGGTCGATCCGGAAAAGCCCGGCCGCCCCTTCTCGCAGCGCCAGCTGGTCGAATGCCTGCGCACCGGCGCCGACCGGTTCGGCTGGGCCCAGCGCGACCCGCGTCCGGGCCAGGTCCGTGACGGCCGCTGGCTGGTCGGCCTGGGCGTGGCGGCGGCGTTCCGCAACAACCTGGTCATGAAGTCGGCCGCTCGCGTGCGGCTGGAGACCACCGGCCAGATCGTGGTCGAGACCGACATGACCGACATCGGCACCGGCAGCTACACGATCATCGCCCAGACCGCCGCCGAGATGATGGGCGTGCCGCTGCGCCAGGTGACGGTGAAGCTGGGCGACTCGACCTTCCCGGTCTCGGCCGGCTCGGGCGGTCAGTGGGGCGCCAACAGCGCGACGGCCGGCGTCTACGCGGCCTGCGTCAAGCTGCGCGAGGCGGTGGCGACGAAGCTGGGCCTAGATCCGGCGACCGCCGCGTTCTCGGACGGCCGCGTCAAGGTCGGCAACCAGAGCCTGCCCCTGGCCCAGGCCGCGTCCGCCGGACCGGTCGTCGCCGAGGACATCATGGAGTATGGCGACCTCGCCAGGACCCATCAGCAGTCGACCTTCGGCGGCCATTTCGTCGAGGTGGCGGTCGACAGCGCCACCGCCGAAATCCGCATCCGCCGGATGCTGGCGGTCTGCGCGGCCGGCCGGATCCTCAACCCGAAGTCCGCCCGCAGCCAGGTGATCGGGGCGATGACCATGGGGGTCGGCGCGGCCCTGATGGAGGAACTGGTCGTCGACAAGCGGCTGGGTTTCTTCGTCAACCACGACCTGGCCGGCTACGAGGTGCCGGTCCACGCCGACATCCCGCACCAGGAGGTGATCTTCCTGGACGAGACCGACCCGATGTCCTCGCCGATGAAGGCCAAGGGCGTGGGCGAGCTGGGCATCTGCGGGGTTGGCGCGGCGGTGGCCAACGCCATCTACAACGCCACCGGCGTGCGGGTGCGCGACTATCCGGTCACGCTGGACAAGCTGCTGGAGAAGATGCCGACCCTGGCCTAGTCCGCGACCAGCTTCCCCGCCGGCGGCACGCGGACGATGAAGTGGCCCTTCACGCCCTCGGGCCACTGGCGGTAGGGCACCACGCCCTCGGCGCTGGCGGCGTAGGCGACCGCGTAGTCCAATATGGCTCGCGCGGCCTCCGGCGTCGGCTCGAACCGGCCCAGCACATAGCCGATCTTGCCCGGAGCCCGCAGGTGTATCGAGCAGTGCTGGGTGCAGTTGAACAGACAGGGCATCTCCTGGATCGCCACGCCGGTTCCGGGCGCGATCTCGCGCAGCGCCGCCGCCAGCAGCGACCCGCCGCGCACGCCGTCCGGCGTCTCGCGCTCCTCGGCGGAGAAGCGGCAGGTGTTGCAGACGACCACCGCCGCCGCGTCGTCGGCCTCGCGCAGGACGGTCAAGAGAAACTCCCTGAATACATGCCCCGCCGGTAGGCGGCGTCCGCTCCGGGAGTCAAGCTTACTTCGGCAGGGAGAGCCGGTAGACCAGCACCAGATTGTCGTTGTCGCCGGTCCCGGTCTCGCCATGCAGCGAGGCGTCGAAGTCCTGGCCGTTGACGTGGCCCTTGCCCGTGGCGAAGTCGTTGTCCGAGCCCACCAGCAGGAAGACGTCGCCGGTCTTGTCGAAGGCCGAGCCGATGGCCATGGCCTCGATCTTCTCGGGCAGGCTGGTCGGGGTCGACGGCTCGACCGACAGGTCGATCCCGAACCGACCCAGTTGGACGGGATTGAGGATGTTGACCAGCTCGGCCTGGGCGGCCGGCTTGATGTCGGGGTTCAGGAGGCCGTCCTTGGCGATCGGCTTGGCGGCCTGCTCGTACGGCGTGCCGGCCAGGTTGGTGGCGCCCGCCAGATCGACCAGCAGGATGCTCTTGTAGACCGGGGCGTTGGCCGTGCCCTTGCCACGCCCATTGCCGTCGCGGGCCAGGACCAGCAGGCGCGTGTCGCTCAGCGCCACGGCTTCGGACTGGGCGGCGGCGACATCGGCCGGCTGGCCGTCGCCGGCTTCGCGCACGGTGGGCAGCTGCAGGACATAGTGGCCGATCGGGGCCTTGGGCAGCTTGGTTTGGCTGATGTCATAGACCAGCACGCGGGTGTTGTTGCGGGTGGCGGCGCTGGCGCCCTGGTCCTGCATGGTCGCGCTCTGCAGCACGGCGATCAGGCGTTTGCCGTCCGGGCTGATGGTCAGCGCCTCCAGGCCCTGGTTGTTGCGGCGGCCCTGGTCCGGCGCCTTCTCGGCCCCGAAGTTCAGGACGCCCTTCTTCATCGGCAGCAATGCCGGAACGGTCTGGATCGCGCCCGTCAGCTTGCCCATCCGGTCGAACAGGTAGATCCCCGCCGCGTACTCGTCCGAGACATAGAAGCGCCCGTCAGAAAGATAGGCGATCGCCTCGCTGTCCAGGCTGAGCTTGCCCGCCCCCTCGCCGCTCACGGGCGACGGATAGCGGACCCCGCCGCGCTCGACGACGTTCGCGCCCGGGTCCATGCCGGTGAACGGCTGGCCGGTCTGGTCCTTCAGCAGGAAGCCGCCGGTCGGGGTGATCGTCAGGCCCTTGCCGGGAACCAGCCGGATGGCGTGCTGGTGGACGCGGTTGGCGTAGTCGGTCGTGCTCTTGAACGGCCCGACATTGTTGGGCCCGCGGTCCGGCAGGGTGCGCAGGGTCCCGGCGTATGAGCCATCGGCGTTCCGCTTCCAGTCCGACAGCGCCATGCTCGAGAACGAGCCCAGGGTCTCGCCCGCGAAGTCGCGCGTCGCCGCCGGCACCCAGCCCACGGCGACCAGGCCGTGGTTGACATAGGTCTTGCCGCCAAACTGGACCGTGACATCGCCCGGCGTCTTGTCCCAGTGCGGCGTCGTGTAGGTCGCGCTCTGGGCGGAAGCTCCGGCCGCCAGGGCCAGGGCGGCGAGACCCGCGACGATTCCGGCGAGGCGACGGCGCGGCATGTAGGCTCCTTGAAGGATGCTGAGTGTTCCTTGGACTTCGCGGCTCATAGGGAGGGACTGCGTAGGTTTCGTGACATTCAGCGTCATGTGAATGAAGCGGAACTGTCATCGACATGTGGAATAGACGCGGCGCTCACAAACGAACGGCGCCCTGACGCGAATCTGCGAGGCGCTCGATATCGGGGGATATCCGCATGCTGCTCAGATCCGCCAGCGCGGTGGCCATCGCCGCCTGCCTCATGCTCGCCGGCCAAGCCCAGGCCGCCGACGCGCCGGCGCCGGCCGACAACACCGAACTGGACGCCGTCGTCATCGTCGGCAGCGGCCAGACCCGGTCGGTCTCGACCCTCGTCCCGTCCAGCCTGGAAACCCTGCCGCCGGGGACCAGCGTGCAGAAGGCCCTGAACTTCCTACCGGGCGTCAGCGCCCAGTCGATCGACGCCCTGGGCGTCAACGAACAGTCGCTGTCGCTGCAGGTGCGCGGCTTCAACACCACCCACCTGGGCTACAGCCTGGACGGCATGCCGCTGGGTGACGGCGCCTACAACAACTACAACGGCCTGACGATCAGCCGCGCGCTGATCTCCGAGAACCTGGGCCGCGCCGACCTGGCGACCGGCATCGCGGGCCTGGGCATCCCCTCGACCAGCAACCTGGGCGGCGCGCTGATCTATGTGTCCAGCGACCCGAAGAAGGACATGGGCCTGTCGGTCAGCCAAAGCTTCGGCAGCGAGGACACCTACCGCACGTTCCTGCGTTTCGACACCGGCGAGCACAACGGCTGGTCGGCCTATCTGTCGGGCCACTACGCCCAACAGGACCTGTTCGTGAACCAGCCGGCCTACAACAAGTCGACCGGCAAGCAGTTCAACGGCAAGGTCACCTACAAGGGCGAGCGCGGCCAGCTGACCGCCTTCGTCGATCTGTCGCGCACCAACCAGGCCGATGACGCCTATCTGTCCAAGGACATGCTGAACCGCCTGGGCTGGGACTGGGGCGGCTACGCGCCGAATTGGGACGCCTATGTCAGCCGCGCGGCCTGCTCGGTGGCGTCGCTGGCCTCCAAGTGCGTGACCTCGACCGCGCCCGAGAAGCTGGCCGACGTCACCTTCACCAACGGCCAGATCCTGCGTAACGACGACCTGTTCTACATCGCCGGCGATTTCGACGTGACGTCGACGTTGAAGACCCACCTGCAGGTCTATCGCCACACCGACAAGGGCGCGGGCAACAACTTCATCACCGGCCTGTCGAACCAGGGCACGACCGACACCTCGGACGACCTGCCCGTCCAGATCCGCGACACCCGCTACACGATCGAGCGCGACGGCGTGGTCGCCAGCGTCGCCTGGACCGTGGGCTTCAACCACATCCAGGCCGGCCTGTGGCTGGAGCAGAACACCAGCAGCGCCGCGCGCTACATCTGGACCAACGTCACCGGCCCCTTCAGCCTGGCCCAATATCTGGACGGCCAGCCGAACACCGCCCAGTGGGTGCAAAAGACCGACTGGAACACCCAGCAGTTCTACGTGCAGGACACCATCACCCTGCTGAACGATGCGCTGAGCATCGACTTCGGCTTCAAGAGCACCAACGCCAAGTCGAACGCCCGCGCCCTGCCCGGCATCGCCAAGGCCGCCGCGGCGGCGTCCACCCAGTTCGCCACCGGCTCGCTGAAGGCCTCGGACAGCTTCCTGCCGGAAGCCGGCGTGCGCTGGCGGATCGCCCAGGGCCACGAGGTGTTCGCCAGCTACGCCGAGAACATGGCCATGTTCCAGGGCGGCTTCAAACTGGGCCCGCAATCGGTGTCGCAGGCCGTCTGGGACGCCCAAGGCCGATACCTGAAGCCCGAGACCTCCAAGAGCTTCGACGCCGGCTACCGCTATGTCGGCGACAAGGTGCAGCTGTCGGTCTCGGCCTACGAGGTCGACTTCAACAACCGCCTGCTGCAGTACAACCCCTGCCCGACCAACCAGCAGCAGAACCCCGGCTGCGGCAACTCCTTCCACAACGCCGGCAGCGTCACCAGCAAGGGCGCCGAGATCGGCGTGCTGTGGAAGCCGCTGTCGTGGCTGAACTGGTACAATTCGGCCTCGTACAACAAGTCGACCTACGATGAAGACCTGAACTGGTGCACGACCACCTGCGTGATCAAGCAGACCAAGGGCAAGCAGCAGGTCGACACGCCCAAGCAGATGTTCGCCAGCGTGCTGACCCTGAAACAGGGCGGCTTCTCTGCCTCGCTGCAGGGCAAGTATACGGGCCGCCGCTACTACACCTACACCAACGACCAGAGCTTCGCCGGCGTCACCCTGTTCGACCTGGGCCTGGCCTACCGCTTTGACAGCGCCAGCTTCATGAAGGGCGCCAAGGCGTCGCTGAACGTCACCAACCTGACCAACAAGCGCTACGCCTCGAACTTCGACAGCAGCGTCTTCGCGCCGGACGACGCCACCGGGAGCATCCTGGTGTTCCACGCCTCGGCCCCGCGCCAGGTGTTCGGCACGCTCAGCTTCGAGTTCTAGGCGTCCAAATCACGTGTCATCCCGGCCGTAGCGCAGCGGAGAGCCGGGACCCAGGGGCGGCCGCACTGCGCTTGGCCCCTGGGCCCCGGATAGCCTCTTCGAGGCTTCCGGGATGACATGTGAGGGGCGTTCCTACTTCATCTCCATCAGCGCCCGCGTGACGCCGTTGGTCCAGCCGAAGCCGTCCTGGGTGGGATACTCCCCGCCTCCGCCGGCCTTTGCTTCCTCGACGTCGTATTTCTCAAGCATCTTGCCGCTGGCCTTGTATTCACGCGTCACCGTGGCCAGCCAACGCTTGGCGATCTCGGCCGCCAGGGCGTCCTCGCCATAGCGGCGCAGGCCCGACACGGCCACCCACTGCAAGGGCGCCCAGCCGTTGGGCGTGTCCCACTGCTGGCCGGTGCGGACCGTGGTGGTGCGCAGGCCGCCGGGGGCCAGCAGTTCGTCCCAGGCCTTCTGGGCCACGACATGGGCCTTGTGCTCGTCGGTCGCGCCGACGAACAATGGATAGAAGGTCGCCGCGCTGAGATGGTCCAGGCGCTGCCCCGTCGTCCACTGGTAGTCCAGATAGGCGCCCTTGGCCGCGTCCCAGAGATAGAAGTCGATCGCCTCGGCCCGCGCGGTGGCCCGGCCTTCGAACTCGCGCACGCAGTCGGCGTCGGCCAGCTGGGCGCAGCCGGCCGAAATCGCCTTTTCCAGGCCGAACATCAGGCTGTTGAGGTCCACGGGGACGATCGAGGTGGTCTGGATCGTGGCCAGGCTCCGCCCGTCGGCCATCCAGCGCGACGAGAAGTCCCAGCCGCTCTCGGCCCCGGCCCGCAGGTCGCGGAACACCTCGGCCGGCGACCGCTGGCTCTTGGCCGCCGTCTCGAGGTCTTCGCGATACGACTCGTCGCGCGGCGTGGCGCGGTCGTCCCAATAGCGGTTCAGCACGCCGCCGTCGGCCATGGCCACCACGCGGCGATGAGCCTCGCCCGGCTTGAGGTCGTCGCTCCCGTCCATCCAGAAGGCGTGCTCGCGGCGCATGAGGTCGACCCGCGCCTTGATCGTCTTGGGATCGGTGGCGGCGGACAGACCGACCATGGCGTAAAAGAACGGCGGCTGCGAGCGGCTGAGATAGTAGGTACGGGCGCCGTTGGGGATATGGCCGTAGGTCTCGATCAGGCCGCCGAAATCGTCGATCATGTTGTCCACGAGATCGTCGCGTCCGTCGGCCTTCAGGCCCAGCATCGTGAAGTAGCTGTCCCAATAGTAGATTTCGCGGAAGCGCCCGCCGGGCACGACGAAGGGCTTGGCCATGGCCAGGGCCGAACCGCCGGCCACGGGCTTTACGGGCGGCCGGGTCAGGTGCGGCCACAGGCCGGCGATGTGAGCCTTGAGCGCCGTACGCTTGGCTGTCGGCTTCGGCGCCGCGCCCGCCTGCGGCACGATGAAGTTGGCGCGCACGAAGCGCTTCAGTTCGGCGTCGCTGAACCGGGCGTGGGCGCGGTAGTCGGCCATGATCTTGGCCGGCGCGCGTCGGGGAACCGCGTCGACGAAGGTCTTGCCGTCCGGGAAGATCCGCCGGGTCTGAACCTGGTGGAACAGCTCCTGATAGGTGTCCGCCGGCGTCGGGACCTTCGCCGCGTCCTCCGCCCGAGCGGCCGAAGCCAGGGTCAGGGCGGCGAGCGTCGCGGCGAACAGGCGGACCATGGGACACCTCAAACTCAACCAAGCTTCATCAACCGTCTCCCCGGCCAACGTTTACGCGCGAAGCGTGACCGTGGCGCCGGGGAGATCGGAATATTGAGCTATATACTAAAAGTTGTAACCCACCGACAACCGCACTGACCGGCCCAGGATCGGGCGAGCGTTGGCGCCGCTGGTGGAACGCGGATCCCCCTCGGTCAGCCCATGGCTGTTCGTCAGATTGTCGGCCGCGACCTGGACGCTGAAGTCGCCGACGTTGAAGATCGCCCCCAGATCCACCTTGGTGTAGCCGTTGAGTTTCTGGGTGTTGGCGTTGTCGCCCCAGCGATCGTCGACGGCGCTGACCGTGCCATAGAGGGTGGTCGCCACCTGGCCCAGCCGCACGTCGTAGCTGGGCGTGAAGCGGATCTGCCAGTTGGGCTGGCGCTGGGCGCTGTTGCCCTTGTTGGCCGCGATCGAGGACGTCTTGATCTCGGTCTTCTGCAGCGTGCCGTTCAGGGACAGCGACAAGCCGAAGTCCGAGCGCCAGCGGCCGTCCAGCTCGATGCCGCGCGCCTTGTTGGAATTGGTCTCCAGCGTGCCGCCGACGTCGGCGAACTTGGCCCCGTCGAAGCTGTTGGCGAAGCCGGTGGCGTACAGCTCGAACGGCCCCGAGCGCAGTTTGTAGCCCAGCTCGTACTGCTTGACGCTGAGGGTGTCGGTCAGGTTTTCGCGGAAGTTGTCGAAGCTGGGGAACTTGAAGCCCTTGGAATAGCGGGCGAACACGCCGGACATCTCGTTCAGGTCATAGTTCAGGCCGACCGTGTACGAGGTCTTTGACTGACTGTAGTCGGTCGTCCTCAGCGCAAGGCCGTCCGGATAGCCATTGCCGTCGTCGACCACGTAGTCGGTCTCGAACTTCTCGCGGCGCACGCCGACGTCCAGGCGCAGCGGCTCGATGATCTGCCAGGAGTCGGCCAGGTAGAAGGCGTTGACCTTGCCGTCGCCGTTCGAGGTCAAGCCGTAGGCCCAGCAGCCCGAGCCGCTGCCCGCCGTCGCCAGGTTGGCGCAGCTGACATTGGCCGCCAGGTAGTCGCCGTTGGCCTTGACCTGCATGGGCTTGAAGTTGCCGATGGTCCAGAAGTCGTCCGACGAGAAGCTGGAGGCGTAATAGCCGGCCGAGATCGAGTGGCCGCCGATCGTCTTGTTGACGCTGAAGTCGTTGACGAAGGCCTCGATGTCCTTCTCGACGATCCACGCGCCCCAGTTCTGGACGTAGTCGCCGCTGCCCAGGGTCGTCCCGCCGCGCGTGCGGACCGGCCCGCCGATCACCGAGGCGACCGAGCTGGCCGTCACCGCGCCGCCGTCGGGCACCAGGCCGTAGGTGTCGGCGTCGCCCTTGGTGAAGCTGAAGCGGTCGCGCACCGTCCAACCGTCGCCGAACTCGTGCTCGAAGCTGCCGCCCGCCACATAACCCTTCCAGCCCCGACCATGGGCCAGGTCGAAGTCGCGAGTGCGGCCATCGGCGTTGACCTGCAGGGTCTGCTGGCGCGACAGCTCGCCCAGCTGGGTGTACTCGCCCTTGTCGACGCCCGGCACATTGATCGCGAACGGCAGGTACCAGGCCCCGTGGTCGTCGGTGAAGCGGGCGTAGAAGTTGACCTTGCCGCGCTCCAGCCGCTTGGTCAGGTTAACCGTGAACTGCTGGCCCTTCTCGCTGTCGAACTGGGTGTCGCGGATCCCGGGCGAGCGGGTCACGTAGCCGCCAGCCATGAAGAAGAGGTCGTCGGCCAGCTTGCCGCTGACCACGCCGTCGACCCGGCGCAGGCCGTAGTCGGAGGTGGTGGCCTTGACCAGGCCCTTGGTCTCCTCGCCGCCCTCCTTGAGCATGAAGTTGGTCGTCAGGCCCGGCTGGCCGTTCGAGAAGATCGGGTTGGGCCCGCCGCGCAGGGCCTCCATCCGCGAGATCGTCTCGTCGACGCGGAAGATCGACGAGTTCTCCAGGAACGACAGGGTCGAGGGCGGATAGATCGGCGAGCCCTGCAGCTGGATGGTCAGGAACTCGGCGTCGCCGGTGGCTGGAAAGCCGCGCACGAAGACGTTGGCGCCGGCCACCCCGCCCGAGGTCTCGACCCAGACGCCGGGGACCAGGCTCAGCAGCTCGGCGCTGCTCTTGGGCGAGGCCTTCAGGATGTCCTGTGCGTTGACGGTGGTGACCGCGAAGCTGGCCGACAGCTTGTCGATGCCCGCGCCGCCGGGGGTGCCGACGACGATCACTTCCTCGACCTGCGCGGGTTCTTCCGGACGACTTTGCTCTACGGCCGTGGCGGGCGCGGCGGCCTGGCCGGCGGCGCTGGCGCTGACCAGCAGAGGGCGCTCGCGGATGGCGTAGACGCCGCTGGCGGTGGGCTGGACCATCAGGTTCGAACCGGCCAGCAGGCGCGAGAGACCCTCGTCCGCCGTGAACGCGCCCTTCAGCCGCGGCGCGCGCTTACCTCGCGCCAGACTCTCGTCAAAGGCCAGTTGCCTGCCCGAGGCCTGGCCGAAGGCGCGCAGGGCGCCGGCCAGGTCCTGGGCCGGAATATCGAAGCTCTGCTCGCCGCGCGCCTGCGCCTGGACAACGCCCGGCGCGGCCAGAGCCACCAGCACGGCCGCCGAGGCGCCCAGCAGCCAGGGTTGCTTGGAAGACTTGCTCATACGTCCCTCCCTCGCGCCGCTTGTTCTGTCGTCTCGGCGCTTTTCGGTAAGTGAGACGCCTCACTCTCCCGAGGACACACCACCGTCGGTCAAGTTTTTTGGCTGGCGCTGGAACGCGCGCAGGACGGTCTCGCCGCCCTGCCCGCTGACGGCGCGGACGGGCAACACCGCCGTGACGCCGTCGATGAAGGCGCGGGTGTCGCCCGATGTGAAGACGCCGCTGATCCGCAGATTGGCCACCGTCGGATCGCCGATCCGCAGCTTGTCGCGGGCGTAGCGGTTGACCCGCTCGACGGCCAGGCTCATGGGCTCGTCCTGGAACACCAGCTGCCCGGTCTCCCAGGCGCCGGCGCGGGCGGAATCGGTGGGGGCGACCGAGGCCGCCTCGGAATGGATCTGGGCGACCAGCTCGTGATCGGGCGTCAGCGCCTTCTCGGTCGGCGCGCCGTTCACGCGCAGCAGCGGCGGCGGACGCCCCTTGGCGCCCTCCCCGTCCAGCACGGCGACATGGCCCTCGTACAGCACGACCCGCATCTGGTCGGCGACGCGCTCGACACTGAAGGTCGTGCCGGTGGCCACCACCAGCTTGCCCCCGGCCGCGACAGAGAACGGCCGTAGCGGATCCTTTGCCACGGCGAACTTGGCGCGCCCCTGCTCCAGCCACAGCCGCCGCCGGTCGCCGTCGTAGCGGACCTTCAGCACGGTGTCGGCGTCCAGCGAGGCGCGCGAGCCGTCGGCCAACTCGACGATCCGCCGCTCGCCCTCGGTGGTGCGATAGACGTCCGGCAGGCTGGCACGCCAGGTCAGGACACCGCCCAGGGCCACGGCCGCGACCACCGCCGCGGCGGCGCTCCAGACGGCCAGGCGACGGCCGGGCTTGCGGCTCCATTGTCGGTGCTGAGCGCGGCGCAGGTCGTTCAGCGCCTCGCCGCGCAAGGCAATCATGCCGGGCAGCGACGCTTGCTGGTCCACCGCCCGCCAGGCGGCGACGGCGTCGTCCAGCAGTTCGCGATGGACCGGATCGGCGGCGAACCAGGCGTCCAGGGCCTGCTGCTCGGCGGGCGACAGATCTCCCTCCGACAGGCGCACGCACCATTCGGCGGCGGCGTCCGCGGCGAGATCCAGCTTGTTGTCGAACATCTCGTCCATTGGGTCGCTCATGGGCTCGCCCTCAGGCGTCGCGTCAGGTGGCCCATGGCCTTGAGGATGTGTTTTTGCACGCCGCTGGTCGTCATGCCGTACAGCGTGGCGAGCTCGGCCTGCTTCATGCCTTCCAGGCGATAGAGCAGGAAGATCGCCCGCGTGCGCTCGGGCAGTTCGCGCAGAATCCGCGACACCTCGCCCAGATCTTCGCGCGCCTGCAGGATGCGGGCCGGATCCAGCGGCTCCAGGTCGACGGGATCGCCGGCCGCCAGCGTGGCGCGGTAATTGGCCCGCACCCGCTCACGCCGCTGGCGATCGCGCAACAGGTTGGCGGCCATCTGAAAGATGTAGGCGTCGGCGTTGGCCATGCCCGGGTCCTCGACCCGCGCCAGCTTGGCGAACAGCTCCTGGGTCATGTCCTCGGCGTCGCCGTGGCTGGCCGCCCGGCGCATGAAGAAGGCCATCAGCGCTGGCCTGTAGCGCCGATCCAGACCTCGCAGATCGTGTGGCTTCTGCTGCCCCACGGCTTTCCTCATGACTGCTCTCGACAGTCATGACGCACATCGCCCCGTCACGCACACCATCGAGACGAAGATTTTTCGGCGGGACGCATCGACGCCCGGCGCGGGCCCGCCTAAACCGGCCGCCTGTCCAGGAGCTCCGCCATGGCCGTCACCGTCTATCACAACCCCAAATGCACCACCTCGGCCAAGACGGTCGCCCTGCTGCAGGAGGCGGGGCTGAACCCGGTGGTGGTCGAGTACCTGAAGACCGGATGGACCCGCGAGCAGTTGCTGGACCTGGTCAAGCGCTCCGACACCGACCTGAGGGGCCTGCTTCGCGAGCGCGGCACGCCCGCCGAGGACCTGGGCCTGCTGAAGCCGGACGCCACCGAGGGGGCGATCCTGGCGGCGATGGTCGCGCATCCGATCCTGGTCAATCGCCCGATCGTCGACGGTCCGAAGGGCGTGGTCCTGGCGCGGCCGATCGAAAAGGCTCTGACCGTCGCCTAACCGACATTCATCCGCCCACGGATGCTGTCGTAAAACTGTCTTCGATCTGTGACAAAAGCCCGGGCATCGGTCCGGCATGTTGCCCCCGTCACCGGACGACACAGGATTTTGACGACATGAACAAGCTCATCGGCGCGGTCGCCACCGTCGCCTTGCTCGCCGTCGCCGACCAGGCTCACGCGGCCCGCGACTATGTCTGGGCCGCTGGCTCCTCGACCGTGTTCCCCTTCTCGACCCGCGTCGCCGAGAACTTCTCGAAGAAGACCGGCAAGAAGTCGCCGAAGGTGGAAAGCCTGGGCACGGGCGGCGGCATCAAGATGTTCTGCGGCGGCACGGGCGAGAAGTTCCCCGACATCGCCAACGCCTCGCGCCCGATGAAGAAGTCCGAATTCCAGGCCTGCCAGAAGGCCGGCGTGAAGGACATCGTCGAGCTCAAGATCGGCTTCGACGGCATCGTCGTGGCGGTCGACAAGCAGGGCCCGGACTTCAACTTCAAGCTCGAGCAGCTGTACCTGGGCCTGGCCGACCAGAGCCTGCGCGGCGGCCAGATCGTCAAGCAACCCTACAAGAACTGGAACGAGGTCGGCCAAGGCCTGCCCAAGGCCCGCATCCTGGCCTACGGCCCGCCGCCCACCTCGGGCACCCGTGACGCCTTCGTCGAACTGGCCATGGAAGGCGGCGCCGCCAAGCTGCCGACCCTGGCCAAGCTGAAGGCCGACGACGAGAAGAAGTTCAAGGCCACCGTCTCGCCGATGCGCACCGACGGCGGCTGGGTCGACGCCGGCGAGAACGACAACGCCATCGTCGGCACGATCGAGAAGACCCCGAACGCCCTGGGCGTGTTCGGCTTCTCGTTCCTGGAAGAGAACGCCTCGCGCATCAAGGGCGCCTCGGTCAACGGCGTGAAGCCGACCCCGGCGACCATCGCCAGCGGCCAGTATCCGCTGTCGCGCTCGCTGTACATCTACGTGAAGAAGTCCCAGGTCGGCGTGACGCCGGGCCTGAAGGAATTCGTCACCGAGTTCGTCTCGGACGCCGCGACGGGTCGTGGCGGCTACCTGCAAGGCCGCGGCCTGATCCCGCTGCCCCCGGCCCAGCACCAGGCGATGAAGGGCAAGGCGGGCGCCCTGCCGGCCATGCCCGCGCCGAAGGAATAAGAGACCCTTCCGCGCTTTGAGTTCGGAGAAGGCGGTGGTCTCGACCACCGCCTTTTTCTATGCCGGTTTCTCCCAGGGCGGCGCGTCGGGCCCGTACTCCTCGAAGGCCACGCGGACGCCAGGGTCATCGTCCAGGCAGCTGGCAGCGATGGCCAGGATGCGGCCGCTGTCCGGATCGCCCAGCGACGTGCCGCAGCGTCGGCAGAAGCTGCGGTTGAACCGCATGGGCGGCCTGGGCTGGTAGCGAACCACGAGGTCCCTGCCCGCCAGCCAGTGAAACGCCTCGGCCCGGACATAGGCGTAGACGCCGGATCCGGCCTTGCGGCAGCGCGAGCAGTGGCAGGTTCCCATCATCAGCGGCGGCTCGAACAGCTCGAACCGCACGCCGCCGCAGCAACAGCTTCCCTTGATCGTCAATACGCAGCTCCTTGAACCTCCAAGGAAACTGCGCCCGCCCTGCCGCCAGCTTGGTGGCAGCAGGCTGTGGATGGATGCTCGCGCCCTCTCCTTCTCCCCTTGCGGGAGAAGGGAAGACTTTACTGCGCCCGCGAGGTCATCCCCGCCGCGGCCGCGTCGTCGGCGACCTGGGGATCCAGGTCCTTGGACGTCGCCACGGCCGGTTCGGGCTTGGGCGCGGCCACGGGATCGGCGGGCGCCGGCGCGGAGATCTCGATCTTGCGCGGGGCGGGCCGAGGGGCGGCCGGCGCGGCGTCCATGGCCTCGATCGCCGCGTCATCGGCGGCGGTCGCGATCGCGATCGGATGGCTTTCGTACTCGTCCTGGCTGGGGGTGAGGAACGCCATGGCGCCGAACGCCGACAGCACGCCGACGACGAAGCCCAGCACGATCCAGCCGAACGGATTTCGACGACGCTCGCTCATATGACCAACCTCCCTGCGACGCGAAGACCGATCGCGCCGGCTCTCAGGGTCTAAACGTCGCGACGGGCGCTTGGTTACGCGCGCCAACGGAAAAGGTCAGGTCCCGGACCACGCGCGGACGCGACCGACGTCGACATGGACGAAGCGGCTCTTGGGATAGTAGCCGACGCCGCCCAGCTGCAGCCCCAGAGCCTCGGCCCGGATCTCCTGCAGGGAGATGTCTTCCAAGTAGATGTCCATGGCCTTGCCGTCCATGTGCAGGCTGTGCCGGGCGACCTCGCCGCTGCGTTCGGACAGCATCCGGTTGGTCGCGGGCGAACGATAGCCGGAGATCACCTGGAAGTGCGCCTTGGTCTGGGTCTTCTCGGCGATCTTGCCCAGGATGTCGTAGAGGCCTGGGTCGATCGGGTGGACCTCGTCGTTGCGATAGTCGCGCAGCACGTGGTTCAGGGCCGTGACCGCGTCGGGAACGTACTCGCCGTTCTCCCAGTAGACGGCTTCCAGCTTCTCGTCCGTGTGGATGTTGCGCAGCTTGACCCACTTCGGCTCGACCGCCGGCTGGGCGGCGAAGGTCTCGACTGGAGTCGGTCTCAGACCGACCGGCGGCGCGGCGGGAACCACCGGCGCGTTCGGATGTTTTCCCTGCAGAATAGCGCCGATGATGTCATCGTCGGCGCGTGCGGCGGCCAGCGGAACAAGTCCGGCCCCAACAGCGCTCAGCCCCCACTGAAGCAGCTTACGTCGATGCATGAGTACGCCTTACCCGACACTGAAGTGGCGGCAGGACACCCCATAGACGTTAAGAAAGCAAGCTGAGCCGGGTCAAAGTGCGGCAATCCGCTGCACGAGCTCACGATCCCAGCCATACGGATCCTGGCGGAAGTTGACCTGCCCGTCTGGGGTCACATAGGCCGTCCAATACAGCAAGAAGACCGCGATCTGCTGGGGCAGCTTGGCCCGCACGGTGTCGCCCGAGGCCAGGGTTTCGTCGATCTTTTCGGGCGTCCAGGTCGGATCACCCTCCATCAGCGCCTTGGCCAGCTCGATCGGCTTTTGCAGCCGCACGCAGCCGTGGCTGGCCAGCCGGCTGAAGCTGTCGAACTTCGAGCGGCTGGGCGTGTCGTGCAGATAGACGCCATAGGGATTGTTGAAGTCGAACTTCACCTGCCCCAGGGCCGCCTTGGGGCCGGCCTTCTGCTGAAGACGCGAGCCGCCGTCGCCGGTCGGGATGACGATGAAGTCGTTGCGGCTCAGATAGCCCGGGCTGGCCTTCTCCTTGGGCCACAGCTCCTTGGTGGCGATCGAGGACGGCACGTTCCACGGCGGGTTCAGCACGATCGAATGGATCATAGACGACAGCATCGGCGTCTCGTCGCCGGGACGACCTGTGACCGCGCGCATGGTCAGGGTCGGGGTATCCTGATGGAATACCGACAGGATGGCCGCGGCCACGTTCACCTGGATCCGCTCGGCCGGCAGGGTCTGGGGCAGCCAGCGCCAGCGCTCCATGTTGGCGACGATCTGGTCGATGCGCTGCTCGACGGGCGTGTTCAGCGCCTCGAGCGTCCCCCGGCCGACGACGCCGTCCGGATTGAGGCCAAAGCGCTTCTGGGCCCGCTGCACGGCCTGGATAAGGGTCGCGTCGAAGACCGGCGCGGAGCCGACAACGACCGTCGGATCCTCGGCCGCCAGGCGCGCGGCCAGCGCCGCGATGCGGGGGCCCGTCTCGCCCTCCTTCGGAGCCTCCCCTGTCGGGACCAGCGGCTTCCAACCACCCTTGGCGGCGATGGCGCGGTAGGTCGCCAGGCCCGTGCGCAGGGTCTGGTAACCGGTATAGGGCGGCGGCAGGCTGTCCAGCCAGGCGGCCAGACGGTCCTGCTGGACGGCGGCGACGAAGTCGACCGCCGGATCGTAGGGCGCGGGGCGCAGGCCCCATTCGGTCATGAACGCACTGACGGGCAGGCGGCCGCTGTGCACGGCCTTGGCGTAGGCCAGGGTCAGGCTGATCAGCTGAGCCTGCGTGGTCGCCTTTTCCGGCGCGAAGGTCTTGGTGTCGAAGCCGTGGGTCGAGGCCTCGCCCAGCACGCGGCGCAGAAGCTCGGTCTGGTCGGCGCGCAGTTGGACGGCGGAAAGGTCCGGCTGAACGGGCGCGGGCGCCGCCGGCACGACGGGGACCGCCTGTTGCGGGGTGGTTTTGGCGGCCACGGGCGGACGCTGCGACTGGGCCTGCGCGGGAACCAGGGACAGAAGGCTGATCGCCGCCGCCAGGACGCCGCAGGGTCTCGTAACTCGCATCACCGTCGAAAAGCCCGCCACACACGCGCGGCGCCGGCCGCGTCAAGGATTCCAGATGGCCGTTGAGGCCGCTCGCGTCAACGCGGACAACGGAAGGGGCGAGCCCTACCCTCGCCTCGCGAAGACGTTTTTCAAGAACAGGAACCCGCGAGCCACAGTGTCGGTTTCACTCAAAACGAGGAGCGCGCTCCAGCGCTCGCACGCCGCATCTCCATGGGTGAAAGCTTGCACAAGAAAACGCTCGATCTGTTCCCGATCGGCAATTGCGCGGTCAGCGCCCTGATCGACACCGAAGGCCGGTTCGTCTGGGGCTGCGCGCCGCGCGTCGATTCCGATCCGGTGTTCAGCGCCCTGCTGGACGACGCCGATCCCCAGGGCGACGCGGCCAAGGGCCTTTGGGAGGTCCAGGTAGACCGCCGCGCCGAGGTGCGCCAGGGCTACATCCGCAACACGCCGATCCTGCGCACCGAGATCGCCGACGAGGACGGCGCCCGGATCGAGATCATCGACTTCGCCCCACGCTACCTGCAGTTCGGCCGCACCTTCCGGCCCACCGCCTTCATCCGCCTGATCCGGCCGATCACCGGGGTGGCGCGTGTGACCCTGCGCCTGCGCCCCACGGCCGGCTGGGGGGCCAAGGTCGCCGAGCACACCTCGGGCTCGAACCACATCCGCTACCTGTGCTCGGACATGACCCTGCGCCTCTCCACAGACGCGCCGGTCTCGCACATCCTGGAGGAGCGCCCGTTTCGGCTGGAGCGGCCGATCGCCATGTTCCTGGGCGCGGACGAGGGCTTCGACGCCAATATCGGCGCCACCTGCGAGCGGATGCTGCGCGAGACGGAAGGCTACTGGAAGCACTGGGTGCGCGGCCTGGCCGTGCCGCTGGACTATCAGACGGCGGTGATCCGCGCGGCCATCACTCTGAAGCTGTGCATGCACGAGGAGACCGGGGCCATCGTCGCGGCCTTGACCACCTCGATCCCCGAGCACGCCGACAGCGGCCGCAACTGGGACTACCGCTACTGCTGGCTGCGCGACGCCTATTACGTGGTCCAGGCCCTGAACCGGCTGGGCGCGGTCGACATCCTGGAGAACTATCTGGGCTATCTGCGCAACATCGTCGATCGGGCCGGCGGCGGTCACATCCAGCCGCTGTTCGGGGTGGGCTTCGAGGAGGTGCTGACCGAGCGCTTCGCCCCCGACCTGCCTGGCTATCGCGGCATGGGGCCGGTGCGGGTCGGCAACCAGGCGTTCGAGCACATCCAGAACGACGTCTACGGCCAGATCATCCTGTCGACGGTGCAGGCCTTCTTCGACGAGCGCCTGCTGCGTCCGGCCACGGTCGAGGACTTCGAGGCTCTGGAGCCGGTGGGCGAGCGGGCCTTCCAGCTGCACGACCAGCCCGACGCCAGCCTGTGGGAGTTCCGCGGCCGCGCCAATGTCCACACCTATTCCTCGGCCATGTGCTGGGCGGCCTGCGACCGCCTGGGCAACGCCGCCGAGAAGCTGGGCCTGACCGACAAGGCCGCGCTGTGGAACGGTCGCGCCGCCCAGGTCCGCAAGGTCATCGAGGACCGCGCCTGGAACGCGGAGCTGGGCCGCTTCGCCGCCACCTTCGAGGGTGACGAGCTGGACGCGTCCCTGCTGCAGCTGGTCGACCTGCGCTTCCACAAGCCCGACGATCCGCGCAACGTCGCCACCCTCAAGGCGATCGAGGATGGCCTGCGGCGCGGCGCGTACCTGCTGCGCTACGCCATTCCCGACGACTTCGGCTCGCCGCAGACGGCGTTCAACATCTGCACCTTCTGGCTGATCGAGGCCTTGCACCTGTCGGGCCGCACCGAGGAAGCCCGCGAGCTGTTCGAGGACATGCTGTCGCGCCGCACCGGCGCGGGCCTGCTGTCCGAGGACATCGGCTTCGCCGACGGGGAGCTGTGGGGTAACTATCCGCAGACCTACTCCCTGGTCGGGCTGATCAACTGCGCGGTGCTGCTGAGTCGTCCGTGGACCTCGGTGCGTTAGGCCACGCGCGCCACCGATGTTGCGAACTGGGCAAATTGTGAAATCTCCGCGTTACAACGCGCGGGCAACAGCGCCCTTGGGACATTTCGAAATCGGAGAAGCTCTTTGGTGAGCCGCAAACTGGCCTTGGTCGGTGTTCTCGGCTGCGTCGCGACCGGCGCCGCCCATGCGCAGGAGACCAGGCCGACCGTCCCGACGGCGCCTCAAGCCCCCGCGCAGGTCACGCCCCAGCCCGCGACGAAGGCCGCCACCAAGCCGGCGACCCCGCCAGCCGCTCCCAAGCCCGTGACGCCCGAGGACCTCGACACCGAGGTCGAGGCCGTCACCATCACGGCCAGCGGCAAGCCGTTCGGCGCGGTGCTGGGCGACATCCCGCCGGAAGAGACCTTCAGCGCCGCCGACGTCCGCTCGTTCGGCGTCTCGTCGATCGACGACCTGCTCACCGAATTGACGCCCCAGACCACCAGCGGCCTGGGCGGCGATCCCGTGGTGCTGTTGAACGGCCGGCGCATCTCGGGCCAGGGCGAGATCCGCGACATCCCGACCGAGGCCATCCAGCGGGTCGAGATCCTGCCCGAGGAAGTGGCCCTGAAGTACGGCTACTCGGCCGACCAGAAGGTCGTGAACATCGTGCTGCGCCAGCGCTTCCGCGCCCGGACCGTGGACGCCTCGGTCGGTGGCCCCATGGAGGGCGGCCAGACAAGCGAGCAGTTGAACTGGAGCCAGCTGCGCCTGAACCGTCAGGGCCGCAGCAACCTGGCGATCAAGGTCCAGAACAGCGACCAGCTGCTGGAAAGCGACCGCGACCTGGTCAGCCGCACCAACAGCGGCCTCTACGACTTCACCGGCAACATCGCCCCGCTCGGCGGCGACCTGACCGCGCTCAGCGCCCTGGCCGGCGCGCCGGTGACGGTCGCGGGCGTCCCGGCCTCGGCGGCCAGCGGCGCGCCCGGCCTTTCCGCCTTCCTGCCGAGCGCGAACCAGGCCAACGCCAGCGACATCACCGACTACCGCACCCTGCTGCCCCGCAGCCGGCAGGTGTCGATCAACAGCGTCACCAACCGCTACATCCTCGACAACGTCTCGGCGACGCTGAACCTGGGCGCGACAGCGTCGCAGAGCGACTCGCTGCTGGGCCCGGCCCGCGCGCGCCTGATCATCCCGGCCGCCGACCCTTATTCGCCGTTCGGCCAGGACGTGGCGCTCTTCCGCTATCTGGGCGACCGAGACGCCCTGGGCCAGACCTCGCGCAATCTGTCGGGCCACCTGGGCTTCACCCTGAACCGCGACACCGAGGATCTGCGGCTGTCGCTGACCGGAAACTACGACCACGCGATCAACAAGACGGAGACCGATCGGGGTGTCGACCTCACGGCCGTCCAGAGCCGCCTCACCGCGCTGGACCCGACGCTGAACCCGTTCTCGCCGCTGACCGGTCTTTCTCTCAACACCGATCGGGCGCGCTCGACCACCGACAGCGCCGACCTGCAGTTCGTCGCCAACGGCGCCCTGGCCAAGTTCCGTGCCGGCGATCTCTCCTCGACCCTCAAGCTGGGCGTCAGCGGCTCGCGCCTGGACGGGACCTCGATCCGCTCGGGCGTCGAGAGCGACAGCGAGCAGTCGCGTGGCGACGCCACCGCCCAGGTCAGCTTCGACCTGCCCCTGGCCAGCCGCCGCAAGGGCGTGCGGGCCGGGATCGGCGACCTCTCGACCAACCTGAACCTGGCCGTGCGCCAGGTTTCGGACTTCGGGACCCTGACCACGATCGGCGGCGGCGTGAACTGGTCGCCGGTCAAGCCGGTCAGCTTCATCGTCTCGGCCACCCGCCAGGAGAACGCCCCCAGCCTGGCCCAGCTGGGCAATCCGCTGATCACCACCCCGAACGCCCAGATCTTCGACTATGTGCGCGGCCAGACCGTGGACGTCACGCGGATCAGCGGCGGCAATGCCGACCTGAAGGGCGAAACCCGCAACGTCCTGCGCTTCGGCGCAACCTGGAAGCCCGAGAAGGTCCAGGGCCTGTCGCTGACCGCCAACTACAGCCGGGTGCGGATCGACAATCCGGTCGCCGGCTTCCCGGCCGCCACGGCGGCGGTCGAGGCGGCCTTCCCCGACCGCTTCACCCGCGACGCGGACGGCAACCTGACCCGCATAGACACCCGCGCGGTCAATTTCGCCAAGCGCGAGAGCGAGCAGATCCGCTGGGGCTTCAACTTCTCGCGCCAGATCGGCAAGACCCCGCCCCCACCGGCCGGCGGCTGGCGCGGACGCCAAGGTGGCGACCAGCCGCCCGGCGCCGAGCTGCTGCGCCGCGCGCCCTCGTCTTCGTCTTCTGGCGACAACCGCGGCGGCGACGACAACCGCGCGCCGCAACCGCCTACCGAGACCAGCACCGATCCCAATACCCAGCAGCAGGCCCAGAACCAGACGCCGGCCGCGGGCGACGACGCTCCACGTCCCTCGCCCGGTTTCGGCGGCGACGGCCCGCGTGGCGGCGGCCAGGGCTTCGGCGGTCCCGGCGGCGGCGGACGCGGCTTCGGCGGCGGCTTCGGGGGTCGAGGCGGCGGCGGCAATCCTCGCGCCACGCGCCTGCAGCTCGCGCTGTTCCACACCATCCACCTGAAGGAAAAGGTCACCATCGCCGACGGCGTCCCGACCCTGGACCTGCTGAACGGCGACGTGATCGGCTCGGGCGGCGGCCAGGCCCGCAACGAGGTCGAAGCCCAGGCGGGGATCACGCGCTACGGCCTGGGCGCGCGCCTGTCGGCCAACTGGACCAGCGGCACGCACGTGGCGGCGGGGACCGGCGGCGCGTCGACGGATCTGGACTTCTCCAGCCTGGCGACGGTCAACCTGCGCCTGTTCGCCGACCTGGGCGTGCGGCGTGAGCTTGTCCAGAAGCACCCCATCCTGCGGGGCACGCGCCTGACCCTGTCGGTCAACAACCTGTTCGACCAGCAGCAGACGGTGCGCGACGCCACCGGCGTGACTCCGGTCAACTATCAGCCGGACTACCTGGATCCGCGCGGACGGGTGCTGCAGTTCAGCGTGCGGAAGCTCTTGTTTTAGCCAACCGCCTCCGCCTCCCCGGCGAAAGCCGGGACGGCGGGGTGACGGCGAACTGGACGCCCTGCCTGCCCCTTGGGCATCCGCGCAAAAACCCGTGAGCCTGAGTTGATCGCGGGATCGAACCCGGCCGTTCGGCGTTCTTGGCGCATGTTGCTTATTGATGAGGGGGTTCTCGCCATGACCGTGGCTCAGCCGGTCGCGCGCCTGGAATCTGTCGATTTCCCGCCCCCGCCCCTCGACCTGCCGCGTCGCGCGGCGCTGTTTCTCGACCTGGACGGCACCCTGGCCCCGATCATGCCGCGCCCGGACGACGTGGGTCCCGATCCACGCCGGGCCCGTCTGCTGGCCCGCCTGCGCGAGACCTTCGAGAACCGCGTCGCCGTGGTCAGCGGCCGCGACCTGCCCAATCTCGACTACATCCTGGACGGCGGCGTGCGCGCGATCGGCGCGGTGCATGGCCTGGTGCGCCGGACGGCCGACGGCGCGGTGATCGCGCGCGAGCCTCACCCGGGCCTGATCGACGCCCGCCGCATCCTGGTCGAGCTGGCCCATTGCGAGCGCGGCCTGCTGTTCGAGGACAAGGGCCTGTCCGTCGCCCTGCATTATCGCAACGCGCCGGCCTGCGCCGAGGCGGTGATCGAGGCGGCTGAGCGCCTGTCCCAGGCCACCGGGCTGGTGCTGCAGCTGGGCGACATGGTGGCCGAGCTGCGCACGCCGGGCGCCGACAAGGGCGCGGCGGTGACGGCGTTCCTGCGCGAGGCCCCGTTCGTGGGCGCGACGCCGGTATTCATCGGCGATGACCTGACCGACGAGGACGGCTTCGTCGCCGCCCGCCGCCTGGGTGGGTTCGGCGTGCTGGTCGGCGAGCTCCGCCCGACGCAGGCCCGCTATCACCTGGCCGACACCGACGCGGTCGCCCGCTGGCTGGAAGACCTCTGCGCGCCCTCGATCACCCCCATGGCCAAGGTGCGCGCATGAGCCGGTTGATCGTCGTCTCCAACCGCGTCAATCCGCCGAACCCGGCGGCCGACGGCGAAGGCAGCGTCGGCGGCCTGGCCATGGCCCTGGCCGCGGCGCTGCGCGAGTATTCGGGCATCTGGTTCGGCTGGAGCGGCAAGACCACCGCCGAGTTCACCGGCCAGCTGAACATGCAGCGGATCGAGGGCGTGACGGTCGCCACCGTCGATCTCGAGGAGACCGACTATCAGGAGTACTACAACGGCTACGCCAACAAGACGCTGTGGCCGCTGTTCCACTATCGCGTTGACCTGACCGCCTACGACCGCTCGTTCGGCGAGGGCTATGACCGGGTCAACAAGCGCTTCGCCGAGACCCTGCTGCCCCTGATCGAGCCGGACGACATCATCTGGGTGCACGACTACCACCTGATCCCGCTGGCGCGCGAGCTGCGGCGGATGGGCGTGACCAACCGGATCGGGTTTTTCCTGCACATCCCGTGGCCGGCCCACCAACTGGTGGTCACCCTGCCCCGTCACCGGCAGCTGGTGGAGGCGCTGTTCCACTACGATCTGCTGGGCTTCCAGACCGAGGAATCGCTGCACGCCTTCGAGGGCTACGTCTTCAACGAGGTGCATGGCTCCAAGAACGAGCTGGGCGAGCTGCAGGCGTTCGGCCACAAGCTGCACGCCTCGGCCTTCCCGATCGGCATCGACGTCGAGGACTTCACGAAGATCGTCACGGGCGACACCGCGCGGAAGGTCTACGACCGGATGATGGCCCACAGCGTGTTCCGCAAGATGGTCGTGGGCGTAGACCGCCTGGACTATTCCAAGGGCCTGGAGGAGCGGCTGATCGGCTTCGAGCGCTTCCTGCACGACCACCCGAACCTGCGCCGCGAGGTCATGCTGCTGCAGATCGCCCCGATCTCGCGCGACGAGGTCGAGGCCTATCAGGACCTGCGCGGACGGCTGGACGGCCTGATCGGCCGCATCAACGGCGCCTATGCCGAGATGGACTTCACGCCGATCCGCTACGTCAACCGCTCGTACCGGCGCGACGAGTTGGCCGGGGTCTACCGGGCCAGCAAGGCCGCGCTGGTCACGCCGCTGCGCGACGGCATGAACCTGGTGGCCAAGGAGTACGTCGCGGCCCAGGAGCCCGAGGATCCGGGCGTGCTGATCCTGTCGCGCTTCGCTGGCGCCGCGCGCCAGATGAAGGACGCCCTGATCATCAATCCCAACAGCCCCGAGGAGATCTCGGACGCGTTGGAGCGGGCGCTGTCGATGGACGTCAAGGAACGCAAGCGCCGCTGGGAGGCGCTGTTCAACAACGTCACCCGCGAGGACGTCACCGCCTGGCGCGACGACTTCGTGGCGGCCCTGCGCGCGCGGCCGGGTCCGGGCCAGGACGGCGAGACCCTGGAAAAGCCGGCGGTCATCCAGAGCCTGGACGTGGCCGCCAAGGCCCTGCGGACCAAGACCCCCGAGGCCAAGGCGATGCGCGCTTAGGGCCTTTCCTAGAAGGGCAAAGCCGTGTCATCCCGGAAGCGCGCGGCGCTATCTGGGGCCCAGGGGCCGGCGCAGTGCGGCCGGGATGACACCGATTTATTGGCTTTGAGGAATAACCCTCAGCTACTCGCCCATCTCGTCGATCAGCTTCTTCAGCCGCGCCACCTCGTCGGCCTTCAGCGGGCGATGCTGGGCGAAGTGGCTGATCAGCGGAGCCAGTTGGCCGTCGAACAGGCGGTCCAGCAGGCCCTGGCTCTCGGCCTGGACATAGGCGCTGCGGTCGATCAGCGGACGATAGCCGTGCTTGCCCTCGGCCCGCTCGGACTTGATCGCCTTCTTCTTCAAGAGGCGATTGATCAGCGTCTTGACCGTGGCCTCGCCCCATTGCTGGGACGCGCCCACCTCGGCGACCAGATCGTCGGCCGACAGCGGCTGACGGCGCCAGAGCGCTTCCATGACGTGGGCTTCGGCGGCGGTGATGTGCATGACGCTTACGTCCGTAATTCAACGGGGACGCTATACCCGCTATTACAGGTGTCAAGCCATACGGACCGCTCGCCGCGTCGCGCGCAGACTTCACGGGCTCATTGTCAATGACACCGGTTTCCACTAGAGACGTGGCAACCCCCGCCAAGCGGGACCCGTGCCGAATTTCGAGGGAGGATCCACGGCGTGACCGTTTCTGAGGCCGACAGCGTGGTTTTCACCCCCGCGGCCATCGCCCCCCAGTTCGTCAAGGCCCGCCAAGAGGGTGTTTCGGTCCCCGGCTATCCGGGCGGCGTGATTCCCTCGAGCATGGCCGAAGGCTATTCGGTGCAGGATATCGCCATCGACCTGTGGCCAGACGAACTGGTCGGCTGGAAGGTCGGCCTGGTGCCGCCGCAGCACCGTGAGCGCCTGAGCGCCGATCGCCTGGCCGGCTGCATCTTCAAGACCAAGGTCCAGGACGCCAAAGTCGGCGCGCCGAACGAATTCCGCGCCATCGCGGGCGGCTTCTGCGCCGTCGAGGCCGAGTTCATCATCCGCCTGGGCAAGGACGCCCCGGCCGACAAGACCCAATGGACCGCCGAGGAAGCCGCCGAATACGTCGGCGACCTCCTGGTCGGCGTCGAGATCGCCGGCAGCCCGCTGGCCACCATCAACGCCCTGGGCCCCACCGTCGTGGCGTCGGACTTCGGCAACAACGATGGTCAGATCATTGGTCAGGCCATTTCCAACTGGCGCGATGTCGCCTGGGAGGATATGCCCGTCGAGACCTTCATCAACGGCAAGTCGGTCGGTAAGGCCACCGCCGCCACGATTCCGGGCTCTCCGCTGGCCGCCCTGGCCTTCCTGCTCGGAACCGTCGCCGCGCGCGGCAAGCCGCTGAAGAAGGGTCAGATCGTCACCACCGGCGCGACCACGGGTATTCACGACGTGGTCGCCGGAGACGTGGCCCACGTCGATTTCGGCCCGTTCGGAACCGTGGACTGCGTCGCCGTCCCGGCGAAATAAGAAAAGACCCGCTAATAGGGGGAAGGAAGGCGTCCATGGATTTTTCGAAAGCGCCCGCCCCGTCCGAAAAAGTAGGACGGTATCGTTGGGTGGTCGTCACGCTGCTGTTCGCGGCGATGGTCATCAACTACGTCGATCGCCAGACGATCGGCCTCCTGAAGGCGGACCTGTCGAAGGAATTCGGCTGGAACGAGACTCACTACGCCGACCTCGTGTTCTACTTCCAGCTGGCCTACGCCGTGGCGTACCTGGCCTGGGGCAAGATCATGGACAAGATCGGGGCCCGCTGGGGCTTCGGCATCGCGTTCGCGATCTGGCAGATCGCCCACATCGCCCACGCCGCCGCGCGCGGCTTCGGCGGCTTCGTCTTCGCCCGCATGGGCCTGGGCATCGGTGAGGCCGGCGGCTTCCCCGGCGGCATCAAGGCCGTGGCCGAGTGGTTCCCCAAGAAGGAACGCGCCTTCGCCACCGGCCTGTTCAACGCCGGCACCAACATCGGCGCCATCGTCACCCCGCTGGTCGTGCCGGGCATCGTGCTGGCCTTCGGCTGGCAGATGGCCTTCATCGTCACCGGCGTCGCCGGCCTGGTCTGGCTGCCGATCTGGCTGCTGGTCTATCGCCGCCCGCGTGAAGCCAAGAACCTGTCGGCGGCCGAACTGGCCTATATCGAACAGGATCCGGCCGACCCCGTCGAGAAGATCGGCTGGGCCAAGCTGCTGACCAAGCGCGAGACCTGGGCCTTCGCCCTGGGCAAGTTCCTGATCGACCCGATCTGGTGGATGTTCCTGTTCTGGCTGCCGGACTTCCTGGGCAAGCGCTACGGCCTGGACCTGAAGTCGTTCGGCCCGCCGCTGATCGCCATCTACCTGCTGTCAGACGTCGGTTCGGTCGCCGGCGGCTGGATGTCCTCGACCCTGATGAAGAACGGCGCGACCATCAACAAGGCCCGCAAGCTGACCATGCTGGTCTGCGCCCTGCTGGCCGTGCCGGTGATGTTCGCCGCCAAGGCAGACAGCGTCTGGCTGGCCGTGCTGATCATCGGTATCGCCACCGCCGCCCACCAGGGCTTCTCGGCCAACCTCTACACCCTGCCGTCGGACGTCTTCCCGCGCGGCGCGGTCGGGTCGGTCGTCGGCATCGGCGGCATGCTGGGCGCCTTCGGCGGCATGGCCTTCTCGAAGTACATCGGCCAGGTGCTGGAGCAGATCGGCACCTACACCCCGATCTTCATCGTCGCCGGCAGCGCCTATCTGATCGCCCTGCTGGTCATCCACCTGCTCACGCCCAAGATGGAGCCGGTGACGATCTAGGACGATCGATCTTCCAGACGACGAAGGCCGGGGCGAAATCCCCGGCCTTTTTCGTATAGAACGGGGTCATGACCACGGCTCCTGATCTGAACGTCGCTCTTGTCGGCTATGGCTATGTCGGCAAGACCTTCCACGCCCCGCTGATCGCCGCGACGCCGGGTCTGGCGCTGCATACGGTCGTCTCCAGCGATCCGGCCAAGGTGGCGGCCGACTGGCCCCAGGTCCGCGTCGTCGCCGCGTTCGAGACCTTGCTGGCCGATCCCGCCATCGACCTGGTCGTCATCGCCACGCCCAACGCCCTGCACGCGCCCCAGGCCATCGCCGCCTTGCGGGCGGGCAAGCCCGTCGTGGTCGACAAGCCCTTCGCCCTCGACCTCGCGCAGGCGCGCGAAATGGCCGAAACGGCCAAGACCGCCGGCAAGCTGTTGGCCGTGTTCCACAACCGCCGCTGGGACAGCGACTTCCAGACGCTCCAGCGCCTGATCGCCGACGGGACCCTGGGCCAGGTCGTGCAGTACGAGAGTCATTTCGACCGCTTCCGCCCGCAGGTCCGCGACCGCTGGCGCGAGCGGGCCGGACCGGGCGCCGGCGCCTGGATGGACCTGGGCCCTCACCTGCTGGACCAGGCCCTGGTGCTGTTCGGCGAGCCCCTGGCCATCGCCGCCGACATCGGGATTCAGCGCGAGGGCGCGCAAGCCGACGACTATTTCCACGTCCTGCTGCGCTACCCGACCTTGCGGGTGATCCTGCACGGCAGCCTGCTGACCGCCGCCAGCGACCTGCGCCTGGCGGTGCACGGGACCAAGGCCAGCTACGTCAAGCACGGCCTCGACCCGCAGGAGGCCCAGCTGAAGGCGGGCATGACCCCCGGCGCGCCCGGCTGGGGCCGCGACAGCCGCCATGGCGTGCTGACCACGGTCGAGAACGACGTCCAGGTCCATACCGACGTCCGCCCCGAGATCACCGGCTATCGGACCTTCTACGCCGGCGTCCGCGACGCCATCCGCGACGGCGCCCCTCCCCGGTGCCCGTCGAGCAGGCGCTGCGGGTGATGGCGCTGCTGGAACTGGCCCGGCGGGCCAGCGACGAGCGGCGCGAGCTGCCGATTTAGCGACCTAAATCCGGGTAGCCGCCGTCACGGAAACCGGCTTAAGGTCGTGGCCATGCGTCCCTCCCTGCTCGCCGCTTCCGCCGCCCTCGCCGCCGCCCTGGTCGCCTGTGGTCCCGCCCCAGCCCAGCCTGGCGCCCAACCCGGCCAGGCCGGCGCGCCCGTCGAGAGCCGCCCGCCCAACGCGCCCGAGCAGAAGCCCGCCTTCGCCAACCAGACCCGCGCCCCGGGCCTGAACTCCCACACCGTCGGCCAGTACACGACCCTGGCCAGCGGCCTCGACCATCCTTGGGGCCTGGCCTTCCTGCCCTCGGGTGAGATCCTGGTCACCGAGCGCGCCGGCCGCCTGCGGGTGCTGGGCAAGGACGGCAAGCTGTCGCCAGCCGTCGCCGGCCTGCCCGCCGTGTTCGCCGAGGGCCAGGGCGGCCTGCTGGGCGTGGCCATCGATCCGAACTACGCCAGCAACGGCCTCGTCTACTGGACCTTCTCCGAGGCCGAAGGCGGGGTGAACGGCACGGCCGCCGCGCGCGGCAAGCTGGTCCTGGGTCCGAACCCGAAGCTGGAGAACGTCCAGGTCATCTGGCGCCAGGCGCCCAAGATGGACAGCGCCCTGCACTTCGGCGGCCGCCTGGTCTTCGCGCCGGACGGCAAGCTATTCATCACCACCGGCGAGCGCTCGATCCCGGAAGGCCGCGTCCAGGCCCAGAAGCTGGACGCCACCCTCGGCAAGGTCGTGCGGACCAACGCCGATGGCTCGATCCCGTCCGACAATCCCTTCGTCAGCACGCCCGGCGCCAAGCCCGAGATCTGGTCCTACGGCCACCGCAACCTGCAGGCCGCCGCCCTGGATCCCAACGGCAAGCTGTGGACCGTCGAGCACGGCGCCAAGGGCGGCGACGAGCTGAACCATCCCGAGGCGGGCAAGAACTACGGCTGGGCCACCATCACCTATGGCGAGGAATATTCCGGCAAGCCGATCGGCGACGGCATCACCCAGAAGGACGGCCTGGAGCAGCCGGTCTACTATTGGGATCCGGTGATCGCGCCCTCGGGCATGGCCTTCTACGAAAGTGACCTTTTCCCGGGCCTCAAGCATAGCCTGCTGATCGGCTCGCTGAAGGAGCAGCACGTCGACCGCCTGGTGCTCAAGGACGGCAAGGTGGTCGGCGAGGAGCGCCTGTTCACCGACATCGGCGGCCGCGTCCGCGACGTCGTGGCCGGCCCGGACGGCGCTATCTACGTCGTCACCGACGAGGACGACGGCAAGCTGATCAAGATCACGCCGAAGAAGTAGAGCCACCGCCTCGCCGAACCCTGCTATCTAACCCCCATGCAACGCAGGCGAAGCATCCTGATCGTGGGCGGCGGCACGGCCGGATGGCTGACGGCCGCCTATCTGGCCAAGGCCCTGCGCGTGGCCGAGCAGGCGCATCTGGAGATCACCCTGCTGGAGTCGCCCGAGATCGGGATTATCGGCGTCGGCGAGGCCACCTTCCCCACCATCCGCAACACCCTGCGCTTCCTGGGGATCGACGAGGCGGCGTTCATCCGCCAGACCTCGGCGACCTTCAAGCAGGGCATCCGGTTCGTCGACTGGGCGCGCGCGCCCGATGACGGTCGCCGCCACAGCTTCTTTCACCCGTTCGAGGCGCCGTTCTCGACCGAGGGGACCAGCCTGGCCCCCTACTGGCTGCTGCAGGACGAGGCCGGCCGCGCGCCGTTCGCTGAGGCCGTCACCATCCAGGCCCGTGTCGCCGACGCCCAGCGCGCGCCAAAGCGCCCGCACGAGAGCGATTTCGCCGGCCCGCTGAACTACGCCTACCACTTCGACGCCGCCAAGCTGGCCGGGGTGCTGGCCGAACGGGCGCGCGAGCTGGGCGTGAAGCATCTGCGCGGCAATCTCTCGGAAGCCGTGCTGGACGAGACCGGCGCCATCGCCCACGTCGTCTCTCCCGAACACGGCGACCTCTCGGCCGACCTCTATGTCGATTGCACCGGCTTCCGCGCCGAGCTGATCGGCAAGGCCCTGGGCTCACCGTTCAAGTCGGCGCGCGGCGTGCTGTTCGCCGACCGCGCCGTGGCCTGCCGCGCGCCCTACGAGCGGCCGGACGCGCCGATCCAGAGCTACACGGTCGCCACCGCCCACGAGGCCGGCTGGACCTGGGACATCGCCCTGGCCCACGGCCGCGGCGTCGGCTGCGTCTATTCCAGCGACCACATCGACGACGACCGCGCCGAGGCGATCCTGCGCGACTATGTCGGCGGCGCCGAGATCGAGACGCGCAAGATCACCTTCGACGCCGGCTATCGCGAAAAGCAGTGGATCAAGAACTGCGTGGCCGTGGGCCTGTCAGCTGGTTTCCTGGAGCCGCTGGAGTCGACGGGCGTCGTACTGATCGAGGCGGCGGTGGCGATGATCGCCGAGCTGTTCCCGCACTCGGGCCCGGTCAGCGCCCCCGCGCGCCGTTTCAACGAGCTGATGACGGCCCGCTACGATAACATCATCGTCTTTCTGAAGCTGCACTACGCGCTCAGCCGGCGCCCCGAGCGGTTCTGGCGCGAGAACACCGATCCGGCCTCGATCCCGGAACGGCTGGTCGACCTCCTGGAGCAATGGCGCCATCGCCCGCCCGCGCGGTTCGACTTCATCCTCGATCTCGAGACCTTCGCCTTCTTCAACTACCAGTACATTCTGTACGGCATGGGCTTTCGCACCGACCTGACGGACGGCGCCGGCGAGTTTCCCGACGTGGCCGAGGCGGCCAGGCTGTTCGCCAAGATCCGCGGCTTCGCCGACCGGGCGACCCAGGACCTGCCCAGCCATCGCGACCTGATCGCCCAGATCAACCAGTTCGGCTTCGACACGGCGTTGGAGGGCGCGTAAGGCCCTCGCGCGATCGCCGCCTAGGACGGCGTGCGATACAGCTTGTGCATGTCGTCGCGCCGCATCCCGCCGATCGCCGCGGCGACGCTGGCCGAGAAGGCGCTGGCCAGGGCGCCGATGCCCAGGAACAGCGAGAGCTGCGCGCCAATATGAGCGGCCCGGACCATGTCCGCCGGAGCCGGCGTGGCGGCGGGCCCGGTCGGGGCCGCCAGGGCGCCCAGAAGCAGAAGGCCCACGACGCTCGCGGCCCAGGCCAGAAGACCATGGGCGGTGTCGCGGAAATGGACCTCGTGGTCGTGAACGTGCAGCCACTTGGTCCGCAGGCGGCCGGCCAGATAGCCGCCCAGCATGCTGGCCAGGATCTGGCAGGCCACGAAGGCCGCGCCCAGGATCGGCGTGAAGTCCTCGGCCGAAACGCCACCCGGCCAGCGGGGGGTCATCTTCAGGCCGAACCCGGCGCAGAGCGACAGCAGGACGAAGAGCACGGCGACGGTCGCCGCCGCGCCGGCCAGGATCGCCTCCCAGCTGACCGCCGACCGCGTCTCGTCCGGCGCGACGTCGGGGCTCATGAAATCGGATCCGTTGGACATGACTGGATCCGCCTTAGAAGTGATGCGTGCAGAAGGCGAGAAGCAGGACGAGGGGAAGCGGCACCCCGAGAAGCATCAGAAGGATCGATCGCATCGCTTGAGCATCCCTGATTGGCGAAGAGCCCGACCGCCGAGCGCGGCCATGCTTGATTGCGGAAGAACGGCGGGCCGATGCGGCGGTCCCGAAGTCTGGCTTTTGCTATCGCCGCGTCGACCAGTGGCTGGGCGTAAGGCGAAAAGGCCGGCTTCGTGAAAGAGAAAGGGCCGCTCTATGGCGGCCCCTTCCTGGATCAACGCTCGGCGCCGCCGTCGCCCGTGCGGTCCGGGCGGATGTCGCCGTTGCCACCGGTGACGCCACCGTCGTTCAGACCCTCCTGGTCCGTGCCTTCGACGCCTTCGCCTTGGCGACGGTCGGCTTGCTGGTTCTGCTGACCCGGCTGGGCCTGCTGCGGGTTGGAGGGCTGCTGTTGCGGCTGGCGGGTTTCGCCTTGCTGGTTCTGCTGACCGGCTTGCTGACGCTGGGCGTCGTTCGGTTGCTGCTGCAGGCCCTGGTTGTCGCGGTTCTCGTTCATGGTCGTCTGCGTCCCTGTGATTGGCCTCGCCGAAGCGGCGGAGCGAGGTGCAAACGGGGGCCGACGGCTTTACGTTCCTGTGTCGGAAAGGCGACTCCGATCCGGAGCTAAGCCACTGACTTCACTATGGGATCTTGGTTTTTCCGGACCGCGCCGAAACGGACGCTCTCGCAAAGAAAAGGACCCGCCGAAGCGGGCCCAGGGAAGCGACTCTTGAAGAGGATCCTAGGCTCGGGCGCCGTCCGGGACCGCGCCCAGTTCGCCGCTCTCGCGGGCCTTCTTGCCGTAGACCACCTCGAACAGCGGGCTGGCCATCACCGTGGTGACGATCGCCATCAGCACCAGCATCGAGAACAGGGTCGGGCCGATGATGCCCTTCTGCAGGCCGATATTGATGATGATCAGCTCCATCAGGCCGCGCGAGTTCATCAGCGCGCCGATGCCCATGGCGGTGTGGTGGTTCTCGCCGGTGAAGCGGGCGGCGACGTAGCAGGCGCCCCACTTGGCCAGGACCGAGGCCGCCAGCACGCCCAGGGCGATCAGCAGCAGCTGGGGCGAATTGACCATGTCCATGCGGGTGTGGAGGCCCGAATAGGTGAAGAACATCGGCAGCAGCAGGACCACCGCGATCGGCTCGACCTTCTTCTTCAGTTCCTCGACCAGCAGGCCACGCGGCATGACCACGCCCAGGATGAAGCCGCCGAAGATGGCGTGGATGCCCACGGCGTCCATCAGGAAGGCCGAGACGCAGAAGGCCAGGATCACCAGGGCCAGGGTCGAGGTGGTCATCTCGCCGTCGCGCTCGACCATGCGGCCCAGCGGGGCCAGGATCTTCGGGCCCATCGTGGTGACGAACAGCACCCACAGCAGGCCGCCGCCGATGGCCAGGCCCGCAACGCCGGGGCCACCGCCGAACGTCGCCAGCACCAGGGCCAGCACGCACCACGACACCGCGTCATCGAAGGCGCCGGCGGTCAGGGACAGCGTGCCCAGCGAGGTCTTGGCCAGGCCGCGCTCGTTGATGATCCGGGCCAGCATCGGGAAGGCGGTCAGGGCGATGCAGGCGCCCATGAACAGGGTCGCGTTGGCCTGGGTGATACTCGGGGCGAACAGGCCCGGAACCTTCAGCAGGAACGGGGTGATGATGGCGGCGATGACGAACGGCGCGGCGATGCCGGCGAACGACACGCTCATGGCGCTCTTGGCCTTGGCCTTGAAGTGGCCCGCCTGGAAGCTGGTGCCGACCATGAACATGTAGAGGCCCACGCCCAACTGGGCGCCGACATACAGCATGTTCTTGGTCTCCTTGGGGAAGATCGCGGCCTGCAGGTCGGGCCACAGCAGGCCCAGCAGCGACGGGCCCAGCACCACGCCGGCGATCATCTCGCCGACCACCTGGGGCTGCTTCAGCAGCTTCTGGCCCAGCCAGCCGACCACGCGGCAAGCCAGCACGATCACGGCCAGCTGCAGGAAGAAGTGCACGGAAAAGTCGGTCGGCGAGAAGCTTTTCGCGGCAGCCTGCGTGGCCGGCCCGTGCTTGTTCAGCAGGTCGCTCGCTACGGCCATCGTCTGCGCGAGTAGGTCTGACACTGTCTTGAGCCCCCTAATGATGTCGTCTTGGCTTTGCGCCTTGCCCCCATGCCGCGCAGGAAAACGATGCGAGCGCAATGCGTCGAACGCGTTTTTGACAACCTTGTCAGTCGATTGTTTTCGTTGGCCAATTATCTGTTGCCGGAACGACACTATGTAGTAACGTACCTACAAGACAGCCCTGTCAGCGTAGGCTGCAGGAGCTCGCTTTCGGGCGGCCGGAGAAGACGCGGATGAAGATCGTCACCAGTCGCGAGTTCAACCAGGATGTCAGCCAGGCCAAACGCGCGGCCAGAATCGAGCCGGTGTTCGTCACCGACCGCGGCCGCCCGACCCACGTGCTGATGAGCGTGGAGACCTATCGCCGGCTGATCGGCCAGACCGAAACAATCGTCGACCTGCTGGCCATGCCCGGCCTGCCCGCCGTGGACCTGGACGCCTCCCGCCAGGCCGACACATGGGACCGCCGGAGCCAGCCCTGATGCACCTTCTGGACACCGACATCGTCTTCGAGCTGCGCAACGCCAAGGCCGGTGGCGCGGACGCGGGGCTGGCGGCCTGGGCCGCCAAGGCCACGCGCTCGAGCCTGTTCGTCTCGGCCCTGACCCTGCTGGAGCTGGAGACCGCCGTCGCCCGCGCCGATCGCAAGGACAGAGCCCCCAAGGACCGCAATGGCGGCCTGGCCCTGCGCGACTGGCTGGACAACCGCGTCATCCCCGCCTTCGAAGGGCGGATCCTGGCGATCGACGCCGCCGTCGTGCGCCGCCGAGCCCACGTGCCCCTGGCCGACAGCCGCGACGCCCTGCTGGCCGCCACTGCCTTGGAGCACGGCCTGACCTTGGCCACCCGCGACACGGCCGCCTTCGCCAAGGTCCCGCGCCTGAAGGTGTTCAACCCGATCGGCTACAAGCCCGAAGCCCTGGACGACGAGGAAGACTGGGGCCAGGCCGCCAGGGCCGGCAGCCAGTGGCTGCGCAACATCTTCGTGCGGGGCTAGAACGCCGCGACCTACGGCACGCCCGCCGTGTCCGACGTCGCGACGTGCAAGGTGGTGAACGGCGCCAGCGGCGCGGCGACGGGCACGGGCGCTTGCGCTTGCGCGGCGGTCGCCGCCACCAGGACCGGCGGGGCCGGCTCGGCGGCCACGAACACCGGCTTGGGCACGGGCTTTGCGGCCACGAACACCGTGCGGTTCCCCTTGCAGGTGCCGGCGTTGTAGAGGCCCTTCAGATAGCCGCGCCGCACGAAGCCGGCCTTGATCGCGTCGCGCACCTGCTGGTCGTGGCGCTCGGCCCCGGTCAGGCGGCGGACCCAGCCGCGCATGGGGATGACATCGGTGATGGTGCTGGCCACCACGCCCAGGACCGGCTTGGAGAGGCTCTCGCCCTTGTTGTCGTCCTTGGGGTCGTCGTAGTCGTCGCCCAACACGGCGTCGAGATTGTCGATCTCGGCCTTCAGAGGCTCGCAGCCCGGCTTGGGGGGCGTATAGGGGTCCGCCACGGCCTGCTTCAGCAGGTCGGGGATCTGCGAGCGCACGACGTTGATGTCGCGCAGCGGCGCGACGACGGCCGAGCCCAGATTGTCGGTATTGGCCTCGGCCGAGGTCTGGGGAACCTTGGGCGCCTCCTTCGTGGGCGCGTCCTTCTGCTGCTTCCCCGCCAGCGCCGCGTCGGCCGTCCCCATTCCCACGCACAGCGCCAGCACGGCCACGGACAGCCTTTGAACTGGCGACGACATCTTCGTGACCTCGCACGATTGATCCATGACGGTTCAACCCGGGACTGGCCCGGGCCGTTCCGTCAGGCGCGCGATCGTGATGCCCGGTTCGGAGACGCCGCTAGATCGGGGGCAGCCCGTCCATGATCGCCGTCAGCGCCAGGACCGTCTGGGCCTCCATGGCGCTGTGGCCGGCGTCTGTGCGGACGTAGGTCGCCGGCGGCATGCCCGCGGCCTCCAGGGCCTGGACCAGCCGCGAGGCCTGCGTCAGCGGGCAGACCTGGTCGAAGCGGCCATGGACGATGTGGACTGGAACGCCCTTCAGCGCCCCGACCCCGTCGGTGATCTCGTTGGCCTTCAGGAACAGGTCGTTGGCGAAGAAGTGCGCCTCGATCTGGGCGAAGCACAGGGCGAACTCGGCCTCGCCGAACTTGCCCGCGTCCTCGTCGGCCGGGATCATGTTCGAGATCGTCCCCTCCCAGACCGACCAGGCCAGGGCCGCCTCCAGCTGGCGGGCGCGCTCGGCGTCGGAGGCCGGGACCATGTCGAAGATCGCCTTGTAGGCCCCCATCATGTCGCTGCGCCGGGCCGGGTCGATGACCTCGACGAAGGCCTTCCATTCATCGGGATAGGCGATGTAGGCGCCCGGCTCGGTCAAGGCGTAGGGCTGCTCGGCGAACGTCGCGGCGTTGCCCTGGTACATGTAGAGCAGGTCTTCCTTGGACCCCAGGAAGATGCCGCGCAGGATCAGCGAGGCCACCTTTTCGGGGTTCCGGATCGCATAGACCAGCGCCAGCGTGCTGCCCCAGCTGCCGCCGAACACATGCATCTTGCCGCCGATGCCCAGCGCGTCGCGCAGGGCGTTGATGTCGGAGACCAGGTGGTCGGTGGTGTTGTGGGCCAGGGCCTTTTCCGGACCGTCGGCGGCGACGGTCGGGCGGCTCTTGCCGCAGCCGCGCTGGTCGAACAGGATCACGCGGTAGCGGTCTGGATCGAAGAAGCGCGACATCACCGGCGCGCAGGCCCCGCCGGGACCGCCGTGCAGGAACATCACCGGCTCGCCGTCGGCGCGGCCGTATTCCTCCCAGTAGAGCTCGTGGTCGGGCGCCGTATCGACCCGCAGCCAGCCGGTGCGAAGGGGCGCCCCTTGCGGATAGGTCCACTCGTTGGTGACCTTGCTGGTCGTGCGAAGCCGCGAGAAGTCCATGATCGAATCCTGTCGGGTGAGGCCGCGCACTCTCGCGCCGCGTCGCCTTAGTCTCTAGAGGAAATACGGCCCCAATCCGAGTGAAGCCCCGAGCGAAACGCCATGACCATCGACATCGAAGACCGCCACGCCGCCGCCGCTTTCCGCCGCCTGGTCCAGCACCTGCGGATGCGCGCCGACGCCCAGAACGTCGACCTGATGGGCCTGGCCGGCTTCTGCCGCAACTGCCTGGCCGACTGGGTCGAGGAGGCCTCGGACGGCGCCCTGACCAAGGACCAGGCCCGCGAGGCGATCTACGGCATGCCGCAGGCCGAGTGGAAGGCCAAGCACCAGACCCCGGCCACGCCCGAGCAACTGGCCCGGATGGAGGCCAGCGTGGCGCTGAACAAGACGCTGCGCGGCGAGGCCTGATGCCGGACCTCTCGCGGCTGTCCGACGCTGAGCGCCAGGCCCTGTTGTTGCTGGCGGAAGGCCACACGGCCAAGAGCGCCGCCAACGCCTTGGGGACCACCGAGGGCGCGGTCAATGAGCGACTGCGCGAGGCCCGTCGCAAGACCGGCGTGGGCAGCAGCCGCGAGCTGGCGCGGCGGGTCGCCCAAGAAAATCGTGACGAGAAAATCGGGGTGGCCGGGGCGACCCGGATCCGAAACATGGCCGTCATGCCCCAGGCCGTCCGGCTGGGCTGGCCCGTCCTCCTTGGAGTTCTCGCGATGATCGTCCTGGCGTCCCTGATCGGCGGCTTTACCGCCCTAGCCCTGTCGGGCCAAGCCGCGCCACAAGGGCCGCCGCGCGTGGTCGAGACCTATCCCTCCGCCGGCGCGGTCGCGCCGTCCGGACCGCTGACCCTGAAGGTCACCTTCGACCGGCCAATGCGGGCCAGTTGGTCCTTCGTGAACCGCGACGCGGCCAGCACCCCGCCCTGTGACGGCAAGCCGGTCCAGTCGGCCGACCGCCGCAGCTTCTCGATGACCTGCCGGCTGGCGCCCGGCCGCGCCTACTGGATCGGCTTCAACAGCGCCAACCACAGGAACTTCGCTTCGACCGACGGGGTCCCGGCGATGCCGTCGGGGCTGAGCTTCTCGACGAAGTAGCGGGGATATACTCGTCGGAGGACGGGCATAAATCCCTCTCTCTTTGAGAGAGGGCGGGGCCCGCCGCGCAGCGGTGGAAGGGTGAGGGCTTAAGCGAAGCCGGTCTTCCAGGCCGCGCAAGCCGCTGAACGCTCTGAGATTTTATCGGTCGGGGCTTTTCCCCTCACCCTCCCACCGCTGCGCATGGGCCCCGCCCTCTCCCAAGGGAGAGGGAGATGGACGGCACGAGCATTCACCGCTCTTTGTCCCCCGCCCTAGAACCCGCCCTATCCTGCTCTCACCTCGAAGCACTGGGGAGGGCGCGCGGCCAGCGACCTTCGCGGCTTTGGGGGGCGGTCGAGCGGGGACAGGTTCGAGGGGGATACTCGAACGGTCCGGGGATCTGGTTGCTGGCCAGACCCGCCCGCCGTCGGCGTGGTTGGAGGTAAAAGGGTCTGTCCTGATCAGTATTGATCCGCCCTCTTCGACCTTCGGACTTCCGAGGAAACTCGGAGGCCCGGGTCCCGGTAAGGCCTGAACAGGGCCACCTGACGGGACGCTGACGGAAAACGACCGCGCGGAGCGTCGATCTGCGTCGAAACGGTATCAACACACACAGAACTCCGGGCGTGGCCCGGCGCTCCGCATCCCTCCCCACTTCCCACGGTCCGCCGTCGGGTCGCTTCGGCACGCCCTCCTCAATCCTCCCCCCAGCGGGGGAGGTGTCGACCCGAACGGGCGACGGAGGGGGAAGCGGCAAGTTCGGCGGACTTCCCCCTCCGGCGCTTCGCGCCACCTCCCCCGCTGGGGGAGGATTTGGAAGATGCCATGCCCCTGCCCCGAAATCCCCGCCCCAAGCACCGCCCTGGCCAATCACGCTCCAGCCGCCGTCGCAAGCACGCAAAGCGCTGGCTCGCGGACAAGATCATTGGGCGGTTCGTGCGCTACGCCGAACTGCTCGAACAGAAGCGCCAGCAGGACATCACCAACGGGACCTACCGCCCGCCACTCGAGAACCTCGGCCAAGAAAAAGCCCCCGGTCTTGCGACCGAGGGCTTTTCCTCATTCTTCCGGGAAAAGGAGGTTAGCGGATGACCCGCGCGCCCTTGCCCTTCATCACGGCCTCGACTTCCGCCTGGCGCACCATCGAGGTGTCGCCCGGGGTGGTCATGGCCAGGGCGCCGTGAGCCGCGCCGTACTCGACGGCGGCCTGGGGGCCCTTGCCTTCCATGAAGCCGAAGGCCAGGCCCGAGGCGAAGCCATCGCCGCCGCCGACGCGGTCATAGATCTCGAGGTTCTCACGCATCATCGAGGCGTAGAACTCGCCGCCGGCGTACAGGATCGCCGACCAGTCGTTGACCGAGGCGGTCTTGGCGTTGCGCAGCGTGGTCGCGGCGACCTTGAAGTTCGGGAACTCCTTCACGGCCGTCTGGATCATCTTCTTGAAGTTGGCCGGGTCGATCGCGCTGATGTGCTCGTCCAGGCCTTCGACTTCAAAGCCCAGGCAGGCGGTGAAGTCTTCTTCGTTGCCGATCATCACGTCGACGTACTGGGCGATGTGACGGTTGACCTTCTGGGCGCCTTCCTTGCCGCCCTGAGACTTCCACAGCGAGGCGCGGTAGTTCAGGTCGTAGGAGATCACGGTGCCGTACTTGCGGGCCACTTCGACGGCTTCGATCACGGCTTCGGCCGTGTTCGAGGCCAGGGCCGCGAAGATGCCGCCGGTGTGGAACCAGCGCACGCCTTCTTCGCCGAACAGCTTTTCCCAGTTCACTTCACCGGGGCGGATCTGCGAGGCGGCCGAGTGACCACGGTCCGAGCAGCCCAGAGCCGGACGAACGCCGAAGCCCTTCTCGGTGAAGTTCAGGCCGACGCGGGTGTTGCGGCCCAGGCCGTCGAAGTCGCGCCAGATGACGTGCGAGGTGTCGACGCCACCCTGCATCATCAGGTCCTCGACCAGCCAGCCCAGGTCGTTGACCGGCAGGGCCGTCACGGCCGTCGAGCGCTTGCCCCAGCACTTCTTGAAGGCGCGGGCGACGTTGTACTCGCCGCCGCCTTCCCAGACCTGGAACTGACGGGCGTTGCGGACCCGGCCGAAGCCCGGGTCGAAGCGCAGCATCACTTCACCGAAGGACGCGCAGTCCCACTTGGTTTCCGAAGCCGGGCGGATGTTGAGGATGTTGTCGGTCATTTGGTCTTAGGCCTTCCCACGAACCTTCTTGATCAGGTCTACCGTCTCGCGGACCTTCTTGGTGATGCCCGCGTAGTCCTTGGCGTCCAGCAGCTCTTGCGTGATCAGCTTGGAGCCCATGCCGGCGGCGACGATGCCCGCGCCGAACCACTTCTTGACCGAGGCTTCGTCCGGATCGACGCCGCCCGTCGGCATGATGCGGGTCCAGGGCATCGGGCCCAGCACCGCCTTGACGAAATCGGGGCCGCCGACCGACGAACCCGGGAACACCTTGACGATCTCGCAGCCCAGTTCTTCGGCGTACGAGATTTCCGAGGCCGAACCGCAGCCCGGCGAGTACGGGATCTTGCGGCGGTTGCAGACCTTGGCGACGTCGGCGTTCAGGATCGGGCCGACGACGAACTTGGCGCCGTTGGCGATGTAGATGCCGGCGGTCGGGGCGTCGACGATCGAGCCCACGCCCATGATCACGCGCGGATCCGCCTCGGCGAAATAGCGGGTCACTTCGTAGAAGACGTGGCTGGCGAAGTCGCCGCGGTTGGTGAACTCGATGCAGGGCGCGCCGCCGTCGGCGCAGGCCTGGATCACGGCCTTACAGACCTCGACGTCCGGGTGGTAGAACACCGGGATCACGCCCTGGTCCATCAGGGCGGTCAGCACCGCCATACGGTCTTTCACCATCTTAAACTCCTTCCCGAAGGATCGTTCTTGCGCGGATGGCTTTTGGGGCCGCCGCGCGCGCAATATTTCGCCGGTAGTGGCTCAGGGCGTTCCCTTAGACCGCGTTGCGCGCCGGCGCCATACCGGGCTTGCCGCAACGTCAAACTAAGCGTTCCGCGGGCGCGCGCGTCACGGCCGGTCGCCGGCCCGTCGCGCGAAGTCTCTGGTCGTCGCTTCCTTCCCCGAACCTCTTTCCGTCGGCGCTTCGGGTACGCCCCGGAGCGCAAAATTGAGGGCGTCGGATTTCCCCGACGCCCCAAAAGTTTGCGCAGGAGCGAGCTCAAAGAGCCGCAAACGAGACGGACCAACCACAACGCTGAATCCGAAACGTTATGACACCGGTGTCACCGGAAACCGGGAAAGTGGCCAAGCCACTTCGCCACCGGTGTCATGCGCAGATAATCAGAAACCGCCGCCTCACGCAAGCGCCGTGGCGCCTGGTTTTGGCGGCCAGCAAGACTTTGAAATTCATCAGGTTTGGATATTTCCGCCCCAGCACCCCTCCCCGTTTCCCCGGCGAAAGCCGGGGCCCGGATTCATCCGGATCGGTTTTGAGCGATCCGAGATGCGCCCCCGCCAGCGTGTCAAAAGCTCCGGGTTCGATCTGGACCCCGGCTTTCGCCGGGGAGACGGTTAGAAGGTCAGGGCCCGATCAGCCCGTATTCCGCAGGCCCGCCGCGATGCCCGCCACGGTCAGCTGGATGGCCAGGCGCAGTTCCTCGTCCTGGTCCCCTGCCCGGCGGCGCGACAACAGCTCCAGCTGCAGGTGGTTCAGCGGATCGACCGAGCGGCCGGCCAGGGCCACCGACTCGGCCAGATCGGGCTGGTTGTCCAGCAAGGCCGAACCGCCCCGGATGGCCAGGGCCAGGCCCGAGGCGGCCTCGTGCTCACGCTGGATGGTCGCGAAGATCCGCGCGGCGTCGACCTTATCGGGCGACAGGCCGACGTAGCGGGCGGCGATGCCCATGTGGCTCTGGGCCAGGGCCAGCTCCATGTTGGACAGCAGGGACGCGAAGAAGTCGAAGTTCCCGGCCAAGTCGCGCAGCTGCTCGACCGACAGGCCGGCCCGCTCGACGCCCGAGGCGAAGCCGTACCAGCCCGGCAGCATGAAGCGGGCCTGCGACCAGCTGAACACCCACGGGATGGCCCGCAGGTCCTCGATCTTGCGGCTGGCGGTGCGGCTGGCCGGACGGCTGCCGATGTTGAGGCCCACGATCTCGCTGATCGGGGTGACCGACCAGAAGAAGTCCTCGAAGGCCGGGTCGTCATAGACCAGGGCCCGGAAGCCGTGGAACGAGGCCTCGGCCAGGGCGGTCATGGCCGCCTCGACCTTGGGGTCGAGCTGATTGACCGGGCGCTCGCTGGACATCAGCACGGCGGCGGCCAGGCCGTCGAGGTTGCGGCGGGCGGTGGGCTGGTCGCCGAAGCGGCGGGCGATCATCTCGCCCTGCTCGGTCATGCGGATGCGGCCCTGGACGGTGCCGGCCGGCTGGGCCAGCACGGCCTCGGCGGCCGGACCGCCGCCGCGTCCGACGCTGCCGCCGCGGCCGTGGAACAGCTGCAGGCCCACGCCCATTCGGTCGGCCTCGAACGCCAGGGCCGAGGCGCCCCGCGCCACGCCCCGCCGGCTGGCGACATAGCCGCCGTCCTTGTTGCTGTCCGAGTAGCCGAGCATGATTTCCTGCACCGGCCGATCGCCCAGGATGGTCCGGGCCAGCGGCAGCTCCAGCCACTGGCGCAGCACGGCCGGGCCGTTCTCCAGGTCGCCGATGGTCTCGAACAGCGGCGCGATCTTGACCGAGGCGCGCGGCGCGGCCCCGCCCCAGACCAGGCCGACCTGCTTGAGCAGCACCAGCGGCTCGAGGATGTCGGACAGGGTCGCCGACTTCGAAATGATGTACGCGCCGATGCAGCCATGGCCGTAGTCGCGCACCGCCTGGGCGGCCGCCTCCATGGTGGCCAGCTCCTTGGCGGTCTCCTCGCTGTAGGCGGTGAACGGCGAGACCAGGGGGCGCTGGTGCGACAGCTCCTCGATCAGCACCTTGCAGCGGGCGTCCTCGTCCAGCTTCAGGTACGCCGCGCCCGTGCCGGCCCGCCGGAACAGCTCGTCCAGGGTCCGCTCGTGGACGTCGGCGTTCTGGCGCAGGTCCAGGCTCATCAGGTGGAAGCCGCAGGCCTTGGCCACCTCGACCAGGGTGCGCAGGGCCGAGCCGACCAGGCGCTCGCCGCCGTTGCGCTCCAGGCTGTCGATAATGACGCCCAGATCGGCGACGAAGGCGTCCGGATGGCCGTAGGGCTCGACGTCGGTGTCGCCGTTGGCGAAGGCGACCGGCTGGCCGGTCAGCTTCTGGGACACGGCCGTCAGCCGGTCGAAGATCAGCTCCAGGGCCAGGCGATACGGTTCGTCCAGGCGGTGGACCGAAGGGTCCTTGGTCTGGGCGGCCAGGGCCAGCAGTTCCTCGGAGACCGGCGTATAGGCCGTCGAAACGGCCAGGTTCGACCACAGCTTGCGCACCTCGCCGGCGTACCAGTCCAGGATCACCCGCGACTGGCTGGCGAAAGCCAGCTTGAGGGTGTCGCCGTTGACGCCGGGGTGGCCGTCGCGGTCGCCGCCCAGCCACGAGCCCATCTTGAGCAGCGGCGCCAGATGGCCGTGTTGCCCGATCTTCCCGGTCCAGTCGCCATACAGGTCGATGATCGCCGGCAGGATCGAGGTGCGGACGATCGACAGGGCGTTGCGGATCTCGTCCTTCACGGTGATCCGCTCGGGACGGTACAGGCGCGTCCGCCACATCAGGGCGATCTCGCGGAACAGACCCTCGCGGATCTCGGCGTCCAGGTCCGGCGGCAGATGGTGACGGCGCAGCGCCATCAGGCGCGAGATCTCAGTCTCGCGATCGACCATGCTGCGGCGACGCACCTCGGTGGGGTGGGCGGTCAGCACCGGCACGACGTTCATGGCCGCGAAGATCTTGGCCAGCTCGGCGTCGGTCTTGCCGTGGTCCTTCAGGACGCGGACGGCGTCGACCAGGGTGCGGGGGCGCTCGTCGCCCGGCTGGGCGTCGACCTCGGCGTGGCGGCGGCGGCCGGCGACGTCCTCGCCGATATTGGCCAGCAGCGAGTGGCTGGCGAAGGCGCGGGCCAGGAACACGGCCTGGTCGGTCGAGAGGTTGGCGAACAGGTGGTCCAGCACCGGCGCGTCGCCGTTGGCCACGTCCTCGCGCGACGCCGCCATGCGCGCCTTGGCCACCAAGGCGGCCGCCTCCTCGCCTTCCAGATAGGTAATCGCCTCGATCAGCAGGTCACTGAGCAGATTGGCGTTCTGGCGGACGTGGCGGCTGGTCGGACGGTCGACGTCGATCGACAGGGCCGGATTGCGCATGCGCGGACTCCAGGGGCGACGACAGCGATCGCCCCGTACTGGAATGGATCACGAGAAGGCGTCCACGCTCCAGTATCGTTCCGGGGCGCTAACGCTGCGGCGCCCTCTAGCGCGCTTCACCGGACGGGAAAACCCGCCCGGCACGATGGTTGCGCTACCATCCAATTTTTGCGCGTTTTCTTTTCGCTAGCGGGCCAGCCAGCCACCATCGACGGGCAAGGTAATGCCCTGGACATAGTCCGCGGCCGACGAAGCCAGGAACACGGCGGCGCCGCCGATGTCCTCCGGGCGGCCCCAGCGGCCGGCCGGGATGCGGGCCAGGATGGCCGCGTTGCGGTCCTGGTCGGCGCGCAGGGCCTCGGTGTTGTTGGTGTCGAAATAGCCGGGGGCGATAGCGTTGACGTTGATCCCCTTGGTCGCCCACTCGTTGGCCAGGATCTTGGTCAGGCCAGCCAGGCCCGACTTGGCGGCCGTGTACGATGGGACGCGGATACCGCCCTGGAACGAGAGCAGGCTGGCGATATTGATCACCTTGCCGCCCCCCTGCTTCAGCGCCTGCTTGGCGAAGGCCTGGGTCAGGAAGAAGACCACCTTCAGGTTGGTGTCCATCACCGCGTCCCAATCGGCTTCGCTGAACTCGATCGAGTCGGCGCGACGGATGATGCCGGCATTGTTGACCAGGATGTCGACCTTGCCGAACGCGGCGACGGTCTCGTCGACCACGCGCTGGACGGGCTCGATCGAGCCGAAGTCGGCCTTGATCGACAGGAACTTGCGGCCCAGGGCCTCGACGGCCTTCTGGGTTTCGGTCGGCTCGCTGCGGCCCGCGGCGGCGATGTCCGCGCCGGCGGCGGCCAGGGCGATGGCGATCCCCTGCCCGATCCCGGTGTTGGCGCCGGTGACGAGCGCGACCTTGCCTTCGAGGCTGAACGGATTGGCCATTTTCAGTTCCTGTCCAAAATTCGTGTCATCCCGGAAGCCTCGAAGAGGCTATCCGGGACCCAGGCACCACGCTTAGGGCGGTGGTCCCTGAGTCCCGGCTCTACGCTTCGCTTCGGCCGGGATGACAGCCAAAACGGACGTGGGCCAAAGCCCCTACTTCAGCTGGCAGATGTCCAGCACGTTCATGTCGGTGTAGTCGAGGTTCTCGCCGCCCATCGCCCAGATGAAGGTGTAGTTGGCGGTGCCCGAACCCATGTGGATCGACCACGGCGGGCTCATGACGGCCTCTTCGTTGGCGATCACGATGTGACGCATCTCGTCCGGCTCGCCCATGTAGTGGAACACGCGGTCGTTCTCGCCCAGGCCGAAGTAGAAATAGGCTTCCGAGCGACGGTCGTGCAGGTGGGGCGGCATGGTGTTCCAGACGCTGCCCGGCTTCAGCACGGTCATGCCCAGCAGCAGCTGGGCCGACTTGCAGGTGGTCGGGACGATGTACTGGTAGATCGTGCGCTCGTTGCTGGTCTCCAGCGCGCCGCGCTCCAGGGCGACGGCGTCGGCGAAGGCCAGCTTCTTGGTTTCGAACGCGGCGTGAGCCGGCAGGCTGACCAGGTAGAAGCGCGCGGCTTCGCCGTTGAGGCCTTCGAACGTCACGTCCTTGGCGCCCATGGTGACGTACAGGCCGTCACGCGGAACGATCTCGTAGGCGACACCGTCGACGGTGATCTTGCCGGTGGTCTCGCCGACATTGATCACGCCCAGCTCGCGGCGCTCCAGGAACGGGTGGCCGGCGGCCGAGGCGGGCTCGGTCTGGTCGGGCAGCTTGACGGCCGAGGTGGCCACGACGCCGCCGACGACGAAGCGTTCGGCGTGGTTGTAGGTCAGGACGATCTCGCCGTCCTGGAACAGGCCCTGCATCAGGTAGCGGTCGCGCAGGTCGTCGTTGCTGACCGCGAACATCATGTCCGGATGGGTGGCGTGATAGGTCTTGGAAAACATCGGGAAGTCTCCGGAAGGGTGTTCTTATTCGGCGGCGGCGGGCAGCACCGAGGTGGGACGAGCCCAGTCGGGACGCTGATCCAGCTTGTAGGCTTTCTTAGGCAGGTTGTACGTCAGGTCGACGATGAGGTCCTCGGCTTCGTTGAGGTCCATGCGGTGCTCGGCGACCATGCGGGCCAGGAAGGCGCTGTCGACGCGTCGGGCGACGTCGTGGCGGGCCGGGATGGAGAGGAAGGCGCGGGTGTCGTCGTTGAAGCCGACGGTGTTGTAGAAGCCGGCGGTCTCGGTGACCTGCTCGCGGAAGCGCATCATGCCTTCGGGGCTGTCGTGGAACCACCAGGATGGGCCCAGCTTCAGCACTGGATAGTGGCCGGCCAGCGGGGCCAGTTCGCGGCTGTAGGTGGTCTCGTCCAGGGTGAACAGGATCACCGACAGGCGCGGATCGTTGCCCAGCCGGGTCAGCAGGGGCTTCAGCGCATCGACATATTCGGTGCGCATCGGGATGTCGGCGCCCTTGTCGCGGCCGTGAGTGCCCAGCAGGCCGACATTGTGGTTGCGGTGCGAGCCGGGGTGGATCTGCATGACCAGCCCATCGTCCAGGCTCATCTTGGCCATCTCGGTCAGCATCTGGGCGCGGAAGAGCTCGGCCTTCTGCGGCGTCACATTGCCCTTCACCAGATCCTGGAACAGGGCCTCGGCTTCGACGTCGGAGAGGTCGGCGGTGGCCGCCGTCGGGTGGCCGTGGTCCGAAGACGTCGCCCCGGCCTCGATGAAGGCCGCCCGGCGCAGGCGGTGAGCCTCCAGGTAGGACTTCCAGCTATAGACGTCCTGGCCCGAGACCTCGGCGAAGCGCTCGAAGGCGCGCGGGCTGCGCTCGTCCTCGAAGTCGATGACCGCGTCGGGGCGGTAGGCGGTGATCACATGGCCGCCCCAGCCGCTCTCGCGGATGGCCTGATGGTGCTTGAGACTCTCGTGCGGCCCCTCGGTGGTGGCCAGGGTCTCGATGTTGAAGCGGTCGAACAGGGCCCGGGGCCGATAGGCGTCGGTGGCGAGCGCTTCGTTGATGCGGTCGAAATAGGCGTCGGCCGTGGTTTCGTCGAGGAACTCGGTGAAGCCGAACACCTTGGAGAACACGTGGTTCAGCCAGATCCACGAGGGCGTGCCGCGGAAGAGGTGGAAGTTGGCGGCCAGCAGCCTCCAGGCCGCGCGGGGATCGGTGGCCGGAACCCCGGCCTTGGAGCGCACCTTCAGGGCGTCCAGGGCGATCCCCTGGCTGTAGAGCATGCGGAAGAGATAGTGGTCCGGAGCCAGCAGCAGGTCGGTGGCGTCCTGGAACGGTTCGTTGGTCGCGAACCAGGAAGGATCGGTGTGGCCGTGCGGGCTGATGATCGGCAGGTCCTTGACCAGCCCATAAAGCCCCCGCGCGTACGACCGCGTCGTCGCATCCGCCGGGAACAGCCGATCTTCATGGAAATTCAGTGGCCTGGGCATGGCTGTGCGTCTGCTCCCTATCTCACCGGCGGCCGCTGCGGCCCGCTTGGTAACCGGTGTCATGGTTCGTGGCAACCCGAATGGGCCGCGAAGGCTCTAGACGGGAACCGGCCCGGAGGACTCGCGCACCACCAGGCTCGGCTCGGTCTTGGTCATGTCGCGCGGCTCGCGCCGTTCGACGCCGATCAGCTTCTCGGCCGCCATCTTGCCGATCTCGCGGGTCGGGGTGTGGACCGTGGTCAGCGGCGGCCAGACGGCCTGGGCGATCTGGAAGTCGTCAAAGCCGACGACCGAAACGTCCTGCGGCACCGACAGGCCGGCCTTTCGCGCCGACTGCAGGACGCCCGCCGCCATTTCGTCGTTGCCGCAGAAGATCGCCGTCGGACGCGGGGTCCGGGCCAACAACACGTCGCCGCACGCCACGCCGGACTCGAAGGTGTAGGCGCCTTGGACGATGTCGTTCTCGGTCAGCTTAAGCCCGGACTCGGCCAGTCCATCCTCGAAGCCCCCTCGCCGCTCGTGCGACGAACGGAAGCTCTCGGGGCCCGAGATGAAGGCGATGCGCTTGTGACCCAGCCCGACGATATGCTGCGCCGCCGCGGCGGCGCCCATGCGGTCGTGGCCGACGATCATGTGCTCGGGCTTGTCCAGTTCGACCGAGGCGATGCGAATGTAAGAGCAGCCGATCTCGTTCAGCAGCTTGGCGACGCGCTCGTCCTCCGACACCGACGGCGGCAACACGACGCCGAACAGTTTCTGGCGCTCCACGAACGAGCGGACGTCCTGCAGGAAGGTCGGGCTGGCGCGGTTGCACGGATGCACGACCAGCTCGAAGCCCGAGCCGCGCATGCCGTCCAGCAGGCCCAGCTGCATGTTCACGACGTACTGTGGGTTGGGGTTGTCGTAGATCATGCCGATCAGGAACGAGCGGCGGAACGCCAGGCCCCGCGCCTGGGGGTCGGGGGCGTAGCCCCACTCGGCGATCACCGCCTCGATCCGCTCGCGCGTTTCGTCGCGGACGAACGGCGACTGGTTGATGACTCGAGAAACGGTCTTCTTCGAAACGCCCGCCAAGCGCGCGATGTCGTTGATCGTGGCGCGGCGGCGGCCGCCCTCCACGCCGTTCTCACTGCTCTCGGGACTCGAGGCTTCCGGGGACGAGGAAGGCGTCTTCGAAGAGTTCACGGCGTTTCCAGCAGCCTAAGTCATTTTCTTTTGTCATACTCTAGCCGCGCAAGCACCGCCAACCTAGGACGAAACGTCTGCTTGCGACTACGCTGACACCGGTTACCATGTCACCGAACGTCTAAATTGGCGACACTCCTTCCAGCGACGACGATCCAAGATGACCGAAACGACCCTGGCCCAGCGCGAATCGATCCACCCGGTGGACCCTCGCGACCACGTGGCGACCGCCCTGCGCGACCTCGTCGCGGGTGAAATTCTGGACCTGCACGGTCAGCCGATCACGGCGCGCGTCGACATCCCCAAGGGCCACAAGATCGCTATTCGCTTTGCCAGCGCTGGCGAAGACGTCCTGAAATACGGCTGGCCGATCGGCCGGGCGGTCGTCGACATCGCCGTCGGCGACCATGTCCACGTCCACAACGTCCACACCCGCCTGGAAGGCGTCGAGGGCTACAGCTTCGCCCCGACCGCCCCTGAGCCCCACGGGGAGGTCCCGGCCCGCGCCTTCGACGGCTATCGCCGCAAGAACGGCCGCGCTGGCACCCGCAACGAGATCTGGGTGCTGTGCACCGTCGGCTGTGTGGCCAACACCGCCCGCCGCATCGCAGAGAAGGCCAACCAGCGCTTCGCGGGCCGGGTCGACGGGGTCTTCGCCTTTCCGCATCCGTTCGGCTGCTCGCAGCTGGGCGATGACCTCTCCCACACCCGCAAGCTGATCGCCGCCCTGGCCAGCCACCCCAACGCTGGCGGCGTCTTGCTGCTGGGCTTGGGTTGCGAGAACAACCAGCTGAAAGCCCTGCTGGACAGCGCTCCGGAGATCGACCGCGACCGCCTGAGAAGCTTCACCACCCAGATGGTCGAGGACGAACTGGAAGACGGTCTGGCCGCCGTCGAGGCGCTCGTGGAGATCGCCGAGCGGGACAGGCGCGAGCCGATCCCGGTCTCGGAACTGGTGGTGGGCCTGAAGTGCGGCGGCTCGGACGGCTTTTCGGGCGTCACCGCCAATCCGCTGGTCGGCCGCATCGCCGACAAGGTCGCCGACGCCGGCGGCACGCCGGTCCTGACCGAAATCCCGGAGGTCTTCGGCGCCGAGAACGTGCTGCTGCAGCGCGCCGCCAGCCGCGAGATCTTCGACGAGGCCGTCGGGGTGATCGACGACTTCAAGCGCTACTTCATCGACAACAACCAGCCGATCTACGAGAACCCCTCGCCCGGCAACATCGCCGGCGGCATCACCACGCTGGAGGAGAAGTCCCTGGGCGCGGTGCAGAAGGGCGGACGGGCTCAGCTCGTCGAAGTGCTGCGCTATGGCGAAAAGGTCGGCCCGCACGGCCTGACCCTGCTGGAGGCGCCGGGCAACGACGCGGTCTCGTCGACGGCGCTGACCGCCGCCGGGGCTACGGTGATCCTGTTCACCACCGGTCGCGGCACCCCCTTGGGCTTCCCCGCCCCGACCCTGAAGATCGCCTCCAACTCGGGCCTGGCCCAGCGCAAGCCCGGCTGGATCGATTTCGACGCCGGTCAGGTGCTGGACGGCGTCTCGATGGAGGACGCGGCCGATCGCCTGATGGACCTCGTGGTCGACACCGCCTCGGGCAAGGCCACCAAGGCCGAGCTGAACGGCGAGCGCGAGATCGCGATCTGGAAGTCGGGCGTGACGCTCTAGGAGCAGCCTGGCCAGAAAGATGGTCAGGCCAATTGCCACCAAGGTCGGACTACAGCATGTAGGCGGCCGATCCTTCCGCTATGAAACCCCAGGCGTGCTCCCTTGACGGCTTCCTCCGCGACCTCCCCCGCCCTGCGTCTGAGCGCGACCAGCTATCCCGGCGCGATCCCCGGCACGGCCCTGCCGGCCTATGACCGAGACAAGGTCCAGGTCGGCGTCGTCCACTTCGGCCCCGGCGCCTTCCACCGCGCCCACCAGGCCTTCTATTTCGACCAGCTGCTGACCAGCGACCCACGCTGGGGCATTTGCGCCGTCTCGCTGAAGAGCCCTGGCGTCCGCGACGCCTTGGAGCCGCAGGACGGCCTCTACACCCTGGCCCAGCTGGACGCAGAGACCACCTTCCGCGTGATCGGCTCGATCCAGGAGGTGCTGGTCGCGCCCGAGGATCCGCCGTCGGTCTTCGCGCGCCTGGCCGCCCCCACCACCCGCATCGTCACCCTGACCGTCACCGAGAAGGGCTACACCCTCTCGGCCGAGGGCGGTCTCGATGAGACGCACCCCGACATCGTCCACGACCTGGCCAATCCGCGCGAGCCCAAGAGCGCCGTCGGCTATATCGTCGAGGGCCTGCGCCGCCGGTTTACCGCTGGCCTGTCGCCCTACGCCGTCGTGGCGTGTGACAACCTCGCCGACAACGGCTGGCGCCTGAAGGCGGCCGTCGTGGCCTTCGCGACCAAGGTCGACGTCGACCTGGCGGCCTGGATCGAACGCGAGGGTAGCTTCCCCCGCACCATGGTCGACAGCATCACGCCGGCCACCGACGACGCCCTGCGGGCCCGCGTCCTGACCGCCACCGGCCTGGAGGACGCCTGGCCGATCCAGCGCGAAGCCTTCACCCAATGGGTGGTCGAGGACGTGCTTCCGGCCGATGGCCCGGACCTGGCCAGCGTCGGCGTCATCCTGACCGACGACGTCCGGGGCTTCGAGCGCGCCAAGCTGCGCCTGCTGAACGGGGTGCACTCCACCCTCGCCTACGCCGGCATCCTGCGCGGTCACGAGACCGTGTTCGAGGCGGTCAGCGATCCGGCGCTGGAAGCCCTGGCCCGCGACCTGATGGCCAAGGACATCATCCCGACCCTGACCGCGCCGCGGGGCCTGGACCTTACCGAATACGCCGAGGCGATCCTGGCCCGGTTCCGCAACCCCGAGATCCGCCACTACCTGTCTCAGATCGCCTGGGACGGTTCGGCCAAGCTGCCCTTCCGTATCCTCGGCACCCTGACCGAGACTCTGGACGCCGGCCGCTCGATCGAACGCCTGGCGATCCCTCTGGCGGCCTGGATGCGGTTCGTCGCCCTGCGCGCCAAGGCCGGCGAAGCCATCACCGACCCGCTGGCCGACAGGCTGTCGGCGATCGGCGCCGCCGCCACCGGCGACGCCAAGACCGATGTCGCGGCCTTCCTGGCCCTGGACAGCGTGTTCCCGACGACATTGACCGGCAATCCGACGTTCGTGGACGCGGTCGAGAAGGCCTACGCCAATCTCGGCTAGCGGGTCACGCCTCTAGCGGTCAGCACCGGCACGACGGTGCTGACCAGGATCTTCAGGTCGAACAGGAACGAGCGCCGACGCAGGTATTCGGCGTCCAGCGCCACCTTGTCTGGAATGGCCAGCTCGTCACGGCCGTTGATCTGGGCCCAACCCGTGACGCCGGGGCGCAGGACATCGACGCCCGCCACCTTGCGCGCCGCGATCAGGTCGTCCTGATTGAACAGGGCCGGGCGCGGTCCCACCAGGCTCATATGGCCGAGCAGCACGCTCCACAGCTGCGGCAACTCATCCAGGCTGAGCTTGCGCATCAGCGGCCCGACCGGCGTCAGCCAGCGATCCGGATCGTCCAGAAGGTGCGTGGCGACCTCGGGCGTGTCGATGCGCATGGTGCGGAACTTCGGCATCGGAAACAGCGCCGAGCCCTTCCCCACGCGCCGCGACCAGTAGAGCCCCGGTCCCGGCGAGGTCAGGCGCACCAGCAGCCATAGCCCCGCCAGCGGCAGGGCCAGCACGATCAGCCCGACCGCCGCCGCCAGGAAGTCGAAGGCGCGCTTCACCTGAAGCGCCTAGCCGAGATCGCCGCTAGCCGCGTCGAGCAGCAGATAGACCCGGCCGGCGTCCGACGACAGCAGGGCCGCCAGCAGGAAGCCCTCGCGATCCTGACCGGCCGCTTCCTCGATCATGCCCGCATAGCGCTTCAGGAAGCGCTCGGTGTTGCCCCTCAGCGTGGAGTCCGAGAACAGCCGGCGGACCAGGCGACGAATGGCGGCCGGCGCCAGGCGCTTGACCACCTCGCGTGCGCCGCCCGCATCACGGGTCTGCAGGGCGGCGGCGATCTCGTCGATCCGGCCGCGCGGCAGCAGGGCGTGCGGATCGATGCCCATGGCGGTGATCTCGGCGGCCAGCTTTTCGCCCAGGCCCGCGTCGCCCGGCGTGCTGCTTTCGATGCCGGCCAGCAGGTTGCGCCAGCTCCAGCCGCCCTCGCCGTCCGGCTCCGGCGGCGGTGACGACGATTGCTTGCGCGACGAGGCCTGTTCGAACACCGAACGGAATTCCTCGTCAGTCGCGGTCGGGGTCAGGCGCAGACGGCGGCGGTCGGTCGGCGGTTCGTCCTCATCGTCGAAGTCGATCGTCGGCAGACCCTGAGACGGTTGGGCAGGCGGCGGGGCCGCGCGTGAACGGGCCGGCGCGGTCGTCGAGGCTGCGCGGGCGGCGACGATCGAGGCGCTGGACGCGGTGACGGCGCCGGCCGCCTCGCTGAGCATCTCGTAGTTGCGGCGCACGCGCTCCTGGAAGGCCTGGTCGATCGCGGCCGTCTCCTCGGCGGTGCGGCGGACGGCGTTCATCAACTGCTCGACGCCCTGCTCGATCGAGATCCGGACCTCGGCGGCCTTGCGCAGGGCCTCGGACGGCAACTCGGCGGTGCGCTTGCCGATCTCGGCCAGCATGCCTTCCAACTCGTCCAGCGTGCCGCGCGCGGCCTGGACGGAGTCGGCCAGCTTCTGCGACGTTCGGGCGCCGGCCTGCTCGACCATCTGAGCAGAGTGCTCGATGATGTCGCGCGCCTCTTCCATGCGGGATTCGAAGACGGCGTCGGCCTTCTGGCCGGCGGCGAAGGCGATCTCGTTCAGCTGGTCGACGCGGCTGCGAGCCGCCTCGACACGGGCCTCGACGCTTTGGCTGGCCTTCAGCGCCGCCTCGCCCATCGCCTCCATGGCCGCCTTCAGTTCCTCCTCGAGGAGGGTCCGCTGCTGCTCGGCGGCGTCGCCGATGGCTTCCAGCGTCTTCTTGGCGTTCTCGGCATAGGCTTCGCGCTGGGCCTCTGCGGTGTCGCCCATCTCGCGGAACTGCTCGGCCGCCGCGCTGATCAGGCCGCGCAGGATCTCCGCGCCCATGGACGCTGTGTCCGAAAGCTCGGTCGCGCCGACACGGGTATAGGCGACGAACTCGGTGAGTTGGGCGGTGCGGGTCTCGGCCTCGGCGGCGAAGTCCTCTTGCTCCGAGCGCAGGGCCTGGCTGATCTCGACCAGGGCTGCGCGCTGGGCGGCCAGGGTCTTTTCCACCGCCGACACCTGGTCGCCAACGCCAGTCCCGGCCGTCTCCAGGCGAGCGATCTGGCGCGACAGGTCCTCGGCCCCGACGCGAGCGGCGTCCGAGGCTTCGGCGGCGGCGGCGGCCAGGTCGGCGGCGCGGGCGGCCAGGGCGGCCTCGGCCTCCCGCAGCTGGGTCTCGGCCAGGTCGGAAGCTTCGGCGACCATGCGGGCCTGGCTGCCGATCGCGTCGACCACCGCCGTGGAGCGAGCGTCCAGCGACTGCGACAGGGTCTCCATCGCGGTGCGTTCGTGAGAGAGGCCTTGGGCCAGCTGGTTGGCCATCTTGGCCGACTCGGCGGCGGCCTCGGCCAGGCGCGCGGTCTCTTCCGCCAGGGCCTGGCGCAGCGAGATGATGTGCTCGCGGGCCCGCTCGGCGGCGTTGGCGGCGTCCTCGACGCCCTGACGCATGGCGTCGGCGGCGCTGGACGCGCCGACGGCGGCCAGGGCCGCCGGGGTCACGATCCGGTCGGTGAGGGTGCGAGTGCGGCGCAGTTCGTCGGCGACTCCCGTCGCCTGGCGCAGCAGATAGGCGCCCAACAGGGTCAGCAGCGCCGGCCCCAGGGCCAGGCCGGCGAACACCATCAGCGCGAAGCTCTCGACCTTGAAGGCCGGCACGCCGCGCGCATAGCCCAGGGCGAAGGCGATCGGGGCCAACGCCCACAGGGCGGCGACGGCGGTGGCGATGGTCCAGAACAGGACCCCGGACATGCGACGCGGCGCGGTCTCGGTGGTCAGGGCCACGGGCGCTTCGGCGACCGGACCGCGCAGGTCCAGCGACGGCTCGCGCGACTCGGCCTTGGCCGGCGCGGCGCGTTCGCTGTCGACGATCGGCGCGGGCGGCTGGGCGCCGAAGGCCAGCGACGTCGCCGGTTTCAGTTCGGGCTCGGCGAAGCTGGTCACCGGCTCGGGCGGCGGCTCACGGCGGCGGCGCGACCGCACGGCCGACGGCGGCGGCACGGCCAGGTCATCGTCCAGGGTCTCGCGCAGGCTCAGGGGCTCGGCGGTCGGAATCTCCGCATCGGGCTCGGAAAACGACGTCGGTCCAGGAACTTCGGGGGGGAGCTCGGGCGCGACCGGGGTGTCTTCGGGCGCGGCTTCCTCGGCCCTTGTTTCCTGAGAAGGCGGCTCCGGCGGCGTCGCGGAGAAATCGAGCGGTTGGCGCTTCTTAGGCTTCATACACAGCCAAGGTCCCAAGACGGGGCATAGAGGAGCGACTGCGAGGGGACACGGAGACAGCCTGCGCGCGCCGGACCCCTCCTTCGCGTGTCAGATGAACCTAACGGCGAAAAGCCTTGGCGAAAAGCGACTTTGCTTGCGTGGGCAGGGGTTGCGACGCCAAGGCGCGCGTTCAGGCCTCGCGTGAGGCGGTCGCGGGGAGGTTGACGGCGATCGGTGCGGGGCGAGCGGCCAGGCCGCGCGGCGAGCGGGCGACGGTCTTGTGCTGTTGACTCTTGGCGTGCGGACACGCGCTCTCGACCGCCACGCCGAACTGGCACAGCGCGAACGAGGACAGCCAAACGACCGCCACGGCCAGCATTTCGGTCAGGAAGCCCATTGCCCACCTCGGAAACCGATAGCGCCGTTATGCGAGAGACTCGCGGGTGATGCGAGTGAACTTTTGGTCATGTGTGGCTTGAGCTTTCCGAATGTGGCGCCACGCCAACTGACAGCGCCCCCAGATTTCCGGCGGTTGTCGTCGGTCGCCGTCGGGCCTAGGTCGCAGCATAAATTCGGCGCCCTTCTCGACGAGACGAGCCCGGACAATTTCCCTTTGCGGATCCTCGCCTTGGCCCTTACCCGTTTCGCATCCACCGCGTACTCGCCGGAACCGATGACGACGACACAGATCTCGCCGGCCCGCCTCACGCACCTCCAGCGCCTGGAGGCCGAGAGCATCCACATCCTGCGGGAAGTGGCGGCCGAGTGCGAACGCCCGGTCATGCTGTACTCGATCGGCAAGGACAGCGCGGTGATGCTGCACCTGGCCGCCAAAGCCTTCTATCCCAGCAAGCCGCCCTTCCCGCTGCTGCACGTCGACACGACCTGGAAGTTCCGGGACATGTACGCCCTGCGCGACAAGGTGGCGTCTGAGCTGGGCTTCGACCTGATCGTCCACAAGAACCCCGACGCCGAAGCGCGCGGCGTCAATCCGTTCGACCACGGCAGCGCCCTGCACACCGATCTCTGGAAGACCGAGGGCCTGAAGCAGGCCCTGTCGAAGTACGGCTTCGACGCGGCCTTCGGCGGCGCCCGCCGCGACGAGGAAAAGAGTCGGGCCAAGGAGCGCGTCTTCTCGTTCCGCTCGTCCGAGCACCGCTGGGACCCGAAGAACCAGCGCCCCGAGCTCTGGAACCTCTACAACACCCGCAAGCACCCGGGCGAAAGCCTGCGCGTCTTCCCGATCTCCAATTGGACCGAGCTGGACGTCTGGCAGTACATCCACCTGGAGAACATCCCGATCGTGCCGCTGTACTTCGCGGCCGAGCGGCCGGTGGTCGAGCGCGACGGCGCGCTGATCATGGTCGACGACGAACGCTTCCGCCTGCGTGACGGCGAAGTCCCGCAGATGAAGAGCGTCCGCTTCCGCACCCTGGGCTGCTACCCGCTGACCGGCGCGGTCGAGAGCACCGCGGCCACCCTCCCCCAGGTCATCCAGGAAATGCTGCTGACCACGACGTCGGAGCGCCAGGGCCGGGTCATCGACCACGACCAGTCCGCCTCGATGGAGAAGAAGAAGCAGGAAGGGTACTTCTGAGATGACGCACCAGTCCGCCCTGATCGCCGAAGATATCGACGCCTATCTGCACCAGCATCAGCACAAGTCGCTGCTGCGCTTCATCACCTGCGGCAGCGTCGACGACGGCAAGTCCACCCTGATCGGCCGCCTGCTGTACGACAGCAAGATGATCTTCGAGGATCAGCTCGCTGCTCTCGAAGCCGACTCCAAGAAGGTCGGCACCCAGGGCGGCGCGATCGACTTCGCCCTCCTGGTCGACGGCCTGGCCGCCGAGCGCGAGCAAGGAATCACCATCGACGTCGCCTACCGCTTCTTCTCGACCGAGAAGCGCAAGTTCATCGTCGCCGACACCCCCGGCCACGAGCAGTACACGCGCAACATGGTCACCGGCGCCTCGACCGCCGACGCGGCCGTGATCCTGATCGATGCGCGCAAGGGCGTGCTGACCCAGACGCGCCGCCACAGCTATCTCGTCTCGTTGCTCGGCATCCGCAACGTCGTGCTGGCCGTGAACAAGATGGACCTGGTCGGCTGGGACCAGTCGGTGTTCGACGCCATCGTCGCCGACTACCGCGCCTTCGCCGAGCAGATCGGGCTCAAGGTCTTCACCCCCATCCCGATCTCGGGCCTGGGCGGCGACAACATGGCCGCGCGCAGCGAGCATACGCCCTGGTTCGACGGCCCGATCCTGATGGACTGGCTGGAAGGCGTCGAGGTCGAGGACGACCTGCAGGCCAAGCCGTTCCGCATGCCGGTGCAGTGGGTCAACCGCCCGAACCTCGACTTTCGGGGCTTCTCGGGCCTGATCGCCTCGGGGACGATCAAGCCGGGCGACCGCATCCGCGCCCTGCCCTCGGGTCGCGAGAGCCGCGTGGCCCGCATCGTCACCCTGCCGGGCGACCTCGACCAAGCCGTCGCCGGCCAGTCCGTGACCCTGACCCTGGAAGACGAGATCGACATCTCGCGCGGCGACGTGATCGCCGCCGCCGACGCGCCCGCGCCGGTCGCCAACCAGTTCGAGGCCACGCTGGTCTGGATGGACGACGAGCCCCTCCCCCCGGGCCGCACCTATCTGCTTAAGCTGGGTGCAAGAACGGTCAGCGCCAGCGTCACCGACATCAAGCATCGCGTGAACGTCAACACGCTGGAGCACTCGGCGGCCAAGCGCCTGGAGCTGAACGAGATCGGGGTCTGCAACCTCTCGCTCGATCAGGCCATCCCGTTCGAGGCCTATGCCGAAAACCGCCAGATGGGCGGCTTGATCCTGGTCGATCGCCTGTCCAACCGCACGGTTGGCGCGGGCATGATCAACTTCGCCCTGCGCCGGGCCGACAACATCCACTGGCAGCACACCGACGTCAGCAAGGCCTCGCGCTCGGCGCTGAAGAGCCAGCGCGGCCAGGTCGTCTGGCTGACCGGCCTTTCCGGCGCAGGCAAGTCGACCATCGCCAACCTGGTCGAGAAGCGCCTGCACGCCCTGGGTCGCCACACCTATCTGCTGGACGGCGACAATGTCCGCCACGGGCTCAACAAGGACCTCGGCTTCACCGAGGAGGACCGCGTCGAGAACATCCGCCGGGTGGCCGAGGTCGCCAAGCTGATGGTCGACGCCGGCCTGATCGTGCTGACCGCCTTCATCTCGCCGTTCCGGGCCGAGCGACAGTTGGCCCGCGACATCCTGGAGCCGGGCGAGTTCATCGAGGTCTTCGTCGACACGCCCCTGGCCGTGGCCGAGGCGCGGGACGTGAAGGGCCTCTACAAGAAGGCCCGCTCGGGCCAGCTGAAGAACTTCACCGGCGTCGACAGTCCCTACGAGGCTCCCGAGACGCCGGAGCTGCGGATCGATACGACAGCGATCGATCCGGTCGAGGCGGCGGAGCGGATCGTGGCGTGGCTCGAGGGGCAAGAGATCGACTACACGATCTGATGTCTTGAGCGGCGCGATAGCAGTATCGCGCCGCCCAGGCCCAGCAAGGCCATAAAGGCTGTGGCCAGGTACCCCTTCGCGCCCAGGGCGTCGAACAATGGCCCCGACGCCAGGGTGGCGACGCCCAGCGTGAAGCCCGACGACAGCGCCGAGTTGATCGCCTGGGCCGGCGACGCGGCCGACCCCGGAGCCAGCTTCTCGATCAGGCGCAACGAGGCCAGGAAGCTGGCCGCGAACGTCATCGCATGCAGCATCTGCAGCGGAAACAACGCCCATAGCGGCGGCTCGAACGCATAGGCCGTCCAGCGCAGCACGGCGGCCAGCGCGCCCAGGATCAGGAACCGCTCCGGCCCCCAGCGGCGACGCAGCGGCTCCAGGAACCACATGAAGCCGACCTCGGCCGCGACACCCACGCCCCACAGGACGCCGATCATGGGTTCGCTGATCCCCTGCTTCCTCCAGAGGATGGCCGAGAAGCCGTAGTAGAAGGCGTGCGCGCCCTGGATCAGGCCGGCCGTGACCACCGCCAGCACGAAGGTGCGGTTGCGCAGCAGATCCGAGAGCCCCTTCCAGCGCTCGGATCGATCGGGCTTGAAGCCCTCGGCGTGAACCCGTTCGGGCGGCACCAGGATGGCGGCCGCCACGGCGCCGACGAAGCAGGCCGCGGCGATCCAGATGGCGATGATCGTGGGCGCGGCAAAGGTCAGGATCACGCCCATCGTGAGATTGGCCGCGATGAACGTGCTCGAGCCGGTGCCGCGCGGGACGCCGTAGTTGAAGCTCTCGGTCCGCGCCCGGCGCAGGGTGATGACGTCGATCAGCGGCGAGACCGTCGACAGCAGGGTCTGGCCGATGAACCAGAACAGGATCAGCCAAAGCAGGTTCGAGGTGGCCAGAAGACCCGCATAGCCCAGCCCCGCCCCGACCAGCAGCAGCACCATCGGCGTGCGCCGCAGGGTGAAGCCGTCGGCCCACACCGCCAGCGAGGCGCCGGTGAAGGGCTTGAGCAGCAACGGAACGGCCAAGACAAGGCCGATCTCGCCGCCGCTCAGGCCGCGAGACCGCAGATAGGTGCCGATATAAGGCAGGCTGACGCCCGAGCTCAGATAGATCGCGGCGTAGAACAGGCAGAGACGGACGAGGGTCGGAAGACCCCCTTTGGTAAGAGGAGGCTCCTCCGTCTTGTCCGCCCCCGGTTCCAAGTTACTCCGCGCCGCCGAAGCGGGCCGTCCATTCGGCGATCTGCTCGTCCTCGATCTTCTTGAACAGCACGTCCGGCACGGTCACCGGCTCGCCAACTAGCAGCTTGTCGAGCTCGACGCGGGCGTCGTTCGACGGCCATTCCGCCGGGAACGGCAAGTCGAACGCCGCGCCGATCTTCTCGGCGGCGAACGGGATGAACGGAGCCGAGATCTTGGCGTACAGCGCCGCCAGGTTCAGGGCCGTGCGGACGATGACGGCGGCGCGGTCGCGATCGGTCTTGATCGCGGTCCACGGCGCGGCTTCCTGCAGGTACTCGTTGCCGACCACCCACAGGGCCCGCAGCGCCTGGGCGCTCTTGCGGATCTCGATGGCGTCCATCTGTTCGGCCAGATCCGCCAGACGCGCGGAGACATCGGCGAACAGCTTCTCTTCCAGCGGACCAGGCTCGCCGCCCGCCGGGACCACGCCCTCGAACTTGCTCTCGTTGAACTTCAGGATGCGGTTGACGAAGTTGCCCAGCACGTCGGCCAGGTCGCGGTTCACGGCGCTGGCGAACTGCTCCCAGGTGAAGGCCGTGTCGCTGCCTTCCGGCGAGTTGGCCGTCAGGTACCAGCGCCACAGGTCGGGCGGCAGGATTTCCAGGGCCGCGTCCATGAACACGCCGCGCTTGTTGGAGGTCGAGAACTTGCCGCCGTACCAGTTCAGCCAGTTGAAGGCCTTGAGCATGTCGACGCTCTTCCACGGCTCTTCCGAGCCGAGGATGGTGGCCGGGAAGCTGACCGTGTGGAACGCGACATTGTCCTTGCCCATGAACTGGACGTAGCGGACGTCCTGCGCGCCTTCGTCGGTGCGCCACCAGCGCTTCCAGTCCCGGTCGGGCGCGCCCTCGGCCCATTCCTGGGTCGCGGCGATGTACTCGATCGGCGCGTCGAACCAGACGTAGAAGACCTTGTCCTCGAAGCCGGGGCGCGGGATCCCGTCCTTGGCCACCGGGATGCCCCAGGCCAGGTCGCGGGTGATGCCGCGATCGATCAGGCCCTCGTCCAGGTGCTTGTAGGCGATCGAGCGGGCCAGCTGCGGCCAGTCGGCGTGGCTGTCGACCCAGGCGCGGATCTTGTCCTGCATCTTGGTCTGCAGCAGGTACAGGTGGCGGGTGTCGCGCACCTCGATGTTCCGCGAGCCCGAGATCACCGAGTACGGGTCGATCAGGTCGGTCGGATCCAGCAGGTTGCCGCAGTTGTCGCACTGGTCGCCGCGCGCCTTCTCGAAGCCGCAGTGCGGGCACGTGCCCTCGACATAGCGGTCGGGCAGGAAGCGCTTGTCGTCGACCGAATAGACCATCTGGTCGACGCGTTCCTCGATCAGGCCGTGATCCTCCAGGGCCTGGCAGAAGTGCTGGGTCAGGCGATGGTTCTGCGGCGACGACGAGCGGCCGAACCAGTCCCACGACAGGCCGAAGGCGCGGCCCACGTCGTGCTGCAGCACGTGCTGCTCGGCGCAATAGGTGGCGACATCCTGGCCGGCGGCGGTCGCGGCCAGCTCGGCCGGGGTGCCGTGCTCGTCGGTGGCGCAGATGTAGAGGGTCTCGTGGCCCTGGGCCCGCTTGAAGCGCGCATAGACGTCCGCCGGCAGCATCGACCCCGCCAGGTTGCCCAGGTGCTTGATGCCGTTGATGTACGGCAGGGCCGAGGTGATCAGGATGCGAGCCATGCGGGCGCGGCCTTTCGGGGGAGTCTGCGGAACGCGAAGAAGCGTCCGCATATAGAAGGCTCGGGCGGCGAGGGAAAGGTTTGGCTGGCGCAAGCGCGCTCTGCTTCACGCGGCTTGCCGCTGAAGGGATGGAAAGGGACGCGGAGCGCCGGACATCCATCCGGAGGTTTGGAGAGTGAATACCGTTTCGACGAAGCCAGGACGCTCCGCGTGGTTCGTTATCCGGTGAGCCCGCGAGGCGGCGGGGTCTTAACCCGCTCCCACGTGAGGCCCCCGACGGGCGGGCCGGGGCGACGACCCCGGTCCCGGAACGCCCGGGCGATTTCAGCCCGGACCTGCCGCGTTCGCCTGATCCTCGCCGCCAGGGCTTCGTCCCAATGTTTCAGGGAGCCCGCATCTGGATCCGTCGCGAAGACGAGCCTCCCGAGAGAGACCCGGCGAGCGCTTCCCGCTCGACCACCCCTGATAGCCGTCTCGATCGCCGGCCGGACGTCCCTTCCGAACCATCGGTTGACAAGCAGTATGAGGGTGGTTTTCAACGCGGATCATTCAGGGGCGCGTAAAATCGACAAGCCGTTGATTTTGCTGACTTCGATCTCGCGAATTCCGAGGATAGAGCCGCTCCAATCCCCTTACTCGCCCCCTCCGCGCCTGCGGCGCTCCTCCCCCGGAGGGGGAAGAAGGATCACCGTCTGCCCCCTTCGGGGGCGGACGACCGCGAAGCGGTCAGGTGGGGGCCTGTGGCGTCGGCCGACCAACCTCGTAGCCTCTCGCCCTCCCTTTCTCCATGAGAGAGGGCTTCCACCCTGTCCCCGACGAGCCGCCTACAGCGGAATATTGTCGTGCTTCTTCCAAGGGTTCGTCAGTTCCTTGCCCTTGAGGCTCTTGAGGCCCCGCACGATCCTGCGTCGGGTGCCGTGGGGCATGATGACGTCGTCGATGTAGCCGCGCTGGGCGGCGACGAAGGGGTTGGCGAAGCGGTCCTTGTACTCGGCCTCGCGGGCGGCGAGCGCTTCGGGGTCCTTGGCCTCCTGGCGGAAGATGATCTCCACCGCCCCCTTGGCCCCCATCACCGCGATCTCGGCCGTGGGCCAGGCATAGTTGAGGTCGCCGCGCAGGTGCTTGGAGCTCATCACGTCATAGGCCCCGCCATAGGCCTTGCGGGTGATGACGGTGATCTTCGGGACCGTCGCCTCGGCATAGGCGAACAAGAGCTTGGCGCCGTGCTTGATCAGCCCGCCGTACTCCTGCTTGGTCCCCGGCATGAAGCCCGGCACGTCGACGAAGGTCAGGATCGGGATGTTGAAGGCGTCGCAGAACCGCACGAAGCGCGCGGCCTTGCGGCTGCTGTCGATGTCGAGCACCCCGGCCAGCACCTGGGGCTGGTTGGCCACCACCCCGACGGTCTCGCCGTCCATCCGCGCGAAGCCGCAGATGATGTTCTTGGCCCATTCGCTGGAGATCTCGAAGAAGTCGGCCTCGTCGACCACCTTCAGGATCAGCTCCTTCATGTCGTAGGGCTTGGTCGGGTCGGCCGGGATCAGGGTGTCGAGGCTGGCTTCCTCGCGATAGGCCTCATCGAAGGTCTCGCGCTCGGGCGCGGCCTCGCGGTTGGACGACGGCAGGAAGTCGACCAGGCGGCGCACCTGGGTCAGGGCTTCCAGGTCGTTCTCGAACGCGCCCTCGGCCACGCCCGACTTGGCCGCGTGGACCCGGGCTCCGCCCAGCTCCTCGGCGGTGACCACCTCGTTGGTGACGGTCCGGACCACGTCAGGCCCGGTGACGAACATGTAGCTGGTGTCCTTCACCATGAAGATGAAGTCGGTCATGGCGGGCGAATAGACATCGCCGCCGGCGCAGGGGCCCATGATCACGCTGATCTGCGGGATCACCCCCGAGGCCATGACGTTCTCCAGGAAGATGTCGGCATAGCCGGCGAGTGAATCCACGCCCTCCTGGATGCGGGCCCCGCCGGCGTCGAACAGGCCGATGACCGGGGCCCCGACCTTCATGGCCTGGCGCTGGACCTTGATGATCTTCTGGGCGTGAGCGTTCGACAGGCTGCCGCCGAACACCGTGAAGTCCTTGGAGAAGACGTAGACCACCTTGCCATTGATCGTGCCCCAGCCGGTGACCACCCCGTCGCCGGGGACCTTCTGGGCCTCCATGCCGAAGTCGGCGCAGCGGTGCTCGACGAACATGTCGAACTCCTCGAAGCTGCCTTCGTCCAGCAACAGGTCGATCCGCTCGCGCGCCGTCAGCTTGCCCTTGGCGTGTTGGGCCTCGACCCGCTTGGCCCCGCCCCCCGCCTTGGCCTGCTCGCGGCGGCGATCCAGTTCCTCCAGTATGTGCTGCACGCGCGTACTCCCCTGCCCGGTCTCTATGCTGGCGGCTGGACCACCTTATGGAGCTAGGCCTAGCGAGGCCAGGGGGCGCGAACAAGGCCGCCCTTGCGGCAGCGCGGCATCAGGCGCTTAGGCCGTGCGCGGACCAAGCAGGATGATCGCCGCGCCCGCCAGACACACCGCGCCGCCGATCAGGTCCCAGCGGTCAGGCCGGGCGTTCTCGACCAGCTGCATCCAGGCGATCGAGGCGACGATGTAGATTCCGCCATAGGCGGCGAAGGCGCGGCCGGCGACGCTGGCGTCGACCCGCGTCAGCAGCAGGGCGAAAACGATCAGCGACAGGGTCCCCGCCCCCGCCCACGCCGGCGACTTGCCCAGCCGCAGCCAGGCCCAGAAGGCGTAGCAGCCGCCGATCTCGGCCAGGGCGGCCAGGGCGTAGATCGCGAACGCCCTCATCAGCGCAGGGCCGCGAACCAGCGGTCGATCATCTCGGCCTCGACGGCCAGGGCCTCGGCGCGAGCCTTGGCCTCGTCGTCCTCGCCCCACTGCTCGGCCTGGAAGATCTCTTCAAGCCGCGCCAGGTCCAGGGCCCGGCGACCGGTCAGGCGTCCGGCCCGCACGGCCAGGGCCAACACGGTCGAGCCGAACAGGCCCGCGGCGAACGCCACGCCGGCCAGGGCGAAGTCGTCCAGGGTCAGGGCCAGGGCCTCGACCGCCGCCAGGGTGGCCGGCGGCTGCGGCTGGTGGATGATCCCGGCCACGGGCGTGAACACCAGGCCGTGCTCGGCCTTGGCCCAGTCGAGGATCGCGCCCCACTCCCGATCCTGGCGCTCGACCAGCGGCGTCGGGTGCTCGGCGCGATAGCACAGGTGGTCGGACGCGGCGTAGGCGGTGACCTCACGGGCGACCTCGGTGCGGGTCTCGGCGATGCGGTCGATGGCGGTGAAGGCCAGGCGCGTGGCCGGCATCAGGCTGTTGTCGATATACTCGACCTGGGCCTCCCACTCGGCGGCGATCATGTCGGCCAACGGCCGGTTCGGCGCCACCAGCGGCTTCTTGGCGGGCGACTTGGGCGTGCGGCCGTCCAGCTGGACCGCGAAACCGCCCTCACCGTTCTCTCCCAGCAGGGGGGCGGCGGCGGCGGCCTTGTAGAAGCGCCTCGGTTTCAGCAGCAGCTCGGACTTGTCGGACACGGCGAGAACTCTTTCGGGAGGGTCGCGACGGATTTCCGGGCGACCCGCGTTGAATGGTCAATGTCGAGAGTTGGCGCAAGGGAGAGCCCCGCTTGAGCTTACCATCCAAGGACATGATGGCCGCCATCGCCGCCACCCGCTTCGGGCTAGGCGCCCGGCCGGGCGAGATCGACGCCGCCAGGTCCGACCCGCAAGGGTTTCTCACCGCCCAGATCCGTCGCGACGGCGCGGACAAGCCCCAGGACGACGGCGAGGACGCCGCCACGCGGTTCGCCTGGATGCGCGACTACCAGGAACAGCGAAAGATGGAGCGCCAGCAAAAGGACGGCGCCGGCTCGGCCACGCCGAACCCCGCGCTGAAGGACGCGCAGCGCGCGCTGCGCGACAAGATCGACGGCGATTTCCTGGCCCGCGCGCGCCTGGGCGCTAATACGCCGGCCGCCTTCCGCGAGCGCTGGGCGCTGTTCTGGGCCAACCACTTCACGGTCTCGTCGACCAAGCAGCTGACCTCGGTGCTGATCGGCCCGTTCGAGCGCGAGGCGATCCGGCCCTACGCCTTCGACCGCTTCGAGAACCTGCTGGTGGCGTCCTCGACCCATCCGGCCATGCTGACCTATCTGGATCAGGCCCAGTCGATCGGCCCCGACAGCCGCGCCGCCGGTAACGCCGCGCGCCGCCAGAAGAGCAAGGTCGGCCTGAACGAGAACCTGGCCCGCGAGATCCTGGAACTGCACACCGTCGGGGTGGACGCCGGCTACAAGCAGGCCGACGTCACCGAGTTCGCCCGCGCCCTGACCGGCTTCTCGGTCGGCCGTGACAACGAGGACCGAGCCGGCCAGTTCGTGTTCCGCGACAACGCCCACGAGCCCGGCGCCCGCACGATCCTGGGCCGCCGTTACGGCGAACAGGACATCCAGCAGGGCCTTTCCGTCCTGAAGGATCTGGCCGCCGACCGGCGCACCGCCCGTCACTGCTGCGCCAAGATCGCCCGCCACTTCGTCTCGGACACGCCCTCGCCCGCCCTGACCGCGCGGCTTGAGAAGCGCTGGATGGACACCGGCGGCGACCTGGCCCAGGTCGCCAAGGCGCTGGTCGAGAGCCCCGAGGCCTGGGACCCAACGCCGGCCAAGTTCAAGACGCCCTACGAGTTCACCCTCTCGACCTGGCGGCTGATCGGGGCCGAGCCGTCGGCGATCGAGCGCCTGGCGCCGATCCTCACGGGCCTGGGCCAGAAGCCCTTCTCGGCCCCCTCCCCCAAGGGCTGGGCCGAGGACGCCCAGACCTGGGCCTCGCCCGACGGCCTGGTCAAGCGCATGCAGTGGGCCCAGGGCATGGCCGCCGCCGTCGCCGACACCACCGATCCCAACGCCCTGGCCGTCTCGGCCCTGGGCCAGCGCCTGACGCCCCCCGTCGCCAAGGCCGTGTCGCGGGCCGAGACCCGCCGCGAAGCCTTCGCCCTTCTCGTAATGAGCCCGGAGTTCCAACGCCGATGACCGCTCAGATGAACCGCCGCTCGCTGCTGGGCCTGGCCTCGGGCCTGGGCATCTCCATCAGCTTCCTGGGAACCCAGGCCTTTGCCGCCTCCGAGGGCGACCTGGCTCGGAAGAAGCTCGTCGTAGTCATATGTCGGGGCGGCATGGACGGCCTCTCCGTCTCGCCGCCGGTCGGCGACGCCGACTACGCGGCGCTGCGCGGCTCGATCGCCCTGAAGCCCGACCAGGTGCTGAAGCTGGACGACACCTTCGGCCTGCACCCCGAACTGGAGACCGTCCACGCCCTGGCCCTGAAGGGCGAGGCGCGCATCGCCCCCGCCATCGCCAGCCCCGACCGCGCTCGCTCGCACTTCGAGGCTCAGGACGTGCTGGAGACCGGCGCCTCGGGCGTCTACGGGGCCGAGACCGGCTGGCTGAACCGCACGCTGGAGGCCCTTGCTCCGGTCCGCAAGGTCGAGGGGCTGTCGGTCGGCGCCACCGCGCCGCTGATCCTGCGCGGCAAGGTGCAGGCCGCCAGTTGGTCACCCGGCAAGGGCGTCGACGAGACCGCCCGCCTGCCGACCCTGCTGCAGGATCTCTATAAGACCGACCCGCTTCTGGGCCCGGCCTTCGCCCGGGGCCTGGAGACCGAGACCATGGCCCAGCAGGCCATGACCGCCATGGCCGCGACCCCGGCGATGAACGTCGCCGCCGCCTCGACGCCGTCGATGGGCGCGCCGGCCAGCATGTCACCGACCATGGCCAACGACCGCCAGAACCGCGCCGGCGGCGAGGCCGCCCGCAAGCTGGGCTCGACCCTGGGCGGCTTCATGATCCAGCCCGGCGGCCCGCAGATCGCCGCCATCTCGCTGGACGGCTTCGACACCCACGCCGGCCAGCTCGGCCAGATCGCCACCCGCCTGTCCTACATGGACGCGGTGCTGGATGGCCTGCACACCGGCCTGGGCGCGGAGTGGAAGAACACCGTGGTCATCGCCGTCACCGAGTTCGGCCGCACCGCGCGCGTCAACGGCACCGGCGGCACCGATCACGGCACGGCCTCCACCGGCCTGATCCTGGGCGGCGCCCTGAAGCGCGGCGGCATCGTCGGCGACTGGCCGACCCTCAAGCAGAGCGCCCTGTTCGAGAACCGCGACACCGCGCCCACGCTGGACATGCGCGGCCTGTTCAAGGGCGTGCTGGCCGACCACATCGGCGTCGACCGCACGGCCCTGGAGACCAAGGTCTTCCCCGACAGCGCGGCCGCCAAGCCGGTGACGGGACTGGTCTAGCCTATCGACGGATCTTGGCGCTGCGCCGGCCGAACGGCTCGGATTCGGCCTCATCTTCCGAGAAGCCGAACTTGCGGAAGCCTTCCTTCATCTCGGGGCTCAGCGGGGCCTCGATATGCAGCATGCCGGCCGACGGGTGCGGCAGCAGGATCGAGCGGGCGTGCAGCTGCAGCTTCAGCCCTTCCGACAGCGGCGCGGACTTGTCGTCGCCGTACTTGGGGTCGCCCAGGATCGGGTGTCCCATGGCCTTCATGTGAGCGCGCAGCTGGTGCGTGCGGCCGGTGTGCGGACGCAAGGCCATCCAGGTGACGCGCGGCCCAGCGCGGCTGATGGTGACGAACTCGGTCTCGGCCGGCTGGGCGTCCGGGTCCTTGGGCTGGGCGGGGACGACCAGCTCGCGGTCGCCGACGCCACGCTTGGCCAGGTGCAGCTCCATGACGCCCTCGGTCGGGTGCGGGTTGCCTGCCACGATGGCCCAATAGGTCTTCTGCGCCTTGCGCTTGGCGAAGGCGCCCGACAGGCGCGCCGCAGCGGCTGGGGTCTTGCCCAGCAGCAGCACGCCGGAGGTGTCGCGGTCCAGGCGGTGGACCAGGCGCGGACGATCGACGCCCTCGCCCCAGGCGCTGAGCAGCTTGTCGACATGCTTGGTGGTCTTGGTGCCGCCCTGCACGGCCAGGCCGGCGGGCTTGTTGAGGGCCAGGACCTCCTCGTCCTCGTACAAAACCAAGGACTTGGCGTAGGCGACGTCGCGCGCCGACAGCTTGTTCTTATCCGACGGGTCGGGCGCGTCGGGCAGCGGCGGCACGCGGATCTGGCTGCCGGCGGCCAGCTTGGTGTCGGCCTTGGCGCGCGAGCCGTCGACCCGGACCTGGCCCGAGCGGAACAGCTTGTTCAGCTGGATGTGGTTCAGGTGCGGCCAGCGGCGCTTGAACCAGCGATCCAGACGGACCCCGTCCTCGCCGGCGTCGACGTACAGGGTGCGGACTTCCTTGGTGCTCATGCGAAAACCTTGCGGGCGACCAGAAGGCCCGCGAACAGGGCCGCGATCGACAGAAGAACGCTCGCGGCCGAATAGGAGAAGGCCTGGCCATAGGCGCGCTTCTGGATCATCAGCGCGGTTTCCAGGGAGAAGGACGAGAAGGTGGTGAAGCCGCCCAGGGCGCCGACGCCCAGCAGCACGCGCCACTGTTCGCTGGACGCGCTACCGCGATGGGCCAGCCACGACGCCAAGCAGCCCATCAGGAAACCACCCACGACATTGACGCTGAAGGTGCCGTACGGCCACCCCGGCCCCATGACCCGCATGGCGCCTACGCCCACCAGATAGCGCGCGACCGAGCCGACGGCCCCGCCGGCGGCCACGAGGAGCAGCTTGTTCATGATCGCCTTATGCGCCGAGCCGGCCTTAACGCCAAGCGTCCACCGGAGTTCCCTTGTTTTTCCCGGATTTCTTTAAAGGTAAACGGGGTTGTAAACCTTCTTTCAAAACCCCCGGTTAAGTGCGCTGACGGCATTCTGGGTGCGTCAAAACAGCGCCAGAACCATGCCCCCAGAAACTCAACCCTCAGATGCGACCGAACGCGTGGCTCTCCCGGCCCCGGTGCTTCAGCGCCTGACGGGTAACGACCTGGTGGCGCGCGGCTCGGTCAACGTCATCAGCATCAAGGCCATCCGCCAGTGGGCTGGCGAGTGGTGGAGCCAGAAGCGCGGCGACGTCTGGACCTATGTCGAGCTGAAGCTGAACGAGCATCTGGATCGCCAGGACATGCGCGCCCGCATCTCCGACAGCGAATTCCTGATCGCCATGAACAACGACCAGGGCCTGGCCGCCCAGGCGACCAGCGTCCGCATCCTGGAAGACGTGCTGACCCACCTGCTGGGCGCGGCCTCGCCGATGGATCTGGGCATCCGTTCGGTGATCGGCGTCGAAGGCGGCGAAGCCGTTTGCAGGCCGATCGACGCGGCGACAGTCCTGGCCGCTCGCGCGCGCCGCGACAACGTCCGTTCGCCTGTGCGCGTCTCGGTCGACCCGGCCGACGAAGGCCGTCGGACGCCCGTGGCCTTCACCACGGCCGGCGGCGCGGCCCTGCGGGTCGACTTCACGCTGGAACACGTCGTCAACCTGCGCCGCAACGTCACCACCGCCGTGCGCATCGAGCCGATGGTCACGCACCTGGCCACCGGTCGCCAGGCCTCGGCCCGCGCCCTGACCAAGCTGTCGGATCGCGACGTCGCCTTCATCGACGAGTCGACGCTGAAGTACGCGGCGGTCTTCGCCCGCTCGGCGCAAGGCCCCAACACGCCCGAACTGATCCTGCCGGCCTCGTTCCGCACGCTGGGCACCCAGCGCGGCCGCGACCTGCTGACCGGCACCGCCGGCCTGTCGCTGGCGCTGCTGCGCGGCGGCATCCAGATCGAACTCGTGGACGTCACCCGCGGCACCCCCGCCGGCCGCTTGCTGGAAGTGGTGGGTCTGCTGCGCGCCCTGACCCGCGGCGTCATCGCCCGCGTGCCGCCGGACAAGGAAGCCCTGCGCGTGCTGCGCGACGCCCGCCTGGCGGGCCTGGCCCTGGACGCTTCGGACCTGACTGGCGAAGCCGCCAAGATCGCCATGGACATCATGGCCTTCGGCCGCGACGCCCGCGGCCTGGCGCCGATGAACATCCTGCAGGGCCTGCCGCAGGAAGGCTATTTCGCCGCCGCCGAAACGGCCGGCCTGACGCACGCCTCGCTGCGCGCCAACTATCCGCTGGCCAAGCAGGCGGCGGCTTAGAACCCCGCCTTCCCGGCGAAAGCCGGGACCCAGATCTCATAGCGGTGCGGGGACTGGCGCTGAGCTCTTAGAGCCTACTTCGGCGCTCTCCATCTGGGCCCCGGCTTTCGCCGGGGAAGCGGATCACGTCCGCTGGCGGCCGTAGCCCACGTTCTTGATCACGTCCCGCGCGTCATAGGCGTCGCGATCGCGCGGCGTCGCGCCCTTGCCGAACACCACCTCGATCGAACGCGAGAAGGACGGGCCAGGGCCGAGGTTGAAGCTGGTGCCCAAGCCTAGGCCGACGCTGGATCGGCGACCGAAGCTGGCCGAGCCGCCCCCCACCGACATGCGCGGCCCGCGATCGTAGCCACTGGAGGTGGTCGAGCGATCGGCGACCCGGAACCAGTCATAGCCGTCGCGCAGGGCCAGTTCGGCCGCGCGCAGCAGGGCGTAGTCGGCGACCTGGGCCTCGGGCGCGCCGGGGCCGCCCTGGAAGGTCACGCGATAACGGCCGGCCTCCAGTCGGTACTCCGAGTATCCGACGTCGTTGGGCGAGCCCATCTGGGCGCGATAGGTGGTCGGGGCGGACGTCGCGCAGGCGGTCAGCAGCAGGCCCGACAGGGCGGCGGCGATCAGGGGTTTCGAGATCTTCATGGCGAACCTCTTCAGACCTGATCAACGGTCTCGGAACCTGGCTGTTCCGGAACCGCGAGGCCCAGGGCCTCGAGCATGGCCTTGAAATCGGACGGAAGCGGGGCCGTGACCTTGCGCTCGCCGCCCAGCGGATGCGGGAAGGTCAGGCGTGCGGCATGCAGCATCAGGCGCGGGACGGCCGCGCCGCCCAGCATCAGCGCCCCGCCATAGCGGCTGTCGCCGGCCAGTGGCCGACCGATCGAGGCCATGTGAACGCGCAGCTGATGCATGCGCCCGGTGTCGGGCGACAGCTCGACCAGGGCGGCCGTGGCGTTGTGGGCCAGGGTGCGATAGCGGCTACGGGCGGTCTCGGCGTCGGGATGGTCGAGTTCGCAGACCCGCATATAGGCCTCGCGACCAATGGACTCTCGGCGCAGTGGGCTGTCGATCATCCCGCCCTTCGGCTCGGGCGCGCCCGGCGCGACGATGGCCAGATAGCTCTTGCGGAACCGCTTGGCCATCATGGCCTCGCCCAGCATGGCCGCCCCAGGCTTGGTCTTGGCGGTCAGGATCACGCCCGAGGTGTCGCGGTCCAGCCGGTGGATCAGCCGAGGCCGAGCCTTGCCCGGCTTGGCGAACGCCCACAGCAGGTCGTCCAGCGTATGGGCCTTGATCCGCCCCCCCTGGCTGGAGAGGCCCGCCGGCTTGTCCAGCACGATGATCGCCTCGTCCTCGTACAACACCCACGACCTGGCCGCCTCGACCTCCTCGGGCGTCAGGGTGATCGGGCACTCGACGGCCTTGGGCTTGGCGACGCCGGGGGGACGGCGGAATTTCGGACTGCTCATTTGCCGTCCTTACGCACCTTGCCCCAGGCTTCCAAGCGCTCTCGCACCTTGGCCTCGGCGCCGACCGGTTTGGGTTCATAGAACCGCCGGCGCTCCATGCCGTCCGGGAAGTAGTTCTGGCCCGAGACACCGCCCTCGACATCGTGGTCGTAGGCGTAGCCATCGCCGTATCCCAGCGACTTCATCAGCTTGGTCGGGGCGTTGAGGATGTGCGACGGCGGCATCAGGCTACCGGTCTCCTTGGCGGCCCGGCGGGCGGCCTTGTAGGCGTTGTAGACGGCGTTCGACTTCGGCGCGCTGGCCATGTGGACCACGGCCTGGGCCAAGGCCAGCTCGCCCTCGGGCGATCCCAGGAAGTCGTAGGCGTCCTTGGCGGCCGTGGTCAGCAGCAGGGACAGCGGATCGGCCGCGCCGATATCCTCGCTGGCCATGCGCACCAGCCGGCGAGCGATGAACAGCGGGTCCTCGCCGCCCTCCAGCATCCGCGCCAGCCAGTAGAGGGCCGCATCCGGATCGGACCCGCGCACCGACTTATGCAGGGCCGAGATCAGGTTGTAGTGTTCCTCGCGGTCCTTGTCGTAGGCCGGGCGGCGCTTTTGCAGGAACTGGCCCAACTGGGTCGGGTTCAGCGGGCTGTCGGTCCCGATCGAGAACAGGGTCTCGGCCAGGGTCAGCAGGTAGCGGCCGTCGCCGTCAGCCATCGACACCAGCACCGCACGCGCATCGGCATCGATCGGCAACGGCCGGCTCTCCGCCGTCTCGGCGCGCTGGAGAAGCTGCTCCAGCGCCTCCTCGGTCAGGCGCTTGAGCACGAACACCTGGCAGCGGGATAGCAGAGCGCCGTTCAGCTCGAACGAGGGGTTCTCGGTCGTGGCGCCGACCAGGGTGACGATACCCTCCTCCACGAACGGCAGGAAACCGTCCTGCTGGGCGCGGTTGAAGCGGTGGATCTCATCGACGAACAGCAAGGTCGACTGGCCGGCCATGCGGCGCGCGCGGGCCTGCTCGAACGCCTTCTTCAGGTCGGCGACGCCCGAGAACACCGCCGAGATCTGCTGGAATTCATAGCCCCCAGCCTTGGCCAGCAGGCGGGCGATGGTGGTCTTGCCGGTGCCGGGCGGCCCCCACAGGATCATCGAGGCCAAGCGATGGGCCGCGGCCATGCGGCCGATGGGGCCTTCGGGACCCAGGAGATGCTGCTGGCCCACCACCTCGTCGAGGCTCTGGGGCCGCAGCCGGTCGGCCAGCGGGGCCGGCGCATGAGGCGTCAGGCCGGCGGCCTGGAAGAGATCGGACATGAGTCCCTTCTAGCAGGCCGCCGGCATGGGCTCCAAACCCTAGAACTGCGCCTGGATCAGCTGGCCGCCGCGCTCGATCGTGATGTTCCAGCGCTGCGGCTTGGTCGCCGCGGCGGCGGCCAGGTCGGCGACGCTGTTGATCTGCCGGCCATTCACCGAGCGGACGAAATCGCCCGGGCGCATCCAGTTCTGGGCGTAGCCGGGGGCGATCTTGGTCACCAGCGCGCCCTTGCCCGCGAACGGGTCGACGCCCAGGTCCTGGGCCACGGCGGGCGAGAGGTTCAGCACCGTCGCGCCGTTGAACGGGTTGTTGCCGGCGATGGCGCGCTCGTCGCGGGCCGGGATCTCGGGGGCGGCCTCGGCGCGGACCGTGATGGTCTGCTCCTTCTCGTTGCGCTGGATCACCATCGGCACGCGATCGCCAACCTTGTGAGTGCCGATCGCGAAGGCGCCGCCGCCCTGGTCGTTCACCGCTCGGCCGTCGATCGACAGGATGATGTCGCCCTCCTTCACGCCGGCGCGGTCGGCCGACGAGCCCGGATAGACCTGGGCCACCAGCACGCCGCGCGGAATGGACATGCCCAAGGCCCGGGCGATGTCGCCGGTCACCGGCTTGCCCTCCACGCCCAGCCAGGGCCGCACGACGCTGTGGCCGCCGCCCAGGGCCGTGGCCACCACCTGGCGCACCACGGCGGCGGGGATGGCGAAGCCGACCCCGGAGGACGAGCCCGAGCGCGAGATGATGAAGGTGTTGATGCCGACCAGGTCGCCGTCCATGTCGACCAGCGGCCCGCCCGAATTGCCGGGATTGATGGCCGCGTCGGTCTGGATGTAGCTGCCGAAGTCGGCCGCGCCGACGTCGGTGCGGGCCAGGGCCGAAACGATGCCGTTGGTCACGGTCTGGCCGACGCCGAACGGGTTGCCCATGGCGAGGACCAGGTCGCCGACCTCCAGCTGCTCCTGGTCGTCGATGGCCATGACCGGCAGCTTCTCGCCCTTGGTGTCGATCTTCAGCACGGCCAAGTCGGCGCGCGGGTCGTCCAGCAGCACGGTGGCCGGGAATTCGCGTCGGTCGGCCAGCTGGACGGTGATGTCGCCCTTGCCCTCGACGATGCCTTCGATGTTGTGGTGGTTGGTGATGATCACCCCGTCGGCGCGGACGATGGCGCCCGAACCGAGCGAGCCCTGCACCTGGGCGCCGCCGCCTCCGCCGCCCATGAAGAAGTCCCAGAACGGGTCGACGCGCTGGCGTACGATCCGGCGGCTGGCGACGTTGACCACGGCCGGAGCGGCCTTCTTCACCACGGGCGAGAAGGACATCTTCATGGTGGTCGCGTCGGCCGGAGCGCGCTTGGTCGGGGCCGGCATGCCGGGGATGGATTGGGCTTGCGTCTGGCCGGTCGGGTTCGAGCAGGCGGCCAGCAGGACGACGACGGGCAACAGGGCGCGAAGGGGGCGCATGGTCTTCAAGTACAGCTCCTGACGGTTCCCCGCGAACTCAGCCCAGCTTTCGGGCGAGTCTAAGGCGTTTCGGTCTAGGTTTAAGGCCTCACGGGGGCTTAAGGCCTCACGCCGCCTGCGGTTCCGGGGCGGGCGCGGGGCGCGCCTTGGCATAAGCTAGGGCGGTCGCGGCCAACATCAACGCCGCCGCGATCAGCACGGGCAGCCCCGGCAGGTGCAGGGCCGCGTCGTGGCGCACGGCGAAGGCGAACGGCAGGAGGAACAGAGGCGGTCCGACGATCGAGGCGATGCCCATCATGGCCGAGTTCGCGCCTTGCAGCTGTCCCTGCTCGTTGGGCAGCACGCGACGGGTCATCAGCCCCTGCAGGCCCGGCTGGATCAGGCCCGAGAGGGCGAAGAGCGGCAGGCCGCACAGATAGAGGAAGCCGGTCGGCGCCAGGGCGTAGATCATGAAGCCGGCGAAGCCCGAGAACAGGCCGATCAGTAGCGCGCCGCGCTCGCCCACCGCCTTGACCACCCGCCCGACGACCAGCGCCTGGACGATGATGCCCGAGACGCCGCTGGCCATCAGGGTCAGGCCGATGGTGGCCGGCGACCAGCCGTAGCGGAACCCCATATAGAGGACGAACACGCTGGGCAGCACGTTGTGGGCCAGCTGGAACAGGAAGCCGACGCCCGCCAGGCCCAGAAGGCCCGGATGGCGCTGCAGCAGATGCAGCGAACCGACCGGATTGGCCTTCTTCCAGTCGAAGCGCGGCTGGCGGCGCTCGGGCGGCAGGGACTCCGGCAGCACGAAGAAGCCGTACAGCCAGTTGCACAGCGCCAGGGCCGCGCAGACCAGAAACGGCGCGCGATGGTCGAACTGCCATAGCCACCCGCCCAGCGCCGGGCCGAAGGTGAAGCCGACGCCGAACGCCGCGCCCATCAGGCCAAACCCCTTGGCGCGGTTCTCCGGGGTGGTGACGTCGGCGACATAGGCCGAGGCGGTCGAGAAGCTGGCCGCCGTCATGCCGTTGAAGATCCGCCCGACGAACAGCCACCACAGGTTCGGCGCGAAGGCCATGAACAGGAAATCGACGCCCAGGCCGAAGATCGAGGTCAGGATCACCGGTCGGCGACCGAAGCGATCGGACATCAGACCCAGGATCGGCGAGCAGAAGAACTGCATCACGCCCCAGGTGGTGGCGAACAGCACGACCCAGTCGGCCGCCGCGGCGGTATCGCCGCCGCCCAGCATCTTCACCAAGTTGGGCAGCACGGGGATCATCACGCCCAGGGACAGCACGTCCATGGTCGCGGTGACGAAGATGAAGCCCAGGGCGGCCTGGCGCCGGTTTCCCGAGATCGGTTGATTCATGGCTCGCCCTCCCCGGCGCGCTCTAGTTGGACACGGTTCGCCCGAGCCGCAAGCCCCACCAGCAGGGCGCGCCACCACTCGGCGTGGCGCTGCAGGAAGACGGCGTTCGGAAAGGTGTGCCGGGCCACGTTCTCGGCTGGCACGCTGTCCCAGCCGCGGTGCTCGACGGTCACGCGCGTGCCCTCATCCACCAGCTCGAAGCGGACCTCGACCTCGGTGTCCATGCCGGGGGCGAAGCTGGCCTGCCGCCAGCCGAAGACGAGTCGCGCCCCGCGCTCCCAGACGCGGACCTGGCCGACCTCGAACACCTTGCCCGAGGCCAGACGCTCGACCAGGCGGCCGCCCTCGAAGGCCATGACGCCAGGCGAGCGCGGGGTGAACGAGAACAGCGTGTTGGGCCGCCACCACAGGGCGATATCGCCGGTGAAGGCGTCGAACACCACCTCCGGCGGCGCGGCGATGCGCAGGGCGACCACGATCCTGGAGCTCACCGGTTCTGGTTCTCCACATGCGCCTTCAGGGCCGACAGCTGGTCGACCCAGTGATCCTCCGCCGCCTCCAGCCAGGCCTTCAAAGCCGCCATCGGCTCGGGCCGCAGGCGGTAGACGCGGACGCGGGCGTCGAACTCGGGATGGCTTTCCTCGACCAGGCCCGACTGGCGCAGGGCCCGCAGGTGCCGGCTCATGGCCGGCGGGGTCAGGCCCAGACTCTCGGCCAGCTCGCCGGCCCGGCGCGGCCGCTCGCGCAGCAGGTCGACCGTTCGCCGGCGATGCGGGTCGGCCAGGGCCGCCAAGGTGCGATCGAGCGCCTCGTTCACCCTTGAGCGTCCCGCAGCGTGTTGGGCGCGACGTTGCGCCAGGCGTCCAGCAGCGCGCCGCGCGCCGTCGCCTCGTCGCAGGCCGCCAGACGCAGGCGGGTCGCCCCGTTCCTGCCCCAGCCGCCCGGGACCGGGACGAAGACGTCCGGCTCGGCGGCCACGCGCATCTCCTGCTGGTCCGGCGTCAGCTTGACCATCGCCCAGGCGGCGTCCGGATTGCCCAGGGTCGCGAAGATCCGGCCGCATCGGAAATCGACCGTGCCCATGTGCGAACGCTCTATCGCCTGGGGCATCGACAGGGCCAGCCGGCGGAAGTCGCCTTCAGTGATCATGGTGCGAGATCATCCCTTGCCCACGGCGATGGTCAGGCCGCTGCGCTTTTCCATCTCGTCGGTTGAGACCACTTCGACGTCGGCCGACACCGTCCAGATGTGTCCCTCGGGATCGCGGCAGCGATAGGTGCGCGCGCCGTAGAACTGGGCCTCGGGCGGCGCGATGATCTCGGCGCCCGCCGCCTGGGCGCGCGCGCAATGGGCGTCGACGTCGGCGGCGATGTAGATGTGCACCGACTGGGTGTTCTTGAGCCCCACAGAGGCTGGGCTGGCGTGGTTCTCGCTCCACTCGTTGCCGATCATGACGCGGTGGCCGGCATATTCCATCTGCGAGTGGGCCAGGTTGCCCTCGGCGTCCTCGATCAGCAGGCTCAGGTCGAACCCGAACGCCTTTTCCAGGAAGGCGATGGCGGCCTTGGGATCGCGATAGCTGAGGGCCGAAACCAGGCCGGGGCGAGAGTCGGACATGGCGGAATTCCTTCCAATGAACGACAATATTTAACGCATATCGAAACTATCTCGGCAAGGGGTTCAGCAGTCGCGCGACGGTCAGGGGCGTAATACCCAAGAAGCGGCCCATGGCCCGGTTCAGGTGCGACTGGTCGGCGAAGCCCGCCTCGGCGGCGGCGATCGCCAGCCCCTCCCCCGCGCGCAGGCGTAACAGCGCCGTCTCCAGCCGTAACCACAGCCGCCAGTGCGCCAGCGGCGCGCCCAGCTCCGCCTGCGCCAGCGCCCGCAACCGCGCCGTCGACAGCCCCACCTGGGCGGCCAGATCCGCCAGGCCAAGATCGCCGCCAAGCTCGTCCAGGACCTGTTTCAAGCGGGGATCGATCGCCGTGGCCTCGCCCAGCGCTGCCTCGGCGTCCACCATCTCGGCCAAGCGACCGCTCGCCAGCAGAGGCCTCCACGCGTCCGGAGCGGCGGTGACGCCGGACCAGCGCGCCACGCCCCAGCGTCGGGCCAGGCGTCCCAAGGGCCGCGGATAGATCGCGCGCATCGAACCATCCGCATCCAGCAGTCGATGTCGCGCGCCAGGTGGAATGACGACCGCCCACGCCTCGATGATCCCATGCTGCGCCTCGACCCGAACGGGGGCGTCCAGTCCGGCCACCACCTGGGCGCAGAGATGGCCGTGCGCCCGCGACTCGCCGCCGACGCCCTCGAAGCCCCACCAGTCTCGGCCGATCCAGACCTGTCCGGACCATCCCGCCGCGCCCATGCAGCCTCCCCGCAAGCGTTCGGTCCAAGACCCCGCCGCGAGGTCCGCCATGTTCAAGATCTGGAGGACCTCGCATGACCGGACAAGTCCAATATGTGCCCGCCCTGGGCCGGCCCGAACTGACGGGCGCCTACGACCTCGTCGTCTCGCTGGCGACCCGCGAGCGGCGCTGGCGTGGCGCGCTGCTAGCGGCCCTGGCGCCCGCCGACGGCGAAACCATCGTCGACATTGGCTGCGGCACCGGCTCACAGGCCATCGCCATCAAGCGCGCCCGGCCGCTCGCGCGAGTCGTCGGGATCGATCCGGATCCCGCCGTGCTGGCCATCGCCCGCGCCAAGGCCGAGCGCGCCGGCGCGCGGATCGAGTGGATCCAGGGCCTGGGCGACCAGGCCGACGTCCTGCTCGGCCAGGGTGTCGCCAATGCGGTGATCTCCAGCCTGGTGCTGCACCAGTGCGACGCGCCGGTGAAGGGCGCGATCCTGCGGGCCATGGCGCGACTGTCGCGCCCTGGCGGCCGGGTGCTGATCGCCGACTACGGCCGCCAGCGCGGGCTGATGCGGCTGCTGTTCCGGATGGTCCAGGCCGTGGACGGTTTCGAGCGGACCGAGTTCAACGCCACCGGCGCCCTGCCCGGCCTGATGCGCGCCAGCGGCCTCACCGCCGTGAGCGAGCTGGACCGGATCGCCACGCCGACGGGGTCGATCTCGCTTTATGCGATGCGGGCGGGCTAGCGGGGCCGTCCTCGCCCTTCGACGAGCTCAGGGTGAGGACTACTCCCGGACGCCTCAGTAGAAACCTCCCCCTGAGCCTGTCGAAGGGCGAGGTTTCGGCTACCTCAGCGCTCGACCAACAATCGCCAGCGAACCATCGCCCCTCTCGGGCGTCACCCCGGTGATCCGGGCCAGCAGCGGATAGACGTCGACATTGTCGAACAGCGGCAGGACCACGCCCGGCTTGAACGAGGGCCCGTGGGCCACGAACACCGCGCGCATCAGCGGGTCATAGGGATCGAAGCCATGCGCCCCGCCGTCGACATTGTCCCACTTGCCGGGCTTGGCCCTGGCTTCCAGGGTGGTGGTGTACCAGCCCGTCTGCGACAGGCAGACGATGGCCGGCACGCGTCTGTTGCGGCCGTAGTGGAAGCGGGCCGGGATCGCCGCCTTCCTCCAGCAGGTCATGTGCGGCAGGGGCTTGAACAGGAACGCCTTGGCGACGGCCCGTTCGTGACCCGGCGCCGCCGACAGGCTGGTCACCGCGCCCTTGGTGACCAGATGGACCTTGGACATGTCGACCAGGTCGTCCAGCACCACGCGGTGGGCGGCCGGCAACGGCGCCATGCCATGGTCGGCGACCACGATGATGTCCGTCGCCTCGAACCGCCCCCGCGCCTTCAGGCCCTCGATCAGGCGCCCGACCTGCCGGTCGACCTCGACCAGAGCGGCGCGCAGCTCCGGCGAGTCCGGCCCGTAGTGATGTCCCTCGGTGTCGGCGGCGTCGAAATACAGCGTCGTGAAGGCCAGCGGCGGGCCGTCGGCGCCGTCCAACCAGGCCAGCACCTGGTCGATGCGGGCGTCGTACGGGAATTTGCTGTCGTACTTGACCCAGTGCGTGGGCCGCACGCCGTCGATCTCGGCCTCCGAGCCGGGCCAGAACATCGCCGCGGCCTTCTTGCCCTGCTGCTCGACCGAGACCCAAAACGGCTTGGCCTGGTTCCACCAGCGCGGATCGTTGGCGGTCGGGCCGTTCATCTTGAACTTGGGCCCGCCGATCACCGTGTCCTCCATCTCGTTGCCGACCACGCCGCTGTGATCCGGCCGCTTGCCGGTCACCAGGGTGTAATGGTTCGGATAGGTCAGGCTGGGGAACGAAGGCCGCATGGCGCCCCGCGCGCCGTCGTCGGCCAGGGCCTTCAGGTTCGGCGTCACGCCGCGATCCAGATAGTCGGCGCGGAAGCCGTCCAGCGAGACCAGGATCGTCAGGTGCGGCGCCGTCTCGCGCGCCAGGGCGGGAGCGCTCGCCGCCGCGAGGGCCAGAACCAGGCCCAGGGCCAGGCGTGCGAGACGGCGAACGACCATGGAAAGACTCACGCGGCGAAACTGAACCGACCTCATCACGCCACGAGATTGCGCGCATATGACAATCGCGCCCCGTCCCATGACCGGCTCTTAACTTGGCGCATGCCCGGCGCCTCGCCATAGTCCCCGCGTCGAGCCGAGTCGTTCGGCGCCCGGGAATCTCGCATGTCGATCGCCCTCGAGGCCGACCGCCTCACCAAGACCTACGGGGCGGTGCGCGCCCTCGACGACTTCTCGCTCGCCATTCCCGCCGGTGGCGTGTTCGGGGTCCTGGGCCCCAACGGCGCCGGCAAGAGCACCCTGTTCCGCATCGCCCTGGGCCTGGTGCGGCCGACCAGCGGCTCGGCCAGCCTCTTTGGCGCCCCAGCCGGCGACATCACCGCCCTGCGCAAGGTCGGCTCGATGATCGAGACGCCGCGCTATCCCGCCTATCTGACCGCCCGCGACACCCTGACGATGCTGGCCCTGGAGAGCGGCGCTAAAACCGCCGACGTCGCCGGCTGGCTGGAGCGGGTCAGCCTGACCCACGCCGCCGACCGCTCGACCAGCGGCTTCTCGGTGGGCATGAAGCAGCGCCTGGGCCTGGCGGCTGCGTTCCTGACCAAACCCCAGCTGGTGATCCTGGACGAACCGACCAGCGGCATGGACCCGGCCGGCATCCAGGAAATCCGCGCCCTGATCGTCGACCTGGCCAAGCGCGAGGGCGTCACCGTCATCCTGGCCAGCCACCAGCTGGACGAGGTGCGCCGGGTCTGTGACCGGGTCGCCATCCTGTCCAAGGGCAAGGTCGTGGCCGAGGGCGGCGTCGCCGAGCTGACCGCCGGCGAGGCCCGCCTGCGCATCACCGTCTCCTCGCCCGTCGCCCAGGTGCTTGCGGTGCTGGGCGGCCGGGGCGCGGCCGACGGGCCCGACGCGGTCCTGGCCGACATCGCCCGCGAGGAAGCTCCCGAGCTGATCCGGAGTCTCGTGACGGCCGGAGTCGACATCGTCGAAGCCCGCTGGCGTGAGGTCGACCTGGAAGGCGTGTATCTCAAGACCCTGCAGAGCGAAGGAGCCGCCTGATGCTCGCCGACGCCATCGCCGCCGAACGCTTCCGCCTGCTGCGCGACCGCTCGACGATGTTCTGGGGCTTCTGCTTCGCGCCGCTGGTGGGGTTCGTCCTCAGTGTGGGCGGCGACCTCTTCATGCGCCACGTGATCAAGAAGCCGATGCCCGGCGTCGGGATCGGCCTGGTCGACCAGGTGATCAAGGCGCTGGCCACGGGCTTTTCGACCTTCGACGCCCTGTTCCTGATGATCGGCGCGGCGGCCGTGCTGGCCGGCGACTATCGCTGGGAGACCTGGCGGCTGCTGACCCCGCGCAACACCCGCCAGAACCTGCTGCTGGCCAAGCTGATCGTGGTCGGCGAAGCGATGTTCTGGAGCCTGGTGCTGACCGCCGTGCTGTCGGCGGCGGCCGGCGTGATCGGCGCGGGCATCAACGGCAAGACCCTGAGCTTCTCGATGTTCGAGCGCGGGCCGTTCGACATCCTCGGGGTCCTGGCCATCACCTGGCTGGAGGCCATGACCCTGGCGGCCCTGGCGGCCTGCGTGGGCGTGCTGTCACGCTCGACCCTGGGCGTGGTCATCGCCTGCCTTGGCGTACGCGTCGTCCAGACCGTGCTGGCCAGTTCGTTGCGGCTGATGGAGGAAGGCCAGCCCAGCTGGAAGCTGCTGGCCCTGCCCGTCTTCGACGCCGACCTGCTGCGCGCGGCCCTGCTGGATCCCGCCCAACTGGGCCAGGCGTCCAATTCCGCGGGCGCCGCCCTCATCGCGCTGCTGGCCTGGACGACGGTGCTGGCCGGGGGCGCGGTGTTGCTGTTCCGCCGCCAGGACCTGACCAAGGAGTGAGCGTGAAGACCCAGAAGCAGCGGATGCTGGCCGGCGAGCCTTACAGCGCCGCCGATCCCGAGATCCAGGCCGACCAGCGCGCCGCCCAGGCGTGGATGGACCGCTACAACGCCTCCAAGCTGGACGAGCGCCCCGCCCTGTTGGTCGAGGGCCTTGGCGCGGTCGGCGAGAACGTCGCCGTCCGGGCGCCCTTCCACGTCGACTATGGCTACAACATCAGGCTGGGCGACGGCGTCTTTATGAACTTCGGCTGCGTGATCCTGGACGTGGTCGAAGTCACCATCGGGGCGGCCACGGCCATCGGCCCGGGTGTGCAGATCCTGACCGCCGACCATCCGCGCGATCCGGTCGAGCGCCGCGCGGGCCTGGAGTCCGGCAAGCCGATCCACATCGGCGCCAATGTCTGGATCGGCGGCGGCGCGATCATCCTGCCCGGCGTGACGATCGGCGACGACGCGGTGATCGGGGCGGGCGCGGTGGTGACCCGCGACGTGCCGGTGGGCGCGACCGTGGTCGGCAATCCGGCGCGGCCGGTGAAGCCGAAGGGCTGAGCTCTTCCGTCCGACGATTTGGATCAGGGGCGCACGGGTTCCGACGGACGGCTCCGCGCTAGAAGCGCTCTTGCGTCGTAGGCCTGCGTAGTATCCGCGGGCCTGACACCCTTGTGGAGCACGATCACGGCCGCGGCGACGACTAGGTCCGTAGCCCGGACTTGGCCGCGGTTCGCGAAGGACGGTTCGCCCAGGAACGGATCCCAGTCTCGCCATCCGCTGCCCCAGCGCGGACCGGTGTCGCGCCAAGACCGAGGCAGAAACCCCTCGCCGCCGCCCCACATGAAACCCGGCTGCATGATCGGGCTGGATCCGGCGACCAATCGCGACTGAACGCGCGCGCCTTGATCGGTGGTCTCGAACCAGTCGTAGCCCTCGCGCACCGTCAGTTCGGCGGCGCGATTCAACAGCGCCAGCTGGACGGTCTCGCGCGGCTCCTGGCGCTGCCCGACGAGCATGACGCGATAGCGGTCAGCATCGAGGCGCGCCTCGGAGAATGCGCCAGGCTGCTGCTCGGCGGCCGCCGTGGGCGAAGCGGACGGCGTGGCGCAGGCGGTTAGGGCCATCGCCAAGGCGATCGCCGACAGGACAGCCTTGCCGGGCGAGCGCTCGGCAGATGTTTCGATCAGGACGAAAGCGCGGTGCGTCATCGTTACAAGCCCTCTCGCAGCGGGATCCTGAGGTCAATACGCGAACGCCCCGGCCCACAAACCGAGACCTTGTTGGCAAGGTCCCGACGGTATCAGCGCAGTCTCCGGAGAAGAGCTTTGTCGCCAACGAAAAAGGCCCCGGATTTCTCCGGGGCCCTCGCGTTCAGGCGAACCTGAAAGATCTTAGTCTTCGGCTTCGTTCGTGTAGACCGGACCGGAGTCCTTGCCCTTTTCCGAGACGTCGCGGTCGACGAACTCGATGACGGCCAGCGGGGCGTTGTCGCCGTAGCGGAAGCCGGCCTTCAGGACGCGGATGTAGCCGCCCTGACGGTCCTTGTAGCGCGGGCCGAGGACCGCGAAGAGCTTGCCGACTTGTTCGACGTCGCGAACCGAGCTGATGGCCTGACGACGGGCGTGCAGGTCGCCGCGCTTGGCCAGGGTGACCAGCTTTTCGACGATCGGACGCAGTTCCTTGGCCTTCGGCAGGGTGGTGACGATCTGCTCGTGCTTGATCAGCGAGGCCGACATGTTGGCGAACATGGCGGTGCGGTGAGCCGAGGTGCGGCCGAGTTTACGGTGAGCCTTACCGTGACGCATTTTCTATCTCCTGGGCGATCAGCCCGAGCGGCGCAAACGAATGAGCGCCTGATTGTCACCAATCCTGGTCCGTCCCGACCGGGTCAGAGCGAAGCGCCGGGGCCCTCCACCGCTGTTGCGGCTTCATAAGGCCCAGGCCGCCCTCCCTTCCGAGGAAGGAAAGGCGGCCCGGATTTAGCGCGTTAGGCTTCGAGGTTCTTAGATTTGGTCTTCGAACTTCTTGGCCAGGTCTTCGATGTTCTCCGGCGGCCAGTTCGGCACGTCCATGCCGAGGTGCAGACCCATGCCGGCGAGCACTTCCTTGATCTCGTTCAGCGACTTGCGGCCGAAGTTCGGGGTGCGGAGCATCTCGGCTTCGGTCTTTTGGATAAGGTCGCCGATGTAGACGATGTTGTCGTTCTTCAGGCAGTTGGCCGAACGGACCGACAGTTCCAGCTCATCGACCTTCTTCAGCAGGGCCGGGTTGAACGGCAGTTCCGGCTTGGATTCGTCGGCCGACTTGGCCTTCGGTTCCTCGAAGGTGATGAAGATCTGCAGTTGGTCCTGCAGGATCCGGGCGGCGTAGGCCACGGCGTCCACCGGAGTGACGGCGCCGTTGGTTTCCACTTCCAGGATCAGCTTGTCGTAGTCCAGCGACTGGCCCTGACGGGTCGGCTCGACGCGATAGGCGACGCGCTTGACCGGCGAGTACAGGGCGTCGACGGCGATCAGGCCGATCGGCGCGTCTTCCGGACGGTTACGGTCGGCCGGGACATAGCCCTTGCCGGTGTTGACCGTGAACTCCATGCGCACCGAAGCGCCGTCGTCCAGCGTGCAGAGCACGTGGTCGGGGTTCAGGATTTCGATGTCGGCCGGGGTTTCGATCTGACCAGCGGTCACCGGGCCGGGGCCCGTGGCGCGCAGGGTCATGCGCTTCGGGCCTTCGGCATGCATCCGAACGGCCAGTTGCTTGATGTTCAGAACGATGTCGACGACGTCTTCGCGGACGCCCTCGAGCGAGGAGAATTCGTGCACCACGCCATCGATCTGGATGGCGGTGACGGCGGCGCCTTGCAGCGACGAGAGCAGAACGCGACGCAGGGCGTTGCCGAGCGTCACACCGAAACCGCGCTCGAGCGGCTCGGCGACGATACGGGCCTTGCGGGTCGCATCGGCGCCGGTTTCGATCTGCGGCTTCTCAGGACGGATCAGCTCGTTCCAGTTTCTTTCGATCACGTGGTCGGGTCCCTTGAACGCGGCTCGCCGGCCGCGTTTTGCGCAGCCGGCGAAGGAGATTAGTGGTCTAAAAAGTACTAGACGCGACGACGCTTGGGCGGACGGCAGCCGTTGTGCGGGATCGGCGTGACGTCGCGGATGGTCGTGATGGTCATGCCCGCGGCTTGCAGAGCACGCAGGGCCGATTCACGGCCAGAACCCGGACCCGAGACGTTGACTTCCAGGGTCTTCACGCCGTGCTCGGCGGCCTTCTTGCCCGCGTCTTCCGCAGCCATCTGAGCGGCGTACGGGGTCGACTTGCGCGAGCCCTTGAAGCCCATCATGCCGGCCGAGGACCACGAGATCGTGTTGCCCTGGGCGTCGGTGATGGTGATCATGGTGTTGTTGAACGAGGCGTTCACGTGCGCCACGCCCGAGGTGATGTTCTTGCGTTCGCGCTTTTTAACGCGACCCGGTTCCTTGGCCATCGTCAGGCTACCTTATTTCTTCTTGCCGGCGATCGGCTTGGCCGGACCCTTGCGGGTACGAGCGTTCGTGTGGGTGCGCTGACCGCGGACCGGTAGGCCCTTGCGGTGACGCAGGCCGCGATAGCAGGCCAGGTCCATCAGACGCTTGATGTTCATCGAGTTCTCGCGACGCAGATCGCCCTCGACGGTGTAGTCGCGGTCGATGGTCTCGCGGATCTGCAGGACTTCGGCGTCGGTCAGTTGATTGACCCGACGCGCATCCTCGATGCCCACCTTCGTGATGATCTCACGAGCGGACCGTTGGCCGATGCCGTGAATGTACTGAAGCGCGATCAGAACGCGCTTGTTCGTCGGGATGTTGACGCCTGCGATACGGGCCACGTCTAATGTTCTCCTAGTCACGCACTAAAGACGCGAACGGCGCGCCCGGCCCGGTCCAGAGACCAAAACCGGCGCGCACGGATCGCGCCCTTTCGCGGAAGCGCCCCGTTATAGGGATCGTTTCGCTTCCGTCAACAACTGAATCCACCGGGGTTCCAGTGAATTCGGGCTTTTCTTAAGCGACGACCGACAGAGCGGCGTCGATGGAATTGGCGACGGCTTCGACCGAACCCATCCCATCCAGCTCCGTCAGCTTCCCCTGCCCTTCATAGTAGGGCAGCAGCGGCGCGGTCTGAGCATTGTAGGCGGCCAACCGGGTCACGAACACTTCGGGATTGTCGTCGGGCCGTCCCTGGTCTTCGAACCGCTTCTTGATCCGTTCGATCAGGGCGGGCTCGTCTACCTTGAGTCGGAGAACGGAGTCGATCTTCTGTCCCCGCGCCGCCAACATCCTGTCCAGAGCCTCGGCCTGGGCGACCGTGCGCGGGAAGCCGTCGAAGATCGCGCCACCGGCCGCCTCGGCCTCGGGCAGGCGTTCCTCGATCAGGGCGATGACGATCTCGTCGGTCACCAGCTCGCCGCGGTCCAGCACGCCCTTGACGCGTTGGCCGAGGTCCGAGCCCGAGGCGATGGCGGCGCGCAGCATGTCGCCGGTCGACAGCTGGACCATGCCACGCTCGGTGACCAGGCGCTTGGCCTGGGTGCCCTTCCCCGCCGCCGGCGGACCGAACAGGATCAAGTTCATTTAAGCCCCTTCGCGCGTCTGCCGGGTCTGCGCCCGGCTGATCTCCCGAAGCAGACCTAGAGCCCCGGGAAAGAAAACGGAAGCCGGTTTTGTGACAAACCGGCTTCCGACGCTTCTAATTGGATTGAAGCCCCGCTCAGCGGTTGCGGCCGCCGCGCAGCTTCGACTTCTTGATCAGGCCCTCGTACTGGTGGGCCAGCAGGTGCGACTGGATCTGCGCCACGGTGTCCATGGTCACCGTCACGACGATCAGGATCGAGGTGCCGCCCAGGGCGAACTGGTTCGACTTGATCGCCATCATCACCAGCTCCGGCATGACGCAGACGGCGGTGATGTAGGCCGCGCCGATCACGGTCAGGCGGGTCAGCACATAGTCCAGGTACTCGGCGGTGCGCTTGCCCGGGCGGATGCCCGGCAGGAAGCCGCCATACTTGCGCAGGTTCTCGGCCGTTTCCTCGGGGTTGAACACGACCGAGGTGTAGAAGAACGAGAAGAAGATGATCAGCAGCGAATAGAAGATCAGGAACGCCGGGTGGCCGTGCTGCAGCGCGCCCACCACGCCCGGCAGCCACGAGGCCCAGGACGGCAGGTTGGCGGTCTGCACGAACTGCAGGGCCGTCGTCGGCAGCAGCAGCAGGCTGGAGGCGAAGATCGGCGGGATGACGCCGGCGGTGTTGATCTTCAGCGGCATGAACGAGCTCTCGCCGCCGATCATGCGGTTGCCCTGCTGGCGCTTGGGATAGTGGACCAGCAGGCGGCGCTGCGAGCGCTCCATGAAGACGATGGCCAGGATGGCGGCCACGGCGCCGATCAGGATCAGGAACAGCGGGGTGTAGTTGCCCGAGGTCTGGGCCTGGACCAGCAGCTGGCCGAGGCTGGTCGGCAGGTGGGCCACGATGCCGGCGAAAATGATCAAGCTGACGCCGTTGCCGACGCCGCGGCTGGTGATCTGCTCGCCCAGCCACATCAGGAACAGGGTGCCGCCGGTCAGGGTGACGACGGTCGAGACGACGAAGAAGGCCGAGCCCACGCCGCCGGCGACCACGCCGGGCTGGGCTTGCAGGCCGATGGCGATCGAGGCCGACTGCACGACGGCCAGCACCACGGCCAGGTAGCGGGTGTATTGGTTGAGGGTCTTGCGGCCCGCCTCCCCGCCTTCCTTCTTCAGCTTCTCCCACGGCGGATACACCGTGCCCATCAGCTGCACGATGATCGAGGCGCTGATGTAGGGCATCACGTTCAGCGAGAAGATGGCCATGCGCTGCACGGCGCCGCCCGAGAACGTGTTGAACATGCCGAGGATGCCCTCGGCGCTGCCGCTGAACAGGCGCGCGAACGCGGCCGGGTCGATGCCGGGGATCGGAACGTAGGTGCCAAGGCGGTAGACGACCAGGGCGATGATCGTGAACCAGATACGCTTGTGAAGTTCCGTCGCCTTTTGGAACGACGAGAAATTCATGTTGGCTGCGAGTTGTTCGGCGGCCGAGGCCATTCAGATCCCCACGACTCAGGAGCGCGATGGCCGAAGCTGATACCGCTTCGGCGGCGACCGCGCTCTGAAATTAGGTTTCCCGGACCAGGCTGATCCGAGGAGAGCGCCACAAATAGGTGAGGCTCGCCGCGTTGTCACGGCGAGCCTCGAAAAGAACTGTCATCCCGGCCGGAACGAAGTGTAGAGCCGGGACCGCCGGAAACGTCGGCGCTTGCCGCGGTCCCGGCTCGGCGCGCTACGCGCTTGGCCGGGATGACAGTTTTTATGGATTAGGCTTCGGCTTGCGCCTTGGCCTTCTTGGTCACGGTGACCGAACCACCGGCCGCTTCCACGGCCTTGATGGCGGCTTCGGTGGCCGAGTAGACGGTCAGCTTCAGGGCGGTCTTGATCTCGCCCTTGCCCAGCAGCTTCACGCCGTCCAGTTCGCGACGGATCACGCCGGCGGCGACCAGTTCAGCGGCGCCCAGCTCGGCGCCCTTCTTGAACTTGCCAGCGGCGACGGCCTGTTCCAGGCGCCACAGGTTCACTTCGGCGAACTCGAGGCGGAAGGGGTTGTTGAAGCCGCGCTTCGGCATACGCATGTGCAGCGGCATTTGACCGCCTTCGAAGCCGTTGATGGCGACGCCCGAGCGCGCCTTCTGACCCTTCACACCGCGACCGGCGGTCTTGCCCTTGCCCGAACCCGGGCCGCGGCCGACGCGCATGCGGCTCTTGGTCGAACCTTCCTGCGGGGCCAGTTCGTTCAGCTTGGTCATATGTGCCTCTCCTTGGAGATCTGCGCCCAGCCAGCGGCTGGACTCGGCTTTTGAAAATCAGAGCGCGCTTAAAACCCCAAATCGCCAGGAAACTCAAGGCTGAAGTGAGATTTCAAACGAAAACCACCCCGGCTTTCACCGGGGTGGCGATCTTTCGTCGTCGGGTAGCGGACTACTCGACGATTTCCAGCAGGTGCGCGACCTTGCGGATCATGCCGCGGACCGACGGGGTGTCTTCCAGCGTGGACGTGCGGCCCAGCTTGTTGAGACCCAGACCGGCGAGCGTGGCGCGCTGGTCCTTTTCACGACGGATCGGGCTGCCGGTTTGGCGCACCGTGACTTGCTTAGCTTCAGCCATGACTTAGCCCTCGATGGCTTCCGGCGCCGAGGCGCCGTCGGCGCGACGGCCGAGGATGTCGCCAACCTTCTTGCCGCGCTTGGCGGCGATCTGGCGGGGCGACGACTGCACCTTCAGGGCCTCGAACGTGGCGCGAACCATGTTGTACGGGTTCGAGGAACCCGTCGACTTGGCCACGACGTCCTGGACGCCCAGGGTTTCGAGAACCGCGCGCATCGGACCGCCGGCGATGACGCCGGTGCCGGGAGGCGCCGCGCGCATCATCACCTTGCCAGCGCCCCAACGGCCAGCGCCGTCGTGGTGCAGGGTGCGGGATTCGCGCAGCGGAACGCGGATCATCGTCTTCTTGGCTTCTTCGGTCGCCTTGCGGATGGCTTCCGGCACTTCACGCGCCTTGCCATGACCGAAGCCGACGCGGCCCTTTTGGTCGCCAACGACCATCAGAGCGGCGAAGCTGAAGCGACGGCCACCCTTCACGGTGGCGGCGACGCGGTTGATGTGGACGAGCTTTTCGACGATGTCGCTGTCGACCCGCTCTTCGGGGGCGTTGCGGTCGCGACGGTCACGGCGTTGACCGCCTTCACCGCGCTGTTGTTCACCACGAGCCATTCTGTTTCCCTTAGAAGTTCAGGCCGGCTTCGCGCGCGGCGTCGGCCAGGGCTTTCACCCGGCCGTGGAAGATGTAACCACCACGATCGAAGACGACGTCCTTGACGCCCTTTTCGATGGCGCGCTCGGCGACGAGCTTGCCGACAGCGGCGGCGGCATCCTTGTCCGCGCCCTTGCCTTCGGCTTCCAGAGTGGAAGCCGACGCCAGGGTCACGCCGCGTTCATCATCGATGATCTGGGCGTAGATGTTCTTCGACGAACGGAAGACCGACAGACGCGGACGACCGTTGGCGAGGCTCTTGAGGCGGGTGCGAACGCGCTGAGCGCGCTTGGCCGCCGATTCACGAGGAGAGAGCGCCATGGCTTACTTCTTCTTGCCTTCCTTGCGGCGAACCTTCTCGCCAGCATAGCGCACGCCCTTGCCCTTGTACGGCTCAGGCGGACGAATGCGGCGGATCTTCGCGGCAATCTCGCCGACCGCCTGCTTATCGATGCCGGCGATCTTGATTTCGGTTTGCTTCGGCGTCGCGAACGTGATGCCGGCCGGGGCCGGAACGTCCACGTCGTGGCTGAAACCGAGTTGGAGGCTGAGGGCGGTGCCCTTCATGGCCGCGCGGTAACCGACGCCGACCAGTTCGAGGTTTTCCTCGAAGCCGGCGGTCACACCGTGCACCATGTTGGCCACCAGCGTGCGGGACAGACCCCACATGCCCTTGGCGCGCTTCGTGTCGACGCGCGGAGCCAGCAGGAGCTCAGCGCCCTCTTGCTTGACTTCGACTTCGTCGGCGATCGTCCACGACAGTTGACCCTTGGGGCCCTTCACCGTGACCGTCTGACCCGCGAGCGTGACTTGCACGCCCGAGGGGATTGCGACGGCTTTCTTACCGATACGTGACATGCTCTTTCCCTCCCGCGCCTAGTAGACGCGGCAGAGGACTTCGCCGCCGACGTTAGCGTCGCGTGCAGCGGTGTCCGACATGACGCCCTTCGGCGTCGAAAGGATCGAGATGCCCAGGCCGTTCTTGATCGGCTTCAGGTCCTTGATCGACGAATAGACGCGACGGCCAGGCTTGGACACGCGGCTGATCTCGGCGATCACGGGCTCACCGTCGAAGTACTTGAGCTCGATCTCGAATTCGGGGAACGCACCGGGCTTCTCGATCAGCGAGTAGCCGCGGATGTAGCCTTCGTCGGCCAGCACGTCGAGGACGCGGGCGCGCAGCTTGGAAGCCGGCGTCGAGACCTTGTTGCGCTTGCGCGTGGCGGCGTTCTTGATGCGAGCGATCAGGTCGCTCAGGGGATCGTTCATCGACATCTGATCGTCCTTACCAGCTCGACTTGACGAGGCCGGGGATCTGACCCTGCGAACCCAGTTCGCGGAGCGCGATACGGCTCATCTTCAGCTTGCGGTAGTAGGCGCGCGGACGGCCCGTGACTTCGCAGCGATTGCGGATGCGGATCGCGGCGCTGTTACGCGGCAGCTTGGCGAGCTTGAGGCGAGCGTCGAAGCGCTCCTCGAGCGGCAGGCTTTCGTCGTTGGCGATCGCCTTCAGCGCGGCGCGCTTCTCGGCGAACTTCTTGACGAGAGCCTTGACGGCTTCGTTGCGGTTGACGGCGCTTTTCTTGGCCATGGTTTCTTTCCCTTCCCGCTCTTAGTTCACGAACGGGAACTGGAATTCCTTCAGGAGAGCCTTGGCTTCCTGGTCGGAGTTCGCAGTGGTGCAGACGATGATGTCCATGCCCCAGATCTGTTCGATCTGGTCATAGTTGATTTCCGGGAACACCAGGTGCTCCTTCAGGCCCATGGCGTAGTTGCCACGGCCGTCGAAGCTCTTGCCGTTCAGGCCGCGGAAGTCCTTCACGCGCGGCAGCGCGATCGTGACCAGGCGGTCCAGGAATTCGTACATCCGGTCCTTGCGGAGGGTGACCTTGCCGCCGACCACCATGCCTTCGCGCAGCTTGAAGCCGGCGATCGACTTGCGGGCCTTGGTGGCGACGGGCTTTTGGCCGGCGATCGCCTGCAGGTCCTTCAGAGCGGTCTGGACCTTCTTGGAGTCGGCCACGGCCTCGCCGATACCCATGTTCAGGACGATCTTGTCCAGCTTGGGGATCTGCATCTCGTTGGTGTAGCCGAACTGCTCCTTCATCGCGGCGCGGATGCGCTCGCGATAAACGGTCTTCAGCCGGGGCTCGTAAGCTTGATCAGCCATTGATCACCTCGCCGGTCGTCTTGGCGACGCGCACCTTCTTGTCGCCTTCGATCTTGAAGCCGACGCGGGTGGGCTTGCCCTTGGAGTCCACGACGGCGACGTTCGAGACGTGCAGCGCGGCTTCCTTTTGCTTGATGCCGCCTTGCGGGTCGGCTTGGGTCGCCTTGGTGTGACGCGAAACCATGTTCACGCCTTCCACGACAACCCGGCTATCCTTCGGCAGGACTTGCAGGACCGAGCCTTGCTTGCCCTTGTCCTTGCCGGCCAGAACGACGACGCGGTCGCCCTTCTTGATCTTAGCGGCCATTACAGCACCTCCGGAGCGAGGGAGATGATCTTCATGTGGTTCTTGGCGCGCAGTTCACGGGGAACCGGGCCGAAGATCCGCGTGCCGACCGGCTCGCTCTGCTTGTTCACGATCACCGCGGCGTTCTTATCGAAGCGGATGACCGAGCCATCCTTGCGCTTCAGATTTTGATTCACCCGAACGACGACGGCGCGCAGCACGTCACCCTTCTTCACGCGACCGCGCGGAATGGCTTCCTTGACGGAGACGACGATGACGTCGCCCACGCTGGCGTAGCGACGGCCTGCGCCGCCCAACACCTTGATGCACATGACCCGGCGAGCGCCAGAGTTGTCGGCGACTTCCAGGTTAGTTTGCATCTGGATCATGGTCTAAACCTTCCAGATTAAGCCGAAGCCTTGGGAAGGACTTCCCAGGTCTTCAGCTTGGACTTCGGAGCGCATTCGACGATGCGAATTGCTTCGCCAGCCTTGTACGCGTTGGATTCGTCGTGCGCGTGGTACTTCTTCGACTGACGCACGATCTTCTTCAGGATCGGGTGAACGATAGTCCGTTCGACCTTCACCACGACGGTCTTATCGCCTTTGTCGGAGACGACGACCCCTTCGAGGATACGCTTGGGCATATCGTTCTCCTTAAGCCGCGGCCTTGGCGCGCAGCACGGTCTTGATCCGCGCGATATCCTTGCGGATCTCGTTGACGCGGTGGGTCTTCTCGACCTGGCCCGTCGCGGCCTGGAAGCGCAGGTTGAACTGCTCTTTCTTCAGGCTGATCAGGGTGTCGGCCAGCTGGTCGGGGGTGAGACCCCGGATGTCAGCGATTTTCATGATCATGCTTCCTGAGCCACGCCCGCGTCGATGCGGGTGACAACACGGGTGCGGATCGGCAGCTTGGCGGCGCCCAGGCGGAGAGCTTCACGCGCGATATCGTCCGGCACGCCGTCGATTTCGAACATGATGCGGCCCGGAGCCACGCGAGCGGCCCAGTAATCCACGGCGCCCTTACCCTTACCCATCCGGACTTCGGCCGGCTTGCCGGTGACCGGCACGTCGGGGAAGATACGGATCCAGACGCGGCCTTGACGCTTCATCTGGCGGGTGATGGCGCGACGGGCGGCTTCGATCTGGCGAGCCGTGATGCGCTCCGGCTCGACGGCCTTCAGGCCGTACGAACCGAAGTTCAGCAGGGTGCCGCCCTTCGAAGTGCCGTGGATGCGGCCCTTGAACTGCTTGCGGAATTTGGTCTTTTTCGGAGACAGCATGGCGATCTAATCCTTAGGCGCGATCGCGACGGTCACGACGGTCGCCCCGGTCGGGACGATCGCCGCGCTCACGGCCGCCACCTTCGCCGGCGGGACCGGACTCGGTGGCCAGACGCTTGTCGAGCGCCATCGGATCATGCTCCAGCACCTCGCCTTTGAAGATCCAGGTCTTCACGCCGATGATGCCGTAGGTGGTCTTGGCTTCGGCGAAACCGAAGTCGATGTCGGCGCGCAGGGTGTGCAGCGGCACGCGGCCTTCGCGATACCACTCCATACGAGCGATTTCAGCGCCGCCGAGGCGACCCGAGACGTTGATCCGGATGCCCTTGGCGCCGAGACGCACGGCCGACTGGATCGAACGCTTCATGGCGCGACGGAAAGCGATACGGCGCTCGAGTTGCTGAGCGATCGACTCGGCCACCAGCTGAGCGTCGGTTTCCGGCTTGCGGATCTCGACGATGTTCAGGTGGACTTCGCCCTCGGTCTTGATCGACAGGTCCTTGCGGAGCTTGTCGATGTCAGCGCCCTTCTTGCCGATGATGACGCCCGGACGGGCGGCATAGATCGTGATGCGGCACTTCTTGTGCGGACGCTCGATGATGATGCGCGAGACACCGGCTTGGTACAGGCGCTTCTTCAGGGCGGCGCGGATCGCGAGATCCTGATGCAGCATCTTGCCGTACTGGGCGCCGTCGGCGAACCAACGGCTGTCCCAGGTGCGGTTTACGCCGAGCCGCAGCCCGACCGGATTGACTTTCTGACCCATTAGGCGGCCTCACCCAGTTCGCGGACCACGATCGTGATCTCGGAGAACGGCTTCTCGACGCGCGTCGCGCGACCGCGGGCGCGGGGCGAGAAACGCTTCATGATCAGGTTCTTGCCCACATAGGCCTCGGCGACGACCAGCGAGTCGATGTCGAGGTTGTGGTTGTTCTCGGCGTTGGAGATCGCCGAGTACAGCGCCTTGCGGACGTCCTGGGCGATGCGCTTGTGGCTGAACTCGAGCTCGTTGAGAGCGCGCTGGACGTTCAGGCCACGGATGGACTGAGCGACCAGGTTCAGCTTGCGCGGGCTGGTGCGCAGAGTGCGCACCTTGCACATCGCTTCGGCGGCCGGCAGGCGGCGTTCTTGCTTCTGCTTGGCCATGATTACTTCCTCTTGGCCTTCTTGTCGGCAGCGTGGCCGGGGAAGCTGCGCGTGGGCGCGAACTCGCCGAACTTCATGCCGACCATGTCTTCCGACACGGAGACCGGGATGTGCTTGTGGCCGTTGTGCACGCCGAACACCAGGCCGACGAACTGCGGCATGATGGTCGAACGACGCGACCAGGTCTTGATGACGTCCTTGCGGCCCGACGACAGAGCGGCGTCGGCCTTCTTCAGGAGGTACCCGTCGACAAACGGGCCTTTCCAGACGGAGCGGGTCATGGCTTAGCGGCCCTTCTTCGCTTTGTGGCGCGAACGGATGATGAACTTGTCCGTCGCCTTGTTGACGCGGGTCTTGGCGCCCTTGGTCGGCTTACCAGCCGGGGTCACCGGGTGGCGACCGCCCGAGGTGCGACCTTCACCACCACCGTGGGGGTGGTCGACCGGGTTCATGGCGACACCGCGGACGTGCGGGCGACGGCCCATGTGACGAGAACGACCGGCCTTGCCGAGGTTCTGGTTCATGTGGTCGGGGTTGGACACGGCGCCGACGGTGGCCATGCACGTATCGAGCACCATGCGCAGCTCGCCCGAGTTCAGGCGGATCTGGGCGTAGCCGGCGTCACGACCGACCAGCTGGGCGTAGGCGCCAGCCGAACGGGCGATCTGACCGCCCCTGGCGGGCTTCAGCTCGATGTTGTGGATGATCGTGCCGATCGGCAGCGTGCGCAGCGGCGAGGCGTTGCCCGGCTTCACGTCGACCTTCTCGCCGGTGACGACTTCGTCACCAACCTTCAGGCGTTGCGGGGCCAGGATATAGGCCAGCTCGCCGTCGACCTGATACTTGATCAGGGCGATGAAGGCGGTGCGGTTCGGGTCGTACTCAAGACGAACGACCGTGGCCGTGCCTTGCTTGCGACGCTTGAAGTCGACCAGACGGTACAGGCGCTTGGCGCCGCCGCCACGGAAACGGACCGCGATACGGCCATTGCCGCCGCGACCGCCCGACTTGGTCAGGCCTTCAACGAGCTTCTTCTCGGGCTTGCCCTTGTGAAGTTCGCTGCGGTCGATCAGCACCAGGCCGCGCTGGCCGGGGCTGGTCGGGTTAAAGTGCTTCAAGGCCATCTGCTTAGAGCCCCGTCGTGATGTCGATCGACTGGCCTTCGGCCAGCGTCACGATCGCTTTTTTGACGTCGTTGCGACGCCCGACGATGCCACGGAAGCGCTTGGTCTTGCCCTTGGTCACGATGGTGTTGACCTTGGTCACCTTGACCTTGAACAGCTCTTCGACGGCGGCGGCGATTTCGTCCTTCGACGCATCGTTGGCCACCTTGAAGACAACCTTGTTCTGCTCCGAGAGCAGGGTCGTCTTTTCGGTGATCACCGGCGACAGGATCGTGTCGTAGTGGCGAGCGGTGGCGGCCATTAGGCGGCTTCCTTCTCAGCGAAACGGGCCGAGATCGCTTCGACCGCGTCCTTGGTCAGGACGAGGGTCTGGCGACGCAGCACGTCGTAGACGTTCAGGCCGGCGTTCGGCAGGACGTCGACGTTCGGAATGTTGCGGGCGGCGAGCTTGAAGTTCGCGTCCACTTCCGGACCGGCGATGACCAGGGCGTTCTTCAGACCGATCTTGTCGAAGTTGGCGCGCAGGGCGGCCGTCTTCGCTTCGGTCAGAACGGCGCTGTCCAGAACGACCAGCGCACCCGACTTGGCCTTCGAGGACAGGGCGTGGCGCAGAGCCAGGGCCCGGATCTTCTTCGGCAGGTCGAAGGCGTGGCTGCGGACGACCGGGCCGTGGGCCTTGGCGCCGCCGACGAACTGAGCCGCACGGCGCGAACCGTGACGAGCGCCGCCGGTGCCCTTCTGCTTGTACATCTTCTTGCTCGTACGAGAGACCTCGTTACGAACTTGAATCTTGTGGTTGCCCGAGCGGCGCTTGGCCAGCTGCCAGGTCACGACGCGCTGCAGGATGTCGCCGCGGATGTCGTCGATGCCGAAGATGGCGTCGTCGAGATCAACGGAACCGGCCTTGCCGCCGTCCAGTTTGATGACGTCGAGTTTCATTAGCCTTCGCCCTCTTCGGTCGCAGCCGCGGGGGCCTCTTCAGCGGGGGTCTCAGCGGCGGCCGGAGCAGCTTCGCCAGCCTTGCGGAAGGCGCCCGGACGCGGAGCGTCGGCGGGCAGAGCCTTCTTCACGGCGTCGCGAACCTTCACGTAGCTGCCTTCATGACCGGGGACGGCGCCCTTGATCAGGATCAGGCCGCGCTCGACGTCGACCTTCCAGACGGTGACGTTGAGCGTGGTGACGGTTTCTTGACCCAGGTGACCCGCCATCTTCTTGCCCGGGAACGTACGACCCGGATCCTGGCGGTTACCGGTCGAACCGTGCGAGCGGTGCGAGACCGAGACACCGTGGGTGGCGCGCAGACCACCGAAGTTCCAGCGCTTCATGGCGCCGGCGAAACCCTTACCGACGGTGAGGCCCTGGATGTCGACCTTCTGGCCGGCGACGAAGTGGTCGGCCGTCAGTTCGGCGCCGACTTCGATCAGAGCGGCCTCTTCGACGCGGAATTCGGCGACGACGCGCTTCGGCTCGACGGCCGACTTCGCGAAGTGACCGCGCAGGGCCTTCGAGGTGTTCTTGGCTTTCTTGGCGCCGGCGCCGAGTTGCAGGGCGGTGTAGCCGTCCTTGTCAACGGTGCGCTGGCCCGTGACCTGGCAACCGTCGAGCGACAGGACGGTGACCGGCACGTGCTGACCGGCTTCGTCGAAGAAGCGGGTCATGCCGAGCTTCTTGGCGAGGACGCCGGTGCGTTGGGTGGGGAGAGTCATGGATCGGCCCTCCTTACAGCTTGATTTCGACGTCAACGCCGGCCGACAGGTCGAGCTTCATCAGCGCGTCCACGGTCTGCGGAGTCGGGTCAACGATGTCGAGAACGCGCTTGTGCGTACGGATCTCGAACTGCTCGCGCGACTTCTTGTCGACGTGCGGCGAACGGTTGACGGTGAATTTCTCGATAAGCGTGGGCAGGGGGATGGGGCCCCGCACCGTCGCGCCCGTGCGCTTGGCCGTATTGACGATCTCGCGCGTGGAATGATCCAACACGCGGTGATCGAAGGCCTTGAGCCGGATGCGGATGTTCTGACGATCCATATCGCTCGGTTTCCTAGTGGGCTGCGCCCGCGTCTCGAACCATTTCAAAGACCAACTCGAACCCCCGAGGGAGTTCGTACGCAGCGTCCGCAAAACAAATGTCCCCAACGGTTTCCCGCCGGGGGTGATGACCGAAATTGCGCCTTGTGGGGCGCTATGTCCGGGCGTCTCGCGAACCGCGTTTGAACTCGAAAGTTCACAGCCGGTCCAACAGAGGCGCGCTTGTACGTTCCGGAATCGGTTTCGTCAAGCGCTGTGTCCGGTTCGTCTCCTCCGAAAAGGACTCGAGTCGTCGGGCGGGTTCTGAATAGGCGCCCTGCCCGCCCGGCGCAAGGCCCGCCAAAACATAACGTCGGTCCGCTTTTAACGTCTTTCGCCCGAGAGCTAGCAGGAACGTGCGCCCGCTTGCGCGTAGGCGAAAAGTACGTCTCCGCAAGTGTCACAAAAATGCATTATTCGGCCCGCAAGCGCCGCCATGCGTCTTGAGGCCCGGGGCGAAGCTCCATAGATGCCGGCCTCCCCGACGGACTGGGCGGCCCTCCCCCCAACAACGACCGTCCAGCCAGCCGGGGAGCCACTGTTGTGTAAGGGGATAGACCCAAATGAATACCAAGCTTTTCGCCACCGCCGCCCTGATCGCCGCCGCCATCTCGGCCCCGGCCTTCGCCCAGAACATCGGCTCGGTCGGCGCCGCCGTGAACTACACGGACCTGAACACCCGCCTGGGCGGCAATGACGGCACCTCGGCCGTGATCGACGGCTCGGTCGCCATCCCGCTGCAAGGCGCCTGGACCGTGACCGCCAACGGCGACGTCTCGATCTCGGACAACGACCTGTCGGACGAAACCGTCGCCTCGGGCGCCGTCCACCTGACGACCAAGATCGGCGACACCGTGCGCGTCGGCGGCTTCACCGCCCTGTCGCGCCCGTCGAACGACACCCTGTGGGCCGTCGGCGCCGAAGCCCAGAAGTATCTGGACAAGGTCACCCTGACCGGCCTGGTCGCCTACGGCCAGTCCAACGACCTGGACGCCGACCTGTACTCGGTCCGCGGCGAAGCCCGCTACTTCGTGTCGGATAACTTCCGCCTGAACGCCGGCGCGGGCTGGTCGCGCATCGACACCAACGTCAACGCCGACCTGTGGGACGTGAACGCCGGCGGCGAATACAAGTTCGCCAACAGCGGCTGGTCGACGTTCGCCAAGTACACCCACGCGGAATCGAAGGACCTGGCCAAGCTGAACTCGGACGCCGTCCGGGTCGGCGTCCGCTACACCTTCGGCGGCAGCCTGAAGGACCGCGACCGCGCCGGCGCCGACCTGGCCACGGCCAGCGACCTGTTCGGCTTCGGCGTCCGCTAAGGACACCGCACGTCGTGCATGAAGAAGGCCCCGGGAGCGATCCCGGGGCCTTCGCTCTATATATAGAGTGAGAGAAAGGCCGCTTACTGGCCGATGATCACGTCGCCCGAGCCGGCCACCCGCTTCTTCACCGGGCCTGTGACCTTGGCGATGCGGATGTCGCCCGAGCCGGCCACCGAGACGTCGACCGAGCCGGCCTCGCCGTTGAAGGTCACATCGCCCGAGCCCATCACGTTCACCTCGACCGCGCGGCTGCGACCGCCGGCGACGGTGATGTTGCCCGAGCCGGCGATGTTGCCCTCCAGCTTGCCGGCGATGCTGGCGACCGTGACGTCACCGGCGCCAGCGATATTGACCTCGAGGTCGCCGTCGATGGCCTGGGTGCGAACGTCGCCCGAGCCCGCCAGGCTGATCTCGGCCGAGGCGGCAGAGCCCGCCTTGACGTCGCCCGAGCCGGCCAGGCCGATCTTCAGCTCGCCCTTGGTGTTGGCCACGGTCCAGTCGCCGCAGCCGGCGTTGGCCAGGTCGACATTGCCGGAGCGGCCGATGTCGCCGAACACCGCGCCGCCGGCCTTGACCTTGGCGTCCATGGGCACGCGCACCGCGATCTGCGGGAAGTTGTCGTAGGACACCTCGCCCGCGCCGCGCACCCGAACCGAGATCTTGCCGTTTCGGTTGTTGCAGCCGTTGATCCTGTTCATGCGCAGGTCGCCGTCGATGACCGTCTCGTCACCCTGCTTGCGGATATCCAGCGGCAGGCTGGCGTTGGTGGTCAGGACCTCGACCTTCACGTCTGAGCGGTTCTCGGGGATCACCACGACGCGGGCGACCGCGTCCTTGATCTTCACGGAAGGCGCGGCCTGAGCGACGCCAGCGGCGGAAACGGCGGCGGCCAGAACGGCCAGGGTGGTCAGAGCGCGCATCGATCAGTCCCCTCGGATGCGTTGAAATTCGATAAGGGGAAGCTAGCGACGGTTCGTCACCGGTTCGACTTAATTCGAGGTCATGACCCCGAAGTCATGGAACGGCGGTCGCGGCCGCCGCCCCGTTCGGCCAGCGCGCCTGGTGCTTGCGGAGCCGGACCGGCGCCGACTTGTAGGCCGGCGTGCCCGAACGCTGGTCATGGTCGTCCAGCGAGATCACAACATTGGTCTCGGGATAATAGGCGGCCAGGCAGCCCGGCGGGATATCGCGGGCCACCACCGTGAACGCCCGCACCACCCGCTCGCCCGTCTCGTCGAACGCCGCGCCCAGGTCCACCAGGTCGCCTTGCGCCAGGCCCATCCGCGCCAGGTCGTCGGGATTGGCGAAGATCACGTCGCGCCGGCCGAACACGCCGCGATAGCGGTCGTCGTTGCCGTAGATCGTGGTGTTGTACTGATCGTGGCTGCGCAGGGTGGTCAGGATCATCACGTCCGGATCGCCCCGGCGCGGATCGCCGCCCTTGGGGTCGTGGACGATGAAGTTGGCCTTGCCCGTCGCCGTCTTCCACACCCGGTTCGTCGGCCCCACCGGCAAGCGGAAGCCGCCGGGGACACGGACCTTGTCGTTGTAGTCGTCGAACGCGCCGGGAAAGACGCGGGCGATCAAGTCGCGGATGGCGTCGTAGTCGTCGGCCAGTCCCGGCCAGTCGACCAACGGATCCTGGCCGAACGTCGCCGCCGCGATCCCCGCCACGATGGCCGGCTCGGACATCAGGTGCTCGGACGCCGGCGGGTTCAGCCCCCGCGAGGCGTGGACCATAGACATCGAGTCCTCGACCGTCACCGACTGGCGCACGCCGGCCCGCACGTCCATCTCGGTGCGACCCAGGCACGGGAGAAGGATCGCGTGTTTGCCGACCAGCAGGTGCGTGCGGTTGGGCTTGGTGGCGACGTGGACGGCCAGGTCCAGCTTGCGCATCGCCGCGAAGGTCCGCACCGGATCGGGCGCGGCCACGGCGAAGTTGCCGCCCAGGCCGACGAAGACCTTGCTATCACCCCGCTCGATGGCCTCGATGGCCTCCACCACGGTATGGCCATGCTGGCGCGGCGGTTCGAAGCCGAAGACGTCCCGCAGCGAGTCCAGCATCACCGTCGACGGCTTCTCCCAGATACCGACCGTGCGGTTGCCCTGGACGTTGGAGTGGCCCCGCAACGGACAGATCCCCGCCCCCGGCCGACCGATATTGCCCTTCAGCAGCAGCAGGTTGACCAGCTGCTGCACCGCGCCCGAGCTGTCGCGGTGCTGGGTTAGGCCCATGCCGTAGCAAAGGATCGCCGCCTTGGCCTTGGCATAGACCGCCGCCGCCTCCTCGATCCGCGCGCGCGACAGGCCGCTGCCAGCCTCGATCGTCGCCCAGTCCAGCGCCTCGACGCTGGCGACGACCGCTTCGAAACCGGCGGTGTGCTCCAAGATGAAGTCGTGATCCAGGACGCCGCCGTCGCGCGTCTCCATGGCCAGCAGCGCCTTCATCATGCCCTGCACCAGCAGGGCGTCGCCGCCGATCTTCACCTGGAAATAGGCCGAGGCGATCGGGGTCGAGGACAGGGTCGCCATCTCGACCGGATCCTGCGGCGAGGCGAACTTCTCCAGCGCCCGCTCCTTCAGCGGGTTGAAAGCCAGGATCGTCGCCCCGCGCCGGCTGGCCTCGCGCAGGGTGGCCATCATCCGCGGGTGGTTGGTGCCTGGGTTGTGGCCGAAGCACATGATCAGGTCGGCGTGGTCGAAGTCCTCCAGCGTCACCGAGCCTTTGCCCAGGCCGATCGAGTCCGGCAGGCCGACGCTGGTCGGCTCGTGGCACATGTTCGAGCAGTCGGGGAAATTGTTGGTCCCGAACCGCCGCGCCATCAGCTGGTAGAGGAAGGCCGCCTCGTTGCTGGCCCGGCCCGAGGCGTAGAACTCGGCCTCGTTCGGATCCTTCAGGGCCTTAAGCCCCGCCGCCGTCCGGGCGAAGGCCTCGTCCCAGGTGATCGGCTTGTAGCGATCGTCGGCCGGATCGTAGGCCATCGGCTCGGTCAACCGGCCCAGGTCCTCGATCTGGTGGTCGGTCCAGGTCAGCAGTTCGCTGACCGTGTGCTCGGCGAAGACCTGTGGCGTGGCGCGCTTGGACGTCGCCTCCCAGGCCACCGCCTTGGCGCCGTTCTCGCAGAACTCGAACGAGCTGGTGTGCTTGGGATCGGGCCAGGCGCAGCCGGGGCAGTCGAAGCCCTCGGGCTGATTGGCCCGCATCAGGGTCTTGCCGCCTTCGACAACCGTCTCCTGGTCGACCAGCGCGCCGGCCACCGCCTTCAGCGCGCCCCAGCCACCGGCCGGCTGGTGATACGGGCGGACGCCCGGGACCTTCGGATCGGACATCAGGCCGGCTCCAGCTCAGATTCGACAAGGCGCTCGCCGCCGGCGAACACCGCGTGACCATCGGCGCGGGCCAGGGCCACCAGGGTCAGGTTGGCCTCTTCGGCCTTGGCGATGGCCAGCTCGGTCGGGGCCGAGACCGCGACCAGGATCGGGCAGCCCATCCGCGCCGCCTTCTCGACCATCTCGAACGAGCAGCGGCTGGTGACCACGACGAAGCCGGCCGCCGCGTCATGCCCCTCGCGGGCCATGGCGCCGGCCAGCTTGTCCAGCGCGTTGTGGCGGCCGACGTCCTCGCGGACCAGAACCAGCGCCCCGTCCGCGTCGAAGAAGGCGGCGGCGTGGGTGGCGCGAGTCAGGCGGCCCAGGCTCTGTTCTTGCTCCAGCGCCGCGAGGGCGCGCGGGATCGCCTGGTGTCGGATCCGGACGCCCTGGCCCAGCACCGGCAGCGGCCGCACCGCGTCGGCCAGGCGCTGCACGCCGCACAGCCCGCAGCTGGAGCGGCCTTCCAGATTGCGCGGTCGGGCCTTCTTGCCGACCACGCCTGGCGCGAGGCGGACGTCGACCAGGATTCCCTGCTCTTCTTCCTTCGTCGTGATCTCGAGGACGTCGGACGCCCGGGCCACCGCCTCGGTGACCACAAAGCCCAGGGCCAGTTCCTCCAGATCCCGAGGCGTGGCCATCAGCACCGTGTGCGGACGGCCGTCGAACGACAGGCCCACGGCGATCTCGCGCGGCAGGTCGCGGGCGAGGGTCTCCGGGGCGCGCCCGGCGCGCCATTGCACGGCCGAACGTCTTTCTGAGGGGGAACGCGACATGGCCGGAAGCCTACTCCCGAGGCGCCGAGCGGTACAGCCGGTGACGTAACGACAGGAATGTTCAAAACCGTCATCGTTCAACGGGTGACCGCCGCGCGATCCTGGCGCAATCTCCGGTCATGGCAGGCACAACCTTCGACACCCGACGCGCCCAGATGTTTCCCCGGCTGGAACCGGCCGAGATCGACCGCCTGCGCCGCTTTGGCCAGGTCATCCACGCCGAGGCCGGCGCGGCCCTGGCCACGGCCGGCGTCCCCTCGCCCGGCCTGTTCGTGGTCCTGGCCGGCCGGGTGGCGATCAGCCGCCGCGACGCTCACGACGATCGCCAGCCGATCGTGGAGCACGCCGCCGGCCAGTTCATCGGCGAGATCGCCCAGCTGTCGGGCCGCCCGTCGCTGGTCGACGTCACCGCCATCACCGCCGTCGAGGCCCTGCTAATCGCTCCCGAGCGCCTGCGCGCCGTGCTGGTCGCCGAGGCCGAGCTCGGCGAGCGGATCATGCGCGCCCTGATTCTGCGCCGGGTCAGCCTGATCGAGACCGGCGCCGGCGGTCCGATCATCGTCGGGCGCGAGGCGGACGCCGAGGTCATCCGCCTGTCCGGCTTCCTGGCTCGCAACGGCCACCCCTTCCAGCAGCTGGATCCCGACCAGATGGACTGCGCCAAGGTGCTGATCCAGCGCTTCGAGGTCGACGAGAGCGAGTTGCCGATCGTGCTGTGCCCGAACGGCCAGATCCTGCGCCAGCCGACCAATCATCAGTTGGGCCGCTGCATCGGCCTGGTCGGCCCGATCGACTCCGACCGCATCTATGACGTCGCCGTCGTCGGCGCGGGCCCGGCGGGCCTGTCCACCGCCGTCTACGCCGCGTCCGAGGGCCTGTCGGTGTTGGTGCTGGACACGCGCGCCTTCGGCGGCCAGGCCGGCGCCTCGGCGCGGATCGAGAACTATCTGGGCTTTCCGACCGGGATCACCGGCATGGCCCTGATGGGCCGCGCCTACGGCCAGGCCCAGAAGTTCGGGGCCGAGCTGGCCATTCCCGACGAGGTCGCCTCGCTGGTCTGCGAGGACGACGGCAAGCATCGCTATCGCCTGGCCCTCGCCAGCGGCGAGACGGCCCAGGCCAAGACGGTGGTCATCGCCAGCGGCGCCCGCTATCGCCGGCTGGAGGTCGAGAACCTGGACCGCTTCGAAGGCGCCTGCGTCCACTACTGGGCCTCGCCGCTGGAGGCCAAGCTGTGCGCCGGCCAGGAAGTCGCCCTCGTCGGCGCCGGCAATTCGGCGGGCCAAGCGGCCGTCTACCTGGCCAGCCAGGTCAAGAAGGTCTGGATGATCGTGCGCGGCGAAAGCTTGGCGGCGACCATGTCGCGCTACCTGATCGACCGCATCGAGAGCACGCCGAACATCGAGGTGGTGGTGAAGAGCCAGGTCGTCGACCTGGAGGGCGAGGACGCCGAAGGCAAGAGCGGCCAGCTGTCGGCCATCCGTTGGCGCGGCCCGAACGGCGTTGAGACCACCCAGGCGATCAGCCACCTCTTCCTGTTCATCGGCGCCGCACCCAACACCGCGTGGCTGACCCACTGCCATGTCGAGCTTGACAATCACGGCTTCGTCCGCACCGGGACGGATCTGGCTCCCGGCCACCCGCTACTGCAGACCAGCCGCAAGGGCGTATACGCGATCGGCGACGTCCGGGCCGGCTCGGTCAAGCGCGTCGGCGCCGCCATCGGCGAAGGCGCCCAGGCGGTCGCCGCCATCCATGCCTATCTGGCCGAAGCCTGAAGGAAACCGACATGACCTGCATGCACGGAGACGCCATCCGCCTGGTCACGCCCGGCACGAAGGGCTGCGAGGAATGCCTGAAGTCCGGCGGCTGGTGGGTCCACCTGCGCCTGTGCCGGACCTGCGGCCACGTCGGCTGCTGCGACGACAGTCCCAGCCGGCACGCCACTGCCCACTTCCGCGCGACCAAGCACCCGATCATCGAGGGCTATGACCCGCCGGAAGGCTGGGGCTGGTGCTTCGTCGACGAGGTGTTCGTGGAACTGCCGGACCAGACCCCGCAGGTCGGGCCAATCCCGAAGTTCGTCGAGGGCTAGACGACTCCGCCAACAAGCGGCCGATGAGACTCACGACCACGCTTCGAAGCGTGGTCGTTCGCGCGGTCTCATCTCACGACAATTCGACGACAGACCGTGGCTGATAGGCCACGATTAAAATTCCCAAAATCGCCGATTGCACGAAAGGAAATTCCCCACTTTTGCGCCAAACTATCGAAAGACTTCCCGCCCGCATAAATTCTAGCTGATTATAACGCTGCATAGCAATCCGCGACAAAGCGCCGGACAAAGACAGATCTTCAGGGAATAAAGGCCCACAAACGGGCCACAGTCGCTTCATAGCCATTGCCCATCGCGAACACGGTTTCGCTGAATTTTCGTCACCTTTCGACGGGTGGCGACCAAGGGGAATGTCTATATGCCAAAGATCCATTATTTGGGGAGCGCGTCCGCCCTCATTCTTTTGCTGAGCGCCGCGCCGCCGGTTGCACAGGCGCAGACCGACAATACTGATAAAGACACCTCCGCCGCGGTCGAAGAGATCGTCGTCACCGGCTCGCGCATCGTTCGTCGTGACTATGCTTCGAACAGCCCGATCGTGACGGTCGGCAAGGACGACATCGAAAAGCTGGGCTCGGTGACGGTCGACACCCTGCTTAACCAGATGCCGCAATTCGTGCCGTCGGTGAGCAGCACGTCGAACAATCCGTCGAACGGCGGCCAGGCCAATATCGACCTGCGCGGCATGGGGACCGCCCGGACGATGGTGCTGCTGGACGGCCACCGGGTGGTGCCGTCCAATGCGAACGGCACGGTCGACATCAACATCATCCCCTCGGCCCTGATCCAGAACATCGAGGTGATCACCGGCGGCGCCTCGGCGACCTACGGTTCGGACGCCATGGCCGGGGTGGTGAACTTCAAGCTCAACAACACCTTCAACGGCCTGCAGATGGACGCTCAGTACGGCGTCACCGAGGAAGGCGATGGTCGCGAAAAGGCCCTGTCGGTCACGGCCGGCGGCCACTACGCGGAAGGGCGCGGCCACGCGGTCCTGTCGCTGGGCTATTCCGAGCGCGGCGAGGTCTTCAACGCCTCGCGCGACTTCTCGAAGATCTCGGGCGCGTCCTCGACGACGCCCTATGGCCGCTACGACGCCACCGGGACCAACCTGCCCAGCCAGAGCGCCGTCGACGCCGTCTTCGCCAAGTACGGCTATACGGCCGGCTCGGTGAAGGCCAGCGCCAACCTCGGCTTCAACAACGACGGGACGCTGTTCTACAACGGGGTCAACTACAAGGGCTCGACGGCGATCGACTATTCGACGATCCCGGTCAATGGCACCTACAACACCGGCGCTCTGAACCTGCTGCAACTGCCGCTGACGCGCTACACCGCCTACGCCGCCACCGACTACCAGATCAACGAACACGCCCAGTTCTACGGCTCGTTCAACTTCACCCACTATGACTCGCGCACGGTCCTGGCGCCCGCCCCGGCCGCCAGCAGCACCGGCTTCAGCGTGCCGGTGACCAACCCGTTCATCTCCGACGACCTGGCCGCGCTGTTGGCCAGCCGCGCCGACCCGACCGCCAACTTCCTGCTGCGCAAGCGCTTCACAGACGTCGGCCCGCGCGTCTCGGAGACCACGTTCAACGTGTTCCAGATCGCCGGCGGCGTGCGCGGCGACACCGGCTTTAAGGACTGGACGTACGACGTCTACGCGTCCTACGGCCGCTCGGAGCAGAACGAGACCCAGTCGGGCAATGTCAGCCACTCGGCCGTCCAGACGCTGCTCAACGCGGCCGACGGCGGCGCCAGCCTGTGCGACGGCGGCTATGACCCGTTCGGCCTGCAGGCGATCTCGGCCTCGTGCCTGTCGTATATCTCGCGCCAGACCAAGAACCGCACGGTGGCCGAACAGCAGGTGGTCGAAGCCAACTTCCAGGGCGGCTTGTTCAACCTCCCGGCCGGTGAAGTGCGCGGCGCCTTCGGCGCCAGCTACAAGCGCGACACCTATCTGTTCGAGCCCGACAGCCTGCTGTCGACCGGCGACGTGGTCGGCTTCAACGCCCAGGACGCCATCGACGCCTCGACCAACGTCAAGGAGCTGTACGGCGAGCTGGCGGTTCCGGTGCTCAAGGACCTGCCGTTCATCAAGGCCCTGAACCTGGACGCCGGCTACCGCCTGTCGGACTACAACACCGTCGGCAAGGTCAGCGCCTACAAGCTGGACGGCAATTGGGAAGTGGTCGAAGGCCTGCGCCTGCGCGGCGGATACCAGCGCGCCGTGCGCGCCCCGTCGATCGGCGAACTCTACTCGCCGCAGAACCAGGACTATCCGTCGATCAGCGAGGACCCCTGCGCCTATGATAGCACCTACCGGGCGGGCTCCAACGCCGCCACGGTCCGGGCGCTGTGCCTGGCCCAGGGCGTGCCGACCGCGATCATCGACAGCTACACCTACGCCAACACCCAGGTGAACGCGCTGACCGGCGGCAACCCCGACCTGAAGGAAGAGAAGGCCAACACCTTCAACGCCGGCCTGGTCTGGACGCCTCGGTTCAACCACCCGCTGCTAGAACGCCTGTCGATGTCGGTCGACTACTACTCGATCGACGTGAAGGACGCGATCGGCACGATCGACGCCAGCACCGCCCTGGACAAGTGCTACTCGGCCGAGGGCAACCCCTCGGGTTCGGCCTCGAACTACTATTGCAGCCTGTTCGTGCGCAGCAGCTCGACCGGCGAGATCGACACCCTGACCCTGACCAACCTGAACCTGGCCGAGTACAAGACCTCGGGCGTGGACTTCCAGGTCGACTGGGGCTTCGGCCTTGGCGCGGTGGGACTGGACGACCGTTACGGCGCGATCAAGGTCAATGTGATCGGGTCCTATCTCGACAGCTTCAAGGTCCAGAGCCTGCCGGGCGAGGCGTTCGCGGAGCTGAAGGGCACGATCGGCAACACCCAGATCAGCTCGACCGCGGTCTCGCACCCGGAATGGAAGTACGCCACCTCGGTCAGCTATCTGATCGGTCCGGTGGAGGTCGGCGCCCGCTGGCGCTACATCGGCGACATGGTCGACGCGTCCGACGCCAGCGAGAAGATCGGCGCGGTGAACTACTACGACCTGAACGCGACGTGGAAGATCACCGACACCTATTCGATCCGCGGCGGCGTCACCAACCTGACCAACAAGCAGCCGCCCTACTTCTACTCCTACGTCCAGGCCAACACCGATCCGTCGACCTACGACGTGCTCGGCCGTCGGTTCTTCCTGGCGGTGAAGGCGAAGTTCTAGGGACTGGGATTTTCAGCCAAACTGCATGGGCGGGCTCCGCGTTGAGCCCGCCTTTTCTTTCTCTCACCCGACGGGCGGGGCGCAGTGCTCATTTCCGCAACCGGCTCGGATCGCTCTTCAGCCGATCCAGCACATCATCGATCGCGTCGATGACGGCCTGCGGCTGATCGAGCTGGATGTAGTGGCCGGTCGCCGGCACGTTGCGGTTCTCGCCGCGTGTCGAACGCGCGGCGAGGGCGTCGTGCATCGTCGTCCAATTGGCCCAGAGGATGGCGCGGGTCTGCTCCGTCTCGTTCGCGCCCAACGGGACCGTGTCCTTCGGCCGCGTCAGCACGATCAGCGGCATGGACCCGAACGAGCCGATCTCGGCGGCCAGTTGCGAGCCGCTAAGTCCGCTGCGCATGCTCTCGAATTCGGAAGCCGCCGCCCGCTGGTAGGCCGGCTTGCGATGGAGCTCGGCGTGGACGGCGTTGAGCGCCTCGCCCATGCGGGGATCGGGCTTGTCGATGCAAGCGGCGTCCGCCAATCCTTGTTCGACCTTGAGGACGCAGGCGCGCTTGCGAGCCAGCGCCGGTTGCAGGAGCTCGGTCTCGAACTTCGGGAAGGCCTGCCGGGCGGCGTCGATCTGGCGCTCGTTGGCCGGATCCACGCCGACGAACGCGGCGACGTCCTTGGGATAGCGGCTGGCGTAGAGCTGGCTGGTCAGCCCGCCGTACGAGTGACCGACCAGAACGTACGGCCCCTTCAGTCCGGCCTTCGCCAGCAGCCGATGCAGGTCGTCGGCGATGTTGCTGGCCGAGCTGGCCCGCCTCGCCGGGTCGCTGAAGCCGATGCCGGCGCGATCGTAGGAGCAGGTCGTCGTGCGCTTGGCGATCGCCGGTTGGACCAAGCCCCAGGTGCTGGTGTCGTCACCCAGTCCAGCCTCGAAAATCACGGTCGGCGCGCCAGAGCCGATGCAATAGAGATTCAGGCGGCGGCCAGGCTCGACCTCGACCAAGCGCTGCGCATGGGCATAGGCGAGGTCCTCGACGCGGGCTGATTGCTGGGCTGACGCTGGAAGGCTCGACACCAGAAGGGCCAGCGCGATGAGGCTTGTTCCGATGCGCATGGATCCCTCGAAGCTGAAGAGAGATCTGGAGCGGATGGCGTCAGGGAGCCAGTTAAAACGCTGTAACGCCCATGCCCTTGATGTCCGCGACCCAACCGTGACCTCACGCAGCAAAGCAAAAGGCCCCGGAGATCGCTCTCCGGGGCCTTCGCTTAGATCAGCTGTCGCTGAAGACCGTCGAGATTACTCGACGATTTTCGCGACGACGCCGGCGCCGACGGTGCGGCCGCCTTCACGGATGGCGAAGCGCAGCTTCTCTTCCATGGCGATCGGGGTGATCAGCTCGACGTCCAGCTCGGCGTTGTCGCCCGGCATGATCATTTCCACGCCTTCGCGCAGCTTGATGATCCCGGTGACGTCCGTCGTGCGGAAGTAGAACTGCGGACGGTAGTTGGTGAAGAACGGGGTGTGACGGCCGCCTTCTTCCTTGGTCAGGATGTAGGCTTCGGCCACGAACTTGGTGTGCGGCGTGATCGAACCGGGCTTGCACAGCACTTGGCCGCGCTCGACGTCTTCACGCTTGGTGCCGCGCAGCAGCACGCCCACGTTGTCGCCGGCTTGACCTTGGTCCAGCAGCTTGCGGAACATTTCGACGCCCGTGCAGGTCGTCTTCTGGACCGGACGGATGCCGACGATCTCGACTTCTTCGCCGACCTTCACGATGCCGCGCTCGACGCGACCCGTGACCACGGTGCCGCGGCCCGAGATCGAGAACACGTCTTCGACCGGCATCAGGAACGGCAGGTCGATCGGGCGTTCCGGCTGCGGGATGTACTCGTCCACCGAGGCCATCAGGGCCAGGATCGCTTCTTCGCCGATCTTGGCGTCACGGCCTTCGACCGCGGCCAGGGCCGAACCCTTGGTGATCGGGATGTCGTCGCCCGGGAACTGGTAGCTGCTCAGCAGCTCGCGCACTTCCATTTCGACGAGCTCCAGCAGCTCTTCGTCGTCAACCATGTCGACCTTGTTCATGAACACGACCAGGGCCGGCACGCCGACCTGACGGGCCAGCAGGATGTGCTCGCGGGTCTGCGGCATCGGGCCGTCGGCGGCCGACACGACCAGGATCGCGCCGTCCATCTGGGCCGCGCCCGTGATCATGTTCTTCACGTAGTCGGCGTGGCCGGGGCAGTCGACGTGCGCGTAGTGACGGTTGGCCGTCTCATACTCGACGTGCGCGGTGTTGATCGTGATGCCGCGGGCCTTTTCTTCCGGCGCCGCGTCGATGTCGGCGTAGTTCTTGGCGGTCGCGCCGCCCGACTTCGCCAGCGTGATCGTGATCGCGGCCGTCAGCGTCGTCTTGCCATGGTCAACGTGACCAATCGTGCCGATGTTGCAGTGCGGCTTAGTGCGTTCGAACTTTTCCTTGGCCATCGTCTCTACCTTCGCGCCGGCGGCTGTTGTTGGGAAGTAACTCGGAGGGAGCTGGAGCGGGTAGCGGGAATCGAACCCGCATCCTCAGCTTGGAAGGCTGCTGCACTACCATTGTGCTATACCCGCCCAATCACCCTGGTGGGCTAGCGGGGTCGCGATCGGCTCCCGGTCTTTCGGCTCTGGGGCGCCCGTCCAGTCTAAAGAGCGCCCGTTTCCAGAACTCGTCGCGCGCATGGTGGGGGAAGTAGGACTCGAACCTACGAAGGCTTACGCCAGGGGATTTACAGTCCCCCCCCTTTGCCACTCGGGACATTCCCCCAAGCACGCGACGGAGTTCCGAAGCCGGCGGCCTTTATCCGTTTCGACGAACCACGGCAAGCCGTAGAACTTCGAACCGAAACAAAAGCTTCTTTGGCCGGTGACGGACGGTGCTAAGAGCAGCGCCGGCCGGCCCGAGAAACCCTTGGGGCCCCAAATCGGAGCGCGTCTTATAGTGTCCTCTCATTCCGAACGCAACGACCGGAAACGCCCTTCTGCACAAGGACGCGATTTTCGTTCCAAGCCCCGGAAACAGAACGACTTTTCGCGTGGCCAGGGCGACGCAAAGGACTGGATCTGGGGGATTCACGCCGTCGAGGCGGCCCTTTCCAACCCGCATCGACCGGCCCCGAAGCGCCTTCTGGCCACCCCGGACCGGGCCAAGCGACTCAGCCCCGATCTTCAGAAACTGACCTGCCTGCAGGTGATCGAAGGCCAGGAGATCGCCAAGCAGCTGCCGCAGGGCGCCGTGCATCAGGGCCTGGCCCTGAAGATCGACGAGCCCGAGGCGCTGTCGATCGCCGAGTTGGCCGCTCCGGCCGAAGGTCTGCTGGTGATGCTGGACCAGATCACCGACCCGCAGAACATCGGCGCCATCTTCCGCTCGGCCGCCGCGTTCGGCGCCAAGGGGATCATCCTGCAGGATCGCCATGCGCCGGTGCTGTCGGGCGTGCTGGCCAAGACCGCCGTCGGCGCGGTCGACAAGGTCGCCCACGCACGCGTGGTCAACCTGTCCCGCGCGCTGGAGGAGCTGGCCGACATGGGCTGGCGCGCCGTGGCCCTGGCCGGCGAGGCCGAGCAGAGCCTCGAGGAGGTCCTCGACCACCAGCCCACCGTGCTGGTCCTGGGCTCGGAGGGCGAAGGCGTCCGCCGCCTGGTCGCCGAGCACTGCGACGCCCTGGGCAAGATCCCGATGCCGGGCGGCTTCGAGAGCCTGAACGTCTCGGCGGCCGCCGCGGTCGCGCTGTACGAGGCCTCGCGGGTTCGCCTTCGGGAAAGCTCGGGATCGTGAGGTCTCTTCCGCGCATGATTTGATCGCCCGCGTGGGCGCGAAGCGTTCTTGCCTTTGCGCCCCGCCCGCGCCTATTGCGCCTTGCATCGCCGCGCGCGTCACCGCATTGAGGACCCATGTTCGACGCTCTGACCGCCAACTTCGCCGGCCTGCAAGGTCCGCTGACGGCCCTGCTGCAAGTCCTGATGATCGACCTGGTCCTGGCGGGCGACAACGCCGTCGCCGTGGGACTGGCCGCCGGCGGCCTGCCGGCCAAGGACCGCAAGAAGGTCATCCTGTACGGCCTGGGCGCGGCGGTCGTGTTGCGCATCAGCTTCGCCCTGATCACCACCTGGCTGCTGGGCGTCATCGGCTTGCTGCTGGCCGGCGGCTTCCTGCTGCTGTGGGTGTGCTGGAAGATGTGGCGCGAGCTGCGTGAACAGGCGGCCCACGCCGACGCCATGGCCACGATCGACGACGATCCGACGACTGAGCCGCGGACGCGCCAGCCCAAGAGCTTCAAGACGGCCTTCATCCAGGTGCTGATCGCCGACGTCTCGATGTCGCTGGACAACGTCCTGGCCGTGGCCGGCGCCGCCCGCGAGCATCCGGGCATCCTGGTCTTCGGCCTGCTGCTGTCGATCGCCCTGATGGGTCTGGCCGCCAGCGCCATCGCCAACCTGCTGCACAAGCACCGCTGGATCGGCTTCGTGGGCCTGGCGATCGTGCTCTACGTCGCCCTGCACATGATCTGGGAAGGCCATCGCAGCGTGGTGATGGACCTGCACCAGACGGCCGCCTACAACGCCGCCGCCCCGGCCCCGCTGGATATCCAGCCGGACGAGATCGCCAAGCACAACAAGCACAAGTAGCCGGCGCGCCTAGCGCGCCGCCTTCGAGCATCAACCGGCGCGCCTAGCGCGCCGCCTTCGAGCATCAACCGGCGCGCCTAGCGCGCCGCCTTCGAGCATCAACCGGCGCGCCTAGCGCGCCGCCTTCGAGCATCAACCGGCGCGCCTAGCGCGCCGGCAGGGGCGGCAACTCCAGCCGGCGCAGGTCGGCCATCTTCGCGTAGAGCCGCAGGATCGCGTGGTGGCGCGTCGTGTCGCCCCGCGCCTCGACCGCCTCGTGCAGCCCGATCAAGGCTCGACGAAGGGCGGCGTTGACCAGGTCCAGGGCCGCGATCGTCAACGCCCCCGTCGATGGAAGATCGGCCACCTCCAGCCCGTAGTCGGCGGCCGCTGCGTCCAGCGTCGCCCGGATCAGGGCGTTCTCCTCGACCCGCGCCGCCACCCCGTGCTCGGCCTCCTGGGCGGCCAGCAGCGACAGCAGCGCCACCAGCCCGACCTTGCCGGCCATGAACTCGCCCTGCTGCTCGGGCGGGCCGGGATCGGCCATGCACATGAAGTTGCCGACCAGGATGTCGGGCAGGCTTGGGGTCATGATATGTCCTCCAGGCGCAGCAGGGCGGCGGCCAGGATCTCGTCGTGCCGCCGGGCGGTGTACCAGCCCGAGACCGCCAGGATCGGCTCCTTGAAGCCGCCGTCGCGATATTCCTTGGCCGCCGAGGTCCAGATGGCCTGACCCTTCACCGCCGCGAACAGCGACCACCAGGCCAGGGCGTCCTCGTCGACCGCCAAGCCGCTGGCCCGCGACCAGATCGCCAGGGCCTCGTCGCGCGGGATCATCGCGGCGACGGTCTTCGCATCGAAGGGGTTCCACAGCGGATCAATGGCCCAGGCCAGGTCCTCCAGCGGATCGCCCAGGTGGACCATCTCCCAGTCCAGCACCGCCAGGATCGCGCCGTCCGGCGCATGCAGGAAGTTGCCGCCGCGATAGTCGCCATGCACCACCCGCACCGCGCGAGGCGGCGGCGGCGGGCGGTGGCGCAGGGCCCGGATGGCGGCGCGCACGATCGGCTGCGGATGCTGCTCGTCGGCCTCGATGACGGCGGCCCAGTGATCGACCGCGATGCGCCAGCAGTCCTTCGGCGCGGGGATCTCGGCCGCCTTGGCTAGCGGCAGGCCGGCGGGATCCGCACCGGCGATCCGCCCCAGGATGTCGAAGAAGGCCTCGCCGACGGTTCGCGCGTGCTCGCCATACGGCATGACCGTGAACGGCGAGGCCACCGCCCCGCCTTCGACCCGCTCCATGATGAAGAACGGCCGCTCCAGCTCGGCCCCTTCGGCGTCCATGGCCACCGGACGCGGCGCGGGGACCAGGGCGTGGAAGCTCTCCAGGGCCAGGTATTCCAGGCTGCGGTCGGTCTCGATCAGGCTGCCGGGCGGGTCGCGGCGCAGGATAAGGGGCCTGGCCTCGCCCCCGACGTTGGCGACGAAGCGATAGGTCTCGCGGCTGGCCCCGCCGGGGATGCGCGAGAGGTCGGCGACCGTCACCGGCTGTTTCCAGATGCGGGTGAGATAGGCCTCCAGGCGCTCTGCCAGGCTCATCGTGGCGAGCCCGCTCAAGGGGCCATGTCCAGGATCGAGGCGAATCCGGAGGGCGCGTGTGGGCCGATGGCCAGTTGCTCGAAGACGCCCCTGCCCTTTCGCATCCGGCCCGCGCCGTCGACATAGGTGACGTCGCTGATCGCCTGGACGTGCAGCAGGTGCGGCATCTTGCGGTCGAGGTCGGCCGTGACGAAGTCCTCGCGCTCGACCTTCAGTTCGCCGTGGTTCAGGCCATGACCCCAGACCGGGTGGCTGTAGCCCAGGCCCAGCATGAAGAACTCGGTCCTGGGCGCGATGGTCACCGATCCGTCCGCGCCGAGGTCGAGGGTCGCGCCAACCGCGTGGCGCGTACCGCTCTTCCACTGGATGGCGCAGGAGGCCTCGGCGAAGCCGCCGAAGTCGTCCTCTCGCCCGCCATCGGCCAGCCACAGTGCGCGACGGTTCCAGGCCCGGCCCAGTTCGTCGTCGTTGGTGTGGAAGAACAGGCTGCCGTCGTCGAAATTGCACGGGGCCCACAGCCAGAAGAACTGCGGCAAGGCGGGCGGGGCCAGCTCCTGCGGATCGCGCGCGCCGACCGGCCGCACGCCCCAAGAGCGGTCGCGCGTGCCGACGAAGCCGTCGACGCTGGTCCGCACGCCATCGACTTCGATCCAGCCGCTGTAGCGGCCGTTCTGGGTCAGACGGGTGTAGTCCAGCAAGGTGCGCGGCCCGTTGCGACGGACGAAGCGCGGCTCCTCGATCGGGAACGACCGACCCTCGAAGACGATCTCGGCGGCAATCCCCTGTTCGGGCGCGGTCACGGTCAGCTTCAGGCGTTGCAGGGGCTCGACCACCGCGATGGCGATCGGCCCGACCGTCAGGTCCATCCGCTCCATCTTCAGCCATCGGCTGGCGTGCAGGTTCACCTGCTTGCCGTCCCGCATCACGCAGAAGGCCGCGTCGGCGATGTTGAGGTGAGGATAGACCCCGAAGGCGGCGGCGAAGAACAGGTCGCTCCCGTCTCCCCAATTTGGGCCGCGCGGCGCGTAGCCGTTGAAGAAATAGCGATCGTAGAAGTTCCGATCCGTCCCGGCGTAGGCCACCGGCTCGGGCGTCTGATGGATCGGGTAATCGTCGCCCCAGGTGAGCGCCATGCCGTCCTCCCCTGGCTCATGCGGCGCTCGTCGTGCGTAAGGAAGCGGCGTCGCTTTACGTCCAGACCAGCGACGTTAGGGTCATGACTCGCGATTGCAACGGTGACGGGACGTAAAGCGAATGAAGGCCTGGACTCCCCGCATCTGGACGGGCCTGGCGGCGATCAGCGGCCTGCTGGCCGTGGGCTTCGGGGCCTTCGCCGCGCACGGGGTCACCGAGCCCAAGCCGGTCGAGTGGCTGACCAAGGGCTCGCATTACCAGATGGTCCACGCCCTGGCCGTGATTGGCGCGGTCGCCCTGCACCGGATCGGGCTCAAGGGCATGGGGCTGGTCGCCGGGCTCTTCCTGTTCGGGACCCTGGTCTTCAGCGGCTCGCTCTACGCCATGGCCCTGGGCGGGCCGCGCATCCTGGGCGCGATCACGCCGATCGGCGGGCTGTCCTTCATGATCGGCTGGGCCGTGCTGGCCTGGCGTGGGTTCAGCTGGCGCGACGAGGCCCCAAAGTCCTAGGCGGAGACCTTCTTCGCGCCTGGCAGGGCCAGAAAGAAGATCGCCAGCGCCGATCCGACCAGACAGGCGAACATCACGCCGGCCACCGGCTTGGGCGTGCCGTCGTGCAGCAGGCCGCCGGCCCAGGACGCCAGGGCTCCCGCCCCGAATGAGGCCGAGCCCATCAGCGCGGAGATCGAGCCGGCCCGGCGCGGATCGACGCTGAGCGCGCCGGCCATGGTGTTGCCGCCCATCAGGCCGTAGATCGACAGCGCCGCGAACAGCAACGGCAGCACCGTCCACTGGCCGCCCCAGCCCGTCCAGGCCGCGAGGGTCAGCACGAACGCCGCCACGATCGAGGCGATGCTGGCCTTGCTCAGCACCTGGTCCGGCGTCGCGCGGCGCAACAGCCAGCGATTGACCTGGCTGGCCCCGATGATGCCGACGGCGTTGAAGGCGAAGATGATGTTGAAGACCAGCGGCGTGTGGCCATAGGTCCCCATCACCAGGTCCGGCGCGCCCGAGATGTAGGTGAACAGCACCGCCCCGTTCAGCGCCCCGGCAAGCGCGTAGCCCATCAGCCGGCGCATGCCGAAGAGGGCCACATAGGCCCGCAACGGGTTTTCTCCCCGGGCCTGGGCCTCGGTCTCGGGCGAGCGGGATTCCGCCAAGCTGACGACCACCCACAGGCCGATCAGCGCGCCGAAGATCACCAGGCTCCAGAACACGCCCCGCCAGCCGGCGAAGAATTGCACGACGCCGCCCAGCTGCGGGGCCAGCACGGGGGCCAGGCCCATGATCAACGTCATCAGCGACAGCACTCGGGCGGTGTCGGCATGGCTGAAGCGGTCGCGGACGACGGCGCGGGCGATCACCGGTCCCGCGCAACCGCCCAATGCCTGGACGAAGCGCGCGGCGATCAGGGTCTCGATGTTCGGAGCCAGGGCGCAGACCACCGAGGCGGCGAAGAAAACCCCGATGCCGATCAGCAGCGGCCCACGCCGGCCGAAGCGGTCCGACGCCGGACCATAGACGAACTGGCCGATCGCCATGCCGGCGAAGAAGGCCGCCAGGGTCGCCTGGGTCTGATCGGGGCCCGCGTTCAGGGTCCGGCCGATCGACGGCAGGCTGGACAGGTACATGTCGATCGACATCGGCGCGAAGGCCGTCAACGCGCCCAGGAGCAGAACGAGACGCCATGGAACGGCGGCGGGCGGCGGGGTGACGTCGGTCATGGCGCCTTTTACGCCCGTTCGACCCTACGGAAACCTCAAATGACGCTTGCCCGCCCGGCGGGCGGGCTTCAGGTTATCGTCAATCATATAAACGACGGGAGGACGAGGTCATGACGGCGCAGCATCCGAAGGCCCCGCCCCTGCCGGAGCCCCAGTTCGCGGACGTCAACGGGATCCGCCTGGCCTACTACGAGGCCGGTCCGCGCCAGGGGACGCCGATCGTCTTCTGCCACGGCTTCCCCGAACTGGCCTTTTCCTGGCGCCACCAGATCGCCGCCCTGGCCGCCGCTGGCCGCTGGGTCATCGCGCCGGACCAGCGCGGCTATGGCCTCACGCCTGGCCCCGAGGCAGTGGAAGCCTACGACATGGACCACCTGACCGGCGATCTCGTCGGCCTGCTGGACCATCTGGGCGTCGAGAAGGCGATCTTCGTCGGCCACGACTGGGGTGGCATCGTCGTCTGGGCCATGCCGCTGCTGCATCCGGATCGCGTGGCCGGTGTGATCGGCCTCAACACCCCGTTCACGCCGCGCCTGCCGCTGGACCCGATCGAGATGTTCCGCAACGCCTATGGCGAGGACATGTACATCGTCCACTTCCAGAAGCCCGGCGTCGCCGACGCCCAGCTGGGCGCCGACGCCGAGAAGACCATCCGCTTCTTCATGCGCCTGCCCAAGGGCGCCCTGGGCGAGTTCGAGACGCGGCCGGCCGAGCGCCGGAACCTGGCCCTGCAGGACGCCCTGGCCAGCTACGACCCGGCGAGCGACCAGCACCAGTTCCTGTCGCCCCAGGAGCTAGACGTCTTCGTCCAGGCCTTCCAGCGCACCGGCTTCACCGGCGGCATCAACTGGTACCGCAACTTCACGCGCAACTGGGAGAGGGCCGAGGCCCTGCCCCGGCGGATCGACGGCGTTCCGTGCCTGATGATCATGGCCGAGCTGGACGTCGTCCTGCCGCCGGCCATGGCCGATCGCATGGGCGAACAGATCCAGGACTTGGAAAAGGTGCTGATCGAGGGCAGCGGCCATTGGACCCAGCAGGAGAAGCCCGCCGAAGTGAACGCGGCGATCCTGGACTGGTTGGACCGGAAGTTCCCGCTCTAGGCGCGGCTAGTTCCGCGACGCCAGCATCGCGTCGGCGCGGCGGCGCATGGCGGCGGCCAGCTGCAGCATGGCCAGGGCCGAGACCTCGTCGCGCGCCGCGGCGCGCAGGCTGTAGACGTTGGCCATGGCGAACAGGGCCTCGACCCGGTCGACACCCTCGGCCCCGAACATCTCGCCGATCTGGCGGTCCAGCTCGGCCAGTTGCACGGGATTGAGCATCGCGAGCAGTTCGTCGTCGGAATAGTCTTCGGGCGGTAGCTGAGTCATGGGCGGCAACATACAGAACCGGACGAAAGGCATGAAGCGGCTCGATCCTCCGTTCACAGGCGGATGCAAACCAAGTTAGGGTTTCTCCATGGATCGTAACGCCTCCGCCGCCGCCATGAGTTCCGTCGGTCGTCGCGGCCTCTTCCGCGAGGTCGAGCCGTTCTCGTTCGGCTGGATGCGGGCCGACGGCCCGCACGAGATCTATTACGAGGAATGCGGCAACCCGCGCGGCAAGCCCTGCGTGATCCTGCACGGCGGTCCGGGCGGCGCGGTCAATCCGACTATGAGGCGGTTCTTCGACCCGGCCAAGTGGCGCATGACCCTGTTCGACCAGCGCGGCTGCGGTCGTTCACGCCCGAACGCCAGCCTCGACGACAACACCACCTGGAGCCTGATCGCGGACATCGAGCGCCTGCGCGAGCACCTGGGCGTCGAGAAATGGACCGTATTCGGCGGCTCTTGGGGCTCCACCCTGGCCCTGGCCTACGCCATCGCCCACCCCGACCGCGTCGACGGCCTGGTCCTGCGCGGCATCTTCTTGCTCACCGAACGCGAGCTGCGCTGGTTCTACCAGGAAGGCGCCTCGATGCTGTTCCCGGACGCCTGGGAGCGGTTCCTGGCTCCGATCCCGGAGGACGAGCGCGGCGACCTGATGGCCGCCTATCACCGCCGCCTGATCTCGCCCGATCGCCGTGTGCAGCTGGAGGCCGCCGCCGCCTGGAGCCAGTGGGAGGGCGACACCATCTCGCTGCGCGGTCCCGAAGCGCGTCCGCCCAAGTTCAATGAAGAGGACTTCGCGATCGCCTTCGCGCGGATCGAATGCCACTTCTTCACCAACAAGGGCTTCTTCGACCAGGACGACTGGATTCTGAAGAACATCGACAAGATCCGCCACATTCCCGGCTGGATCGTCCAGGGCCGCTTCGACGTGGTCACCCCGCTGGACAGCGCCTGGCGGCTGCACAAGGCCTGGCCCGAGGCCCGGTTCGACATCGTCTGGGACGCCGGCCACGCCTCGACCGAGCCGGGCGTCATCGACGGCCTGGTCCGGGCGACAGAGGCGGCGCTGGTGCGCTAACTAGACCAGCGAGCCCTTGCCGCTGGTCACTTCGGTGTAGCGGTGCACGCGCACGGACTGCACGAGGCCGAAGCCGACCATCACCGTCAGCATGACGGTGCCGCCGTACGACAGCATCGGCATGGGCACGCCCACCACCGGGGCCAGGCCCATGACCATGGCGCCGTTGATCAGCACGTACAGCGAGAAGGTCGCCGTCACTCCCGCCGCCGACAGGCGTCCGAAGTGGCTGTGGCTGATCGAGGCGATGCGCAGGGCCATGAAGATCACCGCGCCGTACAGGAACAGCACGCCGAAGCAGCCGACGAAGCCGAACTCCTCGGCCAGGGTGGCGAAGATGAAGTCGGTCTGCTTCTCGGGCAGGAAGTTCAGCTGGCTCTGCGAACCCAGGCCGAAGCCCTTGCCCAGCAGGCCACCCGAGCCCAGGGCGATCTTGGACTGCAGGATGTGATAGCCGTCGCCGGACGGATCCTGCTCGGGGTTCAGGAAGGTCAGGATCCGGTTGCGCTGATAGTCGTGCAGCCCGAACATGATGAAGGGCGGGATGGCCACGGCGGCGGCCGCGCCCATGGCCGCGATGATCTTCCACGACAGCCCGGCCAGGACCATGATCGCCGCGCCCGTCGCGCCCAACAGGATGGCCGTGCCCAGGTCGGGCTGCTTGGCCACCAGCAGGAACGGCACGCCGATCATCGCCGCCGGGATCAGCAGCCACCACGACAGCCTGGCCCGATCGGCCGAGAGACCGTGGTAGAAGCGGGCCAGGGCCAGTACGAGACCGATCTTCATCACCTCGGACGGCTGGAAGCGCAGCGGTCCGATCTGCAGCCAGCGCTGCGCGCCCAGCGAGATGTCGCCGACCAGGTCGACGGCGATCAGCAGCAGCACCCCGATCACATAGACCGGATAGGCCGCGTTGAACCACCAGCGCAGGTCGCACAGCGCCAGGATGATCATGATGATGAAATAGACGCCGAAGCGCAGCAGATGCTTGTCGGCCCAGGGCTCCCAGGACGCCCCGGCGATCGAGAACAGCATCAGCGCGCCCGTGCCGGCGATCAGGGCGAGGACCAGACAGAAGGTCCAGTCGATTTCCATGAACTTGATGATCGGGCGATCGCGTTCGCCCGGACGGGTCAGGCCGCCGCTCAGGGTCATTGGGGACCTCCCTGCGGAGTGGTGGGCGCGGCCGTCGGCGCGGCGCCGGATTGGGGGGTTTCGATGGGATCCTCGGGCGCGGCGCCTTCCATCACGTCCTCGGGCGCGGCCTCGGGCAGAGGCGCGGGGCGTTCGATACGGGCGCGGATCTCCGGATCCTTCAGCAAGGCCACGCGCATCACCTCGCGGGCGCGCGGGGCGCCGGCGGTGGCGCCGCCCATGCCCCCGTGCTCGACGATGACCGCCACGGCGTAGCGCGGGTCATCGTAAGGCGCGAAAGCCACGAACAGGTTGTGGTCCTTGAGGCGCCAGATGGTCCCGGCGCCCTTGCGGTTGGCGACGCCGTCATAGCTGCGCACCTGGGCCGTGCCGGTCTTGCCGGCCATCTGCACGTCGCCCAGGCCCAGCTGGCTCTGGCGATAGGCCGTGCCGCGCACGTCGTTGGCCACGGCCGCCATGCCGCCGCGCACATAGTTCAGGTGTTCCTGCGAGAAGGGCAGGTCGGGCACGGCCGCGCCGCTGGGCTGCTCGACCCCGCCGACCGACTTGATCAGGCGCGGGGTCAGGGCCTTCTTGCTGTTGGCCAGGCGCGAGGTCATCACCGCCAGCTGCAGGGCGTTGACCGTCAAGGCCCCCTGCCCGATCCCGTAGCTGGGGGTCTCGCCGGGAAACCAGATCTGGTTGGCCGGATTCTTCTTGAAGGCCCGCTTCTTCCACTCCCGGTCGGGAACGTTGCCCTTCTTCTGGCCGGGGATGCCGATGTCGAACAGCTGGCCAAAGCCCATGGCCCGCGCCGCGACGGCGATGGCGTCGGGCCCGACCTTGAGCGAGGTCTGGTAGAAGTAGACGTCGCAAGAGTTCTTGATGGCGTCGTGCATGTTCTGGGGGCCATGGCCGCCCTTCTCCCAGCACCGCCAGACCCGGCCGCCATAGTACCAGCTGCCGGGGCAGTTGATCCGCAGCTCGGGGTCGACCCCCGCCGTCAGCGCGGCCAGGGCCACGGTCGGCTTGAAGGTCGAGCCCGGCGGGAACAGGCCCGTCATCGACTTGTCGAGCAGCGGCTTGCGCTCGTATTCGGCCAGCGCCTTGTACTCCGCGCCCGAAAGTCCCTTGACGAACCGGTTGGCGTCGAAGCTGGGGGCCGAGACCATGGCCAGGAGGTCGCCGTTACGCACGTCCATGACGACGATCGCGCCGCTCTCGTCGCCCATCACCTCCAGGGCGCGGTTCTGGATGTCGGCGTCCAGGGTGAGGCGGATCTCCTTGCCTGGCGCTGGCGGGATGTCGCCGGCCGGGTCCAGCCGCACGACCCGCCCCTGGGCGTCGACCTCGGCCTTGGTGGCGCCGGCGCGACCGCGCAGATCCTTGTCGAAGGCTTTCTCGACACCCTGCTTGCCGATCCGGAAGCCGGGATGGTGCAGCAGTTCCTGGTCCTGGGTCGCGTCGTCCTTGGCCGCCTCGAGGTCGCGGTCCGAGACCTTGGCGACATAGCCGATCACATGGGCGAAAGCGCCGCCGAACGGATAGACCCGCACCTCACCCATGTCGGCGGTGACGTTGGGCAGCTCGGGCGCGCGGATGTTCACGCGCGAGAACTCTTCCCACGACAGGTCTTCCATGACCACGACCGGGGCCTTGCGCGGGGCGCGGTCCAGCTCCTTCAGCACGCGGGCGCGGCGCGTTCCGTCGATCGGGACCAGCTTGGCCAGGTCGTCCATGACGGCCTCGGCGTCCAGCCCCTTGTCCTTGTTGATCATCAGCCGGAAGTTCGGCCGATTGGACGCCAGAGACACGCCGTTGCGATCCAGAATCAGGCCGCGCGGCGGCGGGACGAGGCGGTAGTTGAACTGGTTGCCGGCCGAAAGCTTCTGATAGCGCTGGGCCTCGACCAGCTGCAGCTGGGCCAGACGCCCGCCCAGGGCCAGAAGGCCCGCGCCCGTGAATCCGCCCAGCAGGAACGCGCGCCGGTGGAAGACACCCTGGCGCTCGTTGACCTCGAAAAAGAAGATGGACGGTTCGCTCATGGCCTCACCGGAACCGCACGTCGGCGTCCTCGAAGCGGTCGACCAGACGGTGGGCGAACGGGAACAGCAACGCGGTGACCAGGAACTGCCAGAATACCGCCAGCAGGCTGGGCATGGCCAGGCTGTCGAGCATGGTGAACAGGAAGCCGGCCGCCATGGCGACGCCTGTGACGCCGGCGAACCAGACCCACATGATCGGATAGCTCTGGCCGGTCACGGCGTTGCGCAGGATCAGCACCACGGCGTAGGCGACCAGCAGCGACAGGCCCCACAGGCCGGTCGGCCCACCCCAGAAGATATCGAGGAACAGGCCCAGCAGCAGCAGCGCGAACGGCGCCAGGATCGACGGCCGGATCATGGCCCAGGCGAAGGCCGGAACCATGGCGAACGCCGGCTCGGGCAGCTGCAGACCCCAGACGCGGATCGGCGCGGCGAACAGAACCGTCGCCACCACGCATAGAAACATCGGCACGCCCAGCCAGCGGCCAGGATTGAGAGGCCGCGCGCCGCCCACGCTCATCGGGGCGCTCCCGCCGGCGCGGGCGTCGGCGTGGCCGTGGGCGCGGCGGGCTTCGGCGCCGGCGGCTTGGGTTGCGCGGTCGCCGCGGCCGGAGGCGGCGTTGGGGTTGGGTTCGAGGTCGAGGGGGCGGCGGGCGGAGGCGGCGCCGACAGGATCGAGGTTTGCGGATCCTCGGTCGTCACCGGCGGCAAGATCTTGGCTTGCAGCTCTTTCTCGTCGGCCAGCTGGGCGAAGTCCCTGAACAGCAGGATGCGGACATAGTCGATCGACGACTGGTCGGCGAACAGCACCACCCGCCAGCGGCCGTCCAGGCCCTTCACCGCCGCGCCCACCGGCAGGCCGCGCGGCACCACGCCGCCGTCGCCGGAGGTGACGACACGGTCGCCCTGCTGGATCGGATCGACGCCGCGCAGGTATTCGAGCTTGGGGTTGGGGCCGCCGTCGCCGGTCAGGATGGCGCGGGCGTTGGTGCGGTCGATCATCACCGGCGTGCGCGAGGCGATGTCGGTCAGCAGCAGGATTCGGCTGGCGCCGCGCGAGACGCCGACCACCCGGCCGACCAGGCCGCGCTCATTCAGCGCCGGATTGCCGACCTGGATGCCACGCTCGGAACCGGCGTCGGCCAGGCGGGTGTTGGCGAAGGGCCCCCGGCTGTCGCTGACCACCCGGGCGGCGGCCATCGGGATCGGCGGATCGGTGCGCAGACCCATCAGCGACTTGAAGCGCTCGTTCTGGTCTTGCAGGGCCAGGGCGCGGTCGCGCCACTGACGCATCTCGGCCAGTTCGGTCTTCAGGCGGCGGTTCTCGCTGGCCGTGAAGAAGTAGCTGCGGACGTAGTCCAGCCCCAGGCCCGTCCAGCGTCCCGGCGCGGCGATGGCGCCGCTGACCGGCTTGGCCACTACGTCCACGGTCTGCCGGGTCACGCCATAGGCCTGATCCTGAAGAGTCTCGCGGCGATCGGCCAGCAGGAAGGCGACGGCGATGACGGCCGCCACGATCAGGGCCACCGCCGCCGTCCAGGTAAGCGGCACCTTCAGGTCGCCGAGGGGACCTTCGCGAAAGGGCACGTACTCTGTCTCCCGGCGCCCCCCGAGGCGCCTCTAGAGCAAAACTCAGCTTACGCCAGGGTCGATTCCAGGACGCCCTTCATCCACTTCGGATGCTCCAGCACCTTGCCGCAGCCCAGGGCCACGCACGACAGCGGATCGTCGGCCACCGTCACCGGCAGGCCGGTGTGGTCACGAATCTCGGCGTCCAGGCCGCGCAGCAGCGCGCCGCCGCCGGTCAGCATGATACCCTTGTCGGCGATGTCCGAGGCCAGTTCCGGCGGGGTGGCTTCCAGGGCCACCTTGACGGCCTCGACGATCTGCCCGACCGGTTCGGCCAGGGCGTCGGCGGCCTGCTTTTCCGAGATGCGAACTTCGCGCGGCACGCCCTGCATCAGGTCGCGGCCCTTGACGTCGATCGACAGACCCTCGCCGTCGGCCGGCGCGCGAGCGGTGCCGATTTCCTTCTTGATGCGCTCGGCGGTCGTCTCGCCGATCAGCAGGTTATGGTGGCGACGCATGTAGCTGATGATCGCCTCGTCCATCTTGTCGCCGCCGACGCGGACCGAGCGGCTGTAGACGATGCCCGACAGCGACAGCACGGCCACCTCGGTGGTGCCGCCGCCGATGTCGACGACCATCGAGCCGGTCGGTTCGTGAATCGGCAGGCCGGCGCCGATCGCCGCCGCCATCGGCTCGTCGATCAGGCCGACGCGGCGGGCGCCGGCGTTCAGGCAGCTGTCGTTGATGGCGCGGCGCTCCACGGCGGTGGCGCCCGACGGCACGCACACGATCACCTTCGGATTCACGAAGCCCTTGCGGTTGTGAACCTTGCGAATGAAGTACTTGATCATCTCCTCGGCGACTTCGAAGTCGGCGATGACCCCGTCGCGCATCGGGCGGATGGCTTCCATGTGGCCAGGGGTGCGGCCCAGCATCTGCTTGGCCTCGATGCCCACGGCGTGGACGACCTTGCGACCGCCCACATTGCGCAACGCCACGACCGACGGCTCATTCAGCACGATCCCCTTACCCTTTTGATAGATGAGGGTGTTGGCCGTTCCGAGATCGATGGCGATGTCGTTCGAGATCACGCCGAAGAGGGAAGAGAACATTGAAGGCCCTGACTGAAGGGTAGGAGGGGCGTTACAGACGAGCAGGTCGAAGTAGCAGATCAGATGAAGCGGAGCCTTTTCCGTCCCGGGGACGGGGTCGGCGGAGAAGAAATGGCTCCCACTTCAGTTAATGCGAGGACAACATGATTCCCGCATTTAGGGGATTTCGCCCCAGTCCGCACACTTCGCCGCCCGACGGGTGCGCCGCCACCTGGCCGCGCCGTCGTCGAAACGGCCGATAGGCGCGCCGACGCCGCCCGTTTGCACTGCGAAGGCGTTGATTTCAAGGTCTATTCGCGGGCTTTTCCCAGGCTTTTGCGGTCAAGTTGGCCAAGCATCCCAAAGTGGCGAAATCTAGCCGAGCGCGGCCATGGCGACCCCGACCGCGGCGACGGCGCCGAAGACCATCTGCACGACGGTCAGACGTTCCGCGAACAGACGACGCCCGGCCAGGGCCGCGATCGGCGCCTCGATCACACCGACCGCCCTCACCTGCCCCGCCGGCGCCAGGGCCAGGGCCACGAACCAGCCGGCCGAGGCCGCCGCGCCCCAGAAGCCCGCGCCCAGCGACGGGCGCCAGGCCTTGGCGACGGCGACCAGGGCCCGGCGATCCTTCAAGGCCAGATAGAGCGTCAGGGCCAGGGTCTGGGCGGCCTGGACGATCAGCAGGGTGACCACCGCGGCGAAGATCGGATGGCGCGGCTCCAAGGCGTGACCGGCCTGGCGGAAGGCGTTCAGGCAGAAGCCGAAGGCCAAGCCCGAGGCCAGGGCGAACAACCCGCCGCTCACCGGCTTCTCGCCCGTCGCCCCGACGCGCGGCCAGGTGACGACCAGCAGGGCGACGCTGGTCAAAGCAACCCCCGCCCAGCCGATCCGACTCAGGGTCTCCCCATAGGCGATCAGCCCCAAGATCGCGGCCAGTGGGATCGAGCTCTGCTGCACGGCCGTGGCGACCGCGAAGCCGGCCCGGCGCATGGCGACCAGAAGGGCGGCCGTGGCCGCGATCTGGCTGGCGCCGCCCAGCAGCGCCGGCGCCAGGAAGGCCAGGCCGAAACGCGGCTGCTCGCCATGGGTCAGCAGAAGGGCGGCCGTCACGAAGACCACGGTGAACGGCAGGCCGAACAGGAAGCGCACCAGGGTCGCGCCCCACGGCCCCGTATCGCCCATGACCGAGCGCTGGGCGGCGTTGCGCAGCACTTGGGCGAACGAGGCGGCGATGGTGATCGGGATCCAGATCATGACTCAGCGCCTCGCCGCGACGATCAGGCCGGACGCCCAGGCCAGCCGCGTCACGGCCAGGTCGGGATGAGCCTCCAGCCGGTCGACAAGCGCATCCACGCGCGCCTGGTGCTCTTCCGGCCAGTTGGGCTGGGGCAGCATGTCGTCGATCACGTACAGCCCTCCCCGCTTCAACAGCGCCAGCGCCTGGTCGAAAGCCTCGTACTTGCCAGGCCAGGCGTCGGCGAAGATCAGGTCGAACGACTCCGGCGGCTGAGCCAGCACATAGTCTAGGCCGTCGGCCAGCACGAAGCGCAACCGATCATCCTTCAGGGCGTCGCGCGCCACATCCTGGACGACAGGGTCGACGTCGACGCTGACCAGGCTGGCGGCGGCGTCCAGGCCGTCCAGCAGCCAAGCCGTGGCCAGGCCCGTGCCCGTCCCGAGTTCCAGCATCCGCCCGCCCGGCTTGGATGCGGCCAGGAGACGCAGCAGCGCGCCGGTATTGGCCTCGGACGGCATGTCGAAGCCCAGCGCGGCCGTGCGCGCCTGGATCGTCGCCCAGGCGGCCGGGGCGGCGTATTCATTGTCGCCGAACATCACGTTGTTCCTTACGCGGCCCTTACGCGGAAGGACCTGTTTCCGAATGGAGCCCTTGCGGGCCGTGCGCGCAGAAGCATGGACGCGGGCCCGCCGCGTGGCGGGCCGCGTCAGAAGAAGGCTAATCGACCATGTCGCCCCACCCATTCAGGCAAGCCGCCCAGTTCCTGCTGGGCGTGCCGACCGAAGGGATCAATCCCGCCCTGGACCGCATGCTCGAGCTGGCCCAGGCCACGCCGCTGTGCTTCGTGGCCGTCGCCGGCCCGGGAGCTGGCGAGGCCATGTGCCAGTTGTGGCGACGCGGCTATCAGCGGGTCGAGGCCGCTCGGCGGGCCACCTGCGGGGCCGCCGACGAGCGCAGCGACCTGCTGCTGGTGCTGGACTGCCAGACCCTGCCGGACGCACGCGCGGTCATCGCCGCGACCTACACCATGCTGCGCCCCGGTGGGATGCTGGTCGTGGACGCGGGCGCGCTGCTGGACGAGACGCCCCGCAGGGCGCTCGCCGACAGTCTGCGGGAATTGGGCCTGGAGGTTCAGCCCCAGGCGCACCTGGGGGCCGAGATCCTCGCGACGCGGCCTTTCAGCTCGCGGCGGGCGGCTTAAAAGCCGCTGGCGATCGCCGCTTCGGGCCGGCTCTTCTCCTTGCGGGCGAAGAGGTTGTTGAGCGCGTTGACATACGCCTTGGCCGAGGCGGTGAGCGTGTCGGTGTCGGCGGCCGCGCCGGTGGCGATGCGGCCGTCCTCTTCCAGACGCACCGAGACCTGAGCCTGGGCGTCCGTGCCCTCGGTCACCGCGTGCACCTGGAAGAGGCGCAGGGCGGCGCTGTGCGGCACGATCTTGTGGATGGCGTTGAACACCGCGTCGACGGGACCGTCGCCGGTGGCCTCGGCGGTGCTGGAGACGCCGTCGACATCCAGGGTCAGCTCGGCCGACTGGCCGTCGGTGCCGGCCACGACGCGCAGGTGCGCCACGCGGATCTTCTCCGAGCCGCGCGCCAGGGCGTCGTCGACCAGGGCGATGATGTCGTCGTCGTAGACGTGCTTCTTGCGGTCGGCCAGGTCCTTGAAGCGGCCGAAGGCTTCCTTCAGCGCGTTCTCGCCCAGCTCGTAGCCCAGGTCCTTCAGCTTGGCGCGGAAGGCGTGGCTGCCCGAGTGCTTGCCCATGACCAGGCTGGAGGGAGCCTGGCCCACCGACTCCGGCGTCATGATCTCGTAGGTCTCGCGGTTCTTGAGCATGCCGTCCTGGTGGATGCCGCTCTCGTGCGCGAAGGCGTTCTTGCCGACGATGGCCTTGTTGTACTGCACCGGGAAGCCGGTGATGGCCGAGACGTAGCGGCTGGCGCGGGTGATGTGCGTCGTGTCGATGCCCGTGCGGAACGGCAGGCGGTCGCCGCGCACCTTCAGGGCCATGACGATCTCTTCCAGCGCGGCGTTGCCGGCGCGCTCGCCCAGGCCGTTGATGGCGCATTCCACCTGGCGGGCCCCGCCCTGCACGCCGGCCAGGCTGTTGGCCACGGCCAGGCCCAGGTCGTTGTGGCAGTGGGTCGAGAAGATCACCTTGTCGGCGCCCTCGACATTGTTGACCATCCAGTTGAACAGGTCGGCGTATTCCGACGGGTAGGTGTAGCCCACCGTGTCGGGCAGGTTGATCGTCGTGGCGCCGGCCTTGATGGCGGTCTCGACCGCGCGGCGCAGGAACTGGCGGTCGCTGCGGGTGGCGTCCTCGGCCGACCACTCGACGTCGTCGCGCAGGTTGCGGGCGTGGCTGACCGAGCGGGCGATCACGTCGATGACGGCGTCCGGCTCCATCTGCAGCTTGTGCTTCATGTGCAGGTCGGAGGTGGCGATCACCACGTGGATCCGGCCGCGCTGGGTGGGCTTCAGGGCCTCGGCGCAGCGGTCGATGTCGACTTGGTGAGCGCGGCACAGGCCGGCGATGGTCGAGTTCTTGACGATCTTGGCCACTTCGCGGACGGCCTCGAAGTCGCCGTTCGAGGCGATCGGGAAGCCGGCCTCGATGATGTCGACCCCCATCTCCTCGAGGATCTTGGCCAGTTCCAGCTTCTCTTCCAGCGACATCGACGCGCCGGGCGATTGCTCGCCGTCACGCATGGTGGTGTCGAAAATGACGACGTTGTCGCGCTTGTCGGAAGCGCTGGTCGATACGGAGGTCATTGAGCTACTCGTCGAATGGGGTGTGTGGCGTGCGGGCTGCGGGTCAAAGGTCCCCTGTGCGCCCGGCCACGACAATGCGCGGCCCCTAGAGCGCCCAGGGGCTGATAAGCCGAAGCGAAAGCAGGTTGCGCGCGACAGTCATGACCGACTTTCTACACAGCGCCCCAGAATCGAGCAAGCAATTTGCGCCGACGGCGCGATCCGCCGCAGGCCGCGCAAAATTCGTCCAAGATCAGCTTTTTACCTGCGACAGCTCGGTCGACAGACAGGCCAAAGGCCGACATTCCGTTCGCGGGACGTGGCCTCGCCGGGCGCCTTTTAGCTCTGCCCTTCTTCCGCCGCCTCGCGCTTCTTGAGCCAGGCGCGGCTGACCAGGCCCATGGCCAGCCAGATGACGACGGCCAGGACGATCATGACGATGTGCTGCTTGCCGCCGCCCTTCATGGCCTGGACGATCGAGTTGCCGGCGAAGGCGGTCAGAGCGATCTTGGGCACGATGCCGATGGCGGTGCCGGCGGCGAAGTCGCGCAGCTTCATCGGCGTCACCCCGGCGGCCATATTGACCACGATGAACGGCGCCGAGGGCACCAGGCGCACGATCAGGCTGGCCATGAAGCCGTTCTTGCCGATCATCCGCATGAACTTGTTGACGCCCTCGCCGGCGAAGTCGCGCAGGATCCGCGCGCCGTAGGTCCGCCCCAGCCAGAAGCCGACCAGGGACGAGACCAGGGTGCCGATCCAGCTGTAGGCGAAACCGGTCCAAGGCCCAAAGGCCACCACCGCCGCGGCGATCAGCACGAACTGCGGCACGCCCAGGAAGGCCATGACCGCGAAGGCCGCCACGGCCATCGGCAAGGCCCAGGGCCCGCTAGCCGCGCCCAGCCAGTGCTCGACCGCGGTCTCGCCGTTGACGCCCAGGAGCTGCGCGCCGAACAGGAAGACCACGCCCACCCCACCGAACAGCACGAACGAGACCGCCACCGTGCGCCAGGCGCGGGCGTCCATGTTGGTGACGAAGTCGATGATACGGCGGATCACGGCCCCTCCTCGCGCAGGCGCCGGCCAGGGTCAAGCGGCGCCGCTGAAACGACGGGCGGACACCTGCTGGAGATAAAGGCGTTTTTCCGGCGGCCGTCCAGTGGCGAGACATCCCGGCGCGCCCCGGCTAACTAGGCCGGATGAAGATTCTCGCCGTCTCGGGCAGCCTGCGGGCCGCATCCTACAACACCGCCCTCCTCCATGCCGCGCGCCAGCTCGCGCCGGAGGAGATGGAAATCCAGGTCTTCGGCCTGGGCGACCTGCCGTTCTTCAACCAGGACGTCGAGGACCAGGGCGACCCCGCGCCCGTCGCCGCATGGAAGGACGCCGTCCGCGCCGCCGACGGGCTGCTGATCGCCTGCCCGGAATACAACGGCGGCCTGACAGCGGTGCTGAAGAACGCCATCGACTGGGCCTCGCGCGGCAAGCCAGCGCCCCTGGACGGCAAGCTGGCCTGCGCCCTGGGCGCCAGCCCCGGACTCACCGGCACGGTGCGCGCCCAGGACGCCCTGCGCCTGAACCTCAAGCGCGCCGGCTGCGACCTGGCCCCGCTGTCGGACATCCTGGTCGGCCAGGCCCACACGAAGTTCGAGAATGGCGCTTTGACCGACGAGCGCACCCGCCAGGCGATCGCGCGTCATCTGACGAGCTTCGCGGCGGCGCTGAGAACGCGCGGCTAGCTGGCCGGCTTGTTCGCGTCGCCGTCCGGGCCGAAATCCAGCACGAACAGGGCGCCGAGCAGGACCGTCTGCTTGGCGGACGCCAGGTGCAGTCCGACGCTGCCGCCGCCTTCAGGGATGTCGATCGCCGCCCGCCCGCGCACGGTGTACATCTTCCACGCGTCGCCCACCTTGACCCCGCCTTGGATCGCCGCGTCGTAGGGCTCGGCCGATTGCTGCACGCGCACGGCCGAAATGTCGGCCGTGGCGGGACCGCCGTCGACGCTTTCGGCCTTGGCCCAGAACGCCACCATCAGCATGTCGCCCTTGGTGACCTTGCCCGAGATCGGCTGGGCGGCGCCCACGCTCCACGGCTTGTCGCTGGCCGCCTGCACCTCGACCTTGACCGCGCCGCCGCCCTGGACGGTCTTGTCCTTGATCGGCGTCGTCTTCTGCCCCGTCCCATAGACCGACCAGTTGGCCGAAGGCTTGTTGATCGCCTTCTGCATGATGTCGCCGCCGCCCGACTGGCGCGCGAGCCCCGGCGAGGCCGCGCCCACCGCCAGCGCCAGAACGGCCAGGGCAATGTACAGAATCTTCGTCTTCACGATGGCTTTCCTCCCCCACAGGCCGCTCGAACGGCCCGACGTTTCCCCGCGAGTCTCGTCACCTTGCCGGTGATCGATAGCGCGACTGGTAGCGGTATCCGGGAGCCTGGCCGAGCGCAAGAACGCCGCGCTGCGCAAGCGTCGCCAAAACCTGGATGAAACGCGCCCTGCCGCGTTGCACCGCGGCGAACGGGGGCGTAAAGACCGCCGCAATCCTGAAACGGTCCCTTCGTCGGACCAAGTCAACACAGGGGAGTCCTGCAAGATGTCGCTTGAGTCCGCCGCCCTGCGGCGCATCGCACCGTCGGCCACCATCGCCATCAGCGCCAAGGCGCGCGCGCTGAAAGCCGCCGGTCGTGACGTGATCGCCCTTTCCGCGGGTGAACCGGACTTCGACACGCCGGACAATATCAAGAACGCCGCGATCGAGGCGATCAAGGCGGGCAAGACCAAGTACACCGATCCCGACGGCATGCCCGAGCTGAAGGCGGCCATCTGCGCCAAGTTCAAGCGCGAGAACGGCCTGGAATACAAGCCGAGCCAGGTCCACGTCGCCCCGGGCGGCAAGCCGGTGATCTACAACGCCCTGGTCGCCACCCTGAACCCGGGCGACGAAGTGATCATCCCCGCGCCGTACTGGGTGTCGTATCCCGACATGACCCTGCTGGCCGGCGGCACGCCCGTCTCGGTCGAGACCACGGCCGAAAGCGGCTTCAAGATCACCCCGGAAGCGCTGGAAGCGGCGATCACGCCGAAGACCAAGTGGCTGATCATCAACAGCCCCTCGAACCCGTCGGGCGGCGCCTATACCCGCGCCGAACTGCAGGCCCTGGCCGACGTGCTGCTGCGCCATCCGCAGGTCTGGGTGCTGACCGACGACATGTACGAGCACCTGGTGTTCGACGACTTCGAGTTCACCACCATCGCCCAGGTCGAGCCCAAGCTCTACGACCGCACCCTGACGATGAACGGCGTCTCGAAGGGCTATTCGATGACCGGCTGGCGCATCGGCTACGCCGCGGGTCCCGAGGCGCTGATCAAGGCCATGGGCAAGATGATCAGCCAGACGACGTCGAACCCCTGCTCGATCTCGCAGTGGGCCGCGCTGGAAGCGCTGAACGGCACGCAGGACTTCATCAAGCCGAACGCCAAGCTGTTCCAGGAACGCCGCGACCTGGTCGTGTCGATGCTGAACCAGGCCACCGGCCTGCACTGCCCGACCCCGGAAGGCGCCTTCTACGTCTACCCCTCGTGCGCCGGCCTGATCGGCAAGACCGCGCCCTCGGGCAAGGTCATCGAGAGCGACGAGGACTTCGCCGGCGAACTGCTGGAAGCCGAGGGCGTGGCGGTGGTGCACGGCGCGGCCTTCGGCCTGTCGCCGTTCTTCCGCATCAGCTACGCCACCAGCAACGACGTGCTGGAAGACGCTTGCGCCCGCATCCAGCGCTTCTGCGCCAGCGTGAAGTAGGCGGCCTCAAGCCTCTGAATAGAAAAGGCCCGGGGTGACCCGGGCCTTTTTTGTTATCTCAGCCGTCGATCCAGTCGGTCAGCCCCTCGCGGGCATGGACCTCGCGCAGCGCCGGCCGCTGACGGACGCGGTCCAGATAGCGTTTCAGGTTCGGCCAAGCGGTCGCGGGCCTCGGCATGTTGCGGCTCCAGCGGCACAGGATGCTCGCCAGCAGGTCGACCGTCGTGAAGCGGTCACCGACGAGGTAGTCGCGATCCGCCAGGCGAGCGTCCAGCCGCGCCAGCCCAGCCTCTATCCGCTCGCGGGCGGCCTGCTTCACCGCGTCCTGCGCCTGCCCGCCCGCCGGTTCATGGGGATAGAACCAGGCCCGGAAGTGCGGCTGGAAGCTGTTGGCCAGCCAGAGGGTCCAGCTCAGATAGTCGGCCCGCTCCGGCGATCCCAGTGGCGGCGCGAAGCCCGCCTCGGGGTGACGCTCCGCCAGCAGCGTGGCGATGCCGGCCATCTGGGTGATCGGCGCGCCGTCGACGATCAGGGTCGGCACCACGCCGTCGGGGTTCAGCGCCAGGTATTCCGGCGTCTTGTGCTCGCCCTTGTCGAAATCCAGCAGCTTCAGGTCGAAGGGGACGCCCAGCTCCAAGAGCATCCAGTGGATGGCCGTGCCGGCCGTGCTGGGCGAACCGTAGAGCGTGTACATGCAAGACCCCTCCGCGTTGATGGCGCGGATAGGCGGCTGCTTCTGGCGAGGGGTCAAGCGCGCGCGAAGAAGGCCCCCGCCCTTGCGGACGGAGGCCTTCGAAATCGCCGGTCGATAGGCTCAGTGCTTCTCGCGCCACTGGGCCTTGGCGTCGTCCTTGGTGACGCTGAGGTGGACCTTGTCGTCGTCGATGTACTCCACCCACGACAGCGGGATCAGGTGGTGCTTGAAGCCAGAGCCCAGGTCCAGCTTGGCCAGCTCGATCTCGCCGCCGGCGATGTGGTCGACGCGGCCGACATGGCCGCCGTCCGAACCGACGACTTCGTGGTGTTCCTTGATCTGCGAGAGGTCGATCATCCGTCATCTCCAGTGTGAGAGCGGGACCATGGCGGTCCCTCGCGACAACAAACGGCTGCGCTTGCTGCCAAGTTTCGGCTTGCGTTTGTGAGAACATTGTTCTTGATATGTTCACAACCTTCGGAAGACTGACATGCTGACCCTTTTCCACGCGCCCCGCTCGCGTTCGACCCGCTTTCTGTGGCTGCTGGAGGAGCTGGGAGCGGAATATGAGATCAAGACGGTCGACATCTACCGCAGCTTCGGGAACACCGGCGCGCGGGACCCTGCCAATCCGCATCCGCACGGCCAGGTGCCAGCCCTGCTGGACGACGGCGTGCTGATCACCGAATCCGCCGCCATCGCCCTCTATCTGACGGACAAGTTTCCCGCCGCCGTGATCGGACCCGTGGTCGGCGACCCTCTGCGCGGCCCCTATCTGTCGTGGCTCGCCTACTATGCCGGCGTCCTGGAGCCGTCGGTCGTCAATCTATGGAAGCAGCGCCAGGACGAAGAAGACAAGAAGACCTACCAGCTGTTGGACGACCGTCTTCGCACCACGCTGGAGAAGACGCCCTGGCTGCTGGGCGACACCTTCTCGGCCGCCGACATCCTGTTTATTAGCCTGTTGCAATTCGCTCGCCAGATGATGCCGCCGCACGCGGTCTATGACGACTGGCTGGCGCGCGCCAACACCCGCCCGGCCCTGGCGCGGGCTCTCGCCAAGGATGACGCATGAGCTTCCGCCGCGCCTGGCCGGCACTGGCCGTTGGGCTGGTCCTGGCTTCGCCCGCCCTGGCCGATCCCGCAATCGGCAAGCGGGTCGACGCTGTCTTCGCCGATGACGCGGTGACCCTGACCGAGGCCGGCAAGACCGTGCTGGTCTATCGGACCAAGCCGCTGGACCCGGCGGCCGAACCGGGGCGCGCCAACTATGTCGGGGCGCTCTACGCCCCGGACGGGACGGCCCTGACCGAGGACCGGCCTGGCGACCACCCGCATCAGCGCGGCGTCTGGTGGGCGTGGATGAAGGTGCAGTCGGGCGGCAAGACCGTCGCCGACGGCTGGTACATGAAGGGCCTCAGCTATTTCGTCCGCGAGAAGCGCTTCCTGGGCGACGCCGAGGGCGGCGGGACCCTGACGGTCGATGTCGACTGGATGGTCAATTCCGGACCCGAACTGGTCTATGTCGCCACAGAGACCACCAAGGTGACGGTGCGGCCGCTAAAGGCCGGCGCGCGGCGGGTGGAGTTCGACACCACGATCACCTCGCGCCTCGACGCCCTGGGGCTGGGCGGCAGCGAGGACGACCGGGGCTTCGGCGGCTTCTCGATCCGTCTGGTGGATCCCGAGCACCTGACCTTTTCCTCGGGCGGCAAGACGATCACGCCGAACGGCGCAGCGATCACGGCGGGATCGTCGATGGGCTTCGCCTGGACCGGCGGCGAGACCTCGCCCGCCTGGACGGTCGGCCTGGCCTGCAAGGCGAACGGCCAGACGATCACGCGCTGGATGCTGTATAGTGACCGCTCGATGCAGAACTGCGTCTTCCCCGGCCGCGCGCCGCTGGTCCTGAAGAAGGGCGAGGCGCTACGGCTGCAGGAAACCGTGGTCATCCGCCCCGTCTCGAGGAAGAAGCCCTAGATCCATGGCCGACATCGTCAATCTGAACCAGGCCCGCAAGGCCAAGGCCAAGGCCGACGACAAGGCCCGCACCGCCGAGAACCGCGCCAAGTTCGGCCGTTCCAAGGTCGAGAAGACCCTGGAGGCCGCGCGCGCCGACAAGCTGAAGCGCGACCTCGACGGCGCCAAGCGCGAGGATTGAGTCCAGATGGACGTCAAATGGCTGGCCAGATGGCCGGATTGAAGAAGCGGTCGGTCAACCTGGCCGGCCACGCGACGTCGCTGGCCCTGGAGCCGGAGTTCTGGGCGGTGCTGGAACGCGCGGCTGCCGGCGAGGCGATCAGCCTCGCCGGCCTGATCCAGAGGATCGACCTGGAGCGCGGGGAGCGTCCGTTGGCCTCGGCTTGTCGGGTGTTCGCCCTGGCGCGGACGGCGGGCTGACGACCGCTCCTATCGCTGCTGGGCTTCCACCGCCGGCCGACGCTGCGTCGGGATCGGCATCGGCTGGGGATTGGGCGCCTTGCGCAGGGCCGGGGGGATGTCGGTGATGCTCCGGCGCAAATCGACCTTGTCGCCGGCCATCACGCCCAGCCGCCAAGCGCCCCACACCGCCGCGGCGAGCAGCGCCACGACCAGCACGGCCGCCCAGACGCCGCCGGCGTCATATCGCGCGGCGGGACGGGCGCCGTGAGCGAGGGTTCTGGCCATGGTTAGCCGCCCGGCGCCTTGGGCGCGTCAGGCAGCTTCGGCGCGTCCGGCAGCTTCGGGGCCGAGGCCGAGATGTTCACGTCGACCTGCTTCTTGTGGGTGAACCCACCGGACATCATGAAGAAGGCGAGCACGGCGACTATGACGACGAGCCCGCCCACGATGAACGCCAAGCCACTGTTGCCCCCGCCGCTGTTGCTGGTTCCTTCGGCCATGAGAGTCTCCGCGTTGTCCGGCTCGCTTTCGAGCGGCTTCGTTGCTGTTGGCGGATCAACGGTACGCGACGCTGGAGGTTCCGCTTGTGGCCGGTTGGGGCTTAAGCCCGGCGCGCTTTGTGCTACATATGTTCCATGTATCCCGATGACGACTCGGCCTTTCCGGGCGACCTCCCCTCTCCCCGCATCTCCGACCTCGCCCGCGCCCGGCCGCCGGCTGGCCCGATGGGCGCGCCCGACTATCTGGACGGCCTGAACCCCGAACAGCGCGAGGCGGTCGAGACGACCGAGGGGCCGCTTCTGGTCCTGGCCGGGGCCGGCACCGGCAAGACGCGCGTGTTGACCACCCGCCTGGCCCACATTCTGGCGACGGGCCGCGCCCGGCCATGGGAGCTGCTGGCCGTCACCTTCACCAACAAGGCCGCGCGCGAGATGCGCGAGCGGATCACCCACATCATCGGTCCGGAAGCCGAGGGCCTGCGCTGGCTGGGCACCTTTCACTCGGTGGCCGCCCAGATCCTGCGCCGCCATGCCGAGCTTGTGGGCCTGAAGTCGAACTATACGATCATCGACACCGACGATAACGAGCGGCTGCTGAAGCAGCTGATCGAGGCCGAGAACATCGACGCCAAGCGCTGGACCCCGCGGATCCTGTCGCAGATCATCGACGGCTGGAAGAACCGCGGCTGGACGCCCGACCGCGTCCCGGCCAGCGAGGCCGGAGAGTTCGCCAACGGCAAGGGGATCAGCCTCTATCGCCAGTACCAGGAGCGCCTGCGCATCCTGAACGCCTGCGACTTCGGCGACCTGCTGCTGCACAACATCAGCCTGTTCACCGGCCATCCCGACGTGCTGGACGAGTTCCAGCGCCGCTTCAAATACGTGATGGTCGACGAGTACCAGGACACCAACGTCGCCCAGTACCTGTGGCTGCGCCTCTTGGCCCAAGGCCGGCAGAACGTCTGCTGCGTGGGCGACGACGACCAGTCGATCTACGGCTGGCGCGGGGCCGAGGTCGACAACATCCTGCGCTTCGAACGCGACTTCCCCGGCGCCAAGGTCGTGCGGCTGGAACGCAACTACCGCTCGACCGAGCATATCCTGGCCGCCGCCTCGGGCCTGATCACCACCAACAAGGGACGCTTGGGCAAGACCCTGTGGACCGAGGCCAAGGGCGGCGAGAAGGTCAAGGTTTCGGGCGTCTGGGACGGCGAGGCCGAGAGCCGCCTGATCGCCGACGAGATCGAGCGGGCCAAGAAGGCCGGCCGCAAGTACAGCCAGATGGCCATCCTGGTCCGCGCCAGCTTCCAGATGCGGGCCTTCGAAGAACGGTTCGTGCTGCTGCAGATCCCCTACAAGGTGGTCGGCGGCCCGCGCTTCTTCGAGCGCGCCGAGATCCGAGACGCCCACGCCTATCTGCGCCTGATCCAGTCGCCCGACGACGACCTGGCCTTCGAACGCATCGTCAACACCCCCAAGCGCGGCATCGGCGACACCTCGGTGCAGAAGCTGCTGCAGATCGCCCGGCTGAACGGAATCTCGACCGTCGAGGCGGCGCGCCAGATCATCGGCAGCGACGACCTGCCAGCCCGCACGCGGACGGCGCTCAGCAACTTCATCCGCGACCTGGACCGCTGGCGCTCGCTGATCGGCGCGACGCATCACCAGCGCCTGCTGGAGACGGTGCTGGAGGAGAGCGGCTATACCGACGCCCTGCGCCTGGACAAAGGCCCGACCAGCCAGACGCGGCTGGAGAACCTGAAGGAACTGGTCCAGTCGATGGGCGCCTTCGACACGTTGGAGGCCTATCTGGAGCACGTGTCGCTGGTCATGGACCTGGACCGCGAGGCCACCGGCGACGCCGTCTGGATCATGACCCTGCACTCGGCCAAGGGCCTGGAGTTTCCGCTGGTCTTCCTGCCCGGCTGGGAGGAAGGCGTGTTCCCCAGCCAGCGCAGCATGGACGACAAGGGCGAGAAGGGTCTCGAGGAAGAGCGCCGCCTGGCCTATGTCGGCATCACCCGCGCCCGGGAAGAGGCCCGCATCAGCTTCGTGGCCAACCGCCAAGTGTACGGGCGATGGACGTCGCAGCTGCCCAGCCGCTTCGTCGACGAACTGCCGATCGCGCACGTCGATGCGGCGTCGGAGACGGGCTACTACGGCGGCGGCCCCGGCATGCAGTCGACGGCCGCCTCGCGCTGGGACGATCCGGGCACGTCGGCTTTCCAGGCCGGCAGCAGCTATGACAGCCCCGGCTGGAAGCGGGCCCAGGAACGCACGTCTGGCTTTTCCGAACGCGGGTCCTCGTGGCGCGGCGCCCAGGGCGTGCGCGGCGGCTCGGCCGCCCGCTCGGCCCCGATCGAGGGCGAAGGCCGTCTGGTCGCCGTCTCGGCCCCGACCAACAGCGCCTATTCGCGCGGCGACCGCGTGTTCCACGTCAAGTTCGGCTACGGCAAGGTCACCGGCATCGAAGGCAACAAACTGACCGTCGCCTTCGACAAGGCCGGCGACAAGAAGGTCATCGACAGCTTCGTCGAGAAGGCCTGAGACGCTTTTCAAGCACCTCCCCTTCTCCAGCTCAGTCCTCGATCGCCCCGACGCCCCGCCGCTCCAGCTCGGCCAGGCCGTCTCGCATGGCCTTGAGCTGTTCGGCCGTGTGGCCCCGCCAGCGCACCACCTCGCCAAGGATCCGCAGCGGCGCGCGCGAGCGATAGGAGCGGGTCGGATTGCCCGGGAACTTCTGGTCGGTCAGGTTCGGATCGTCCTCCAGCGGCCCGGTCGGTTCGACGACATAGATCCGGCCGGGTCCCTCCCCGACCGCCAGTTCCGCGCCCCAGACGGCGGCGTCCAGGGTGGCGGTCAGATAGACGAACGCGGCTTCCCTGCGCTGCCCATAGTTGGAGGCGAAGCCGGGCCCGATCAGGTCGTCCTCCTTCAGGTCGGCCTTGGCGCCATGGAAGAACGACGGGGCGAATGGCGTGGCGGTCATCGATCGATAGCCCTTGCGTGGCGGGGATCCCAGTCCCCTGCGAAGGCGCTACACCCTGCGCATAATTCGCCGATCGCCAATTCTTGAATTCAGGTTTTTCGGCCCCAGATCCCCTTCAGGCGGTTCTCACGCGCCGCGCCGCTCCGTCCTCCAGGTCTCCGCCGCGCCGACCAGCACCAGCGCCAGGGTTGAAAGCGCCGACAGCGTCAACGGACTGACGTGTCCTGCTGCCGCGATCAGGGCGCCCAGGAACGCCAGCCCGGCCAGCCGCGTCACCGACCAGCGCCGGAACACCGCCAGCTTGAAGATCAGCAGGCCGAACAGGAACAGCGCCGGCCCGCCGATCACGGCGGCGGCGGTCTTGAAGTCCGTATGGCCCGCTGGATGGTGGATCACCCACTCGTCACCGACCGCGGCCACGATGATCCCGGCCACCGGCAACAGGTGACTATAGGTATAGGCCACGCGGGCGATGGCGCCGGGATTGTCGGACCGAGCAATGGCCTCGCTGGCCGCCTCGGCGGTGGAAGAGAAGTAGATCCACCACATGGCGATGCTGCAGATGAGCGCACTGGCGAAGGCGGCGATGACCTCGGCGGTCCACGGCAGGCCCACGACAGTCGCGCCGGTGACGATGATCGACTCGCCCAGGGCGATGATCGTGAACAGCGCGCAGCGCTCGGCCAGGTGGCCGCCCTCGACGCTCCAGTCGGCGGCGTTCGAACGGCCCAGGCCAGGTGTCCAGAAGCCCATCGCCGGGGACGCGTACTCGATGGCCATGGCGACGCCCCAGACCAGCAGCCGCACCTCGCCGTGCTGGAAGGCGCCCGCGATCCAGAACACGGCCGCAAAGCTCAACCAGGCCACGATCCGCGAGAAGTTCAGGCGGTGAGCGGGCTCGCGCCAGACGCCGACCAAGAAGAACAGGCTGCGGCCCACTTGGATGAAGACATAGGCGCAGGCGAATACCAGACCGCGCGCGCCGAAAGCCTCCGGGATCGCCGCGGCCAGCACCAGGGCCGCGGCCATCATCACGAACAGCATGATCCGCACGGGCGCTCGCTCGGGATCCATCCAGTTGGTGAACCACGCCGTGAACACCCAGGCCCACCAGACGGCCAGCAGCAGCAGCCCCGTATGCAATAGGCCAAGGCCGGTCGGATGGGCGATCAGGCTGTGCGACAGCTGCGTGACCGCGAACACGAAGACCAGGTCGAAGAACAGCTCCACGTAGGTGACGCGGGCATGTTCATGCGCGTGGCGCTCGCGCAGCAGCGGCTTAGGCTTGCTCATGGCGGCAACCTAGAGCCGCCAGGGCGAGTCTCGCGAGGTGTTTCGCGCCCGTCGAACCAATTGCCGTCTTTGCGCGCTATGGCGACATGGACCAGCGGCTCGAACAATTCCTGCGCACCTTAAAGACCTTCGCGGTCACCCGCCCCGTGGCCTATGGCGCGCCGATTTGCGCCGTCGTGGGCCTGATGGCCGGGCTGGCCATGCGCCCGGGCCCGCAGCTCGAGCCGTACAATCCGGAGATGGAGCCGACGCGCGTCGCCCAGCAGGACCAAGTCGAGCCGATCGCCTGGCCGGCCGGCAAGGTCCCAGACTATGTGGTCGGCACCGACTTCCTGGAGGCGACGCGACCGCCGCCCGTCCAGATGGTCTCGTATGAGCCCGACTATGCGCCGCCACCGGCGCCCGACGTGCCGTCCTATGTTCCCGGCGACCATGGCCCGGCGACGCCGCCCCCACCGGCGGACGCGCCGCACTGGGCGTCCCAGAGCGGCGACATCCTCGACGTGTCCCTGCCCGAGGATCGCCCCGCCCGACCGATCCCGACGGTGCTGGCCGACGCGGCGGCCACCGGCATGACCACGCGCTGAAGGCTCGCTTTTTTGGCCCTTTGCCGCTAACGGAGCGGCATGACCGACTATACGCCCCAGCAGATCGTCGCCCGCGGCGCGCGCGCCGACGCCGAGACCGCCGCCGACGCCATCGACAACCATCCGGGCCTCGAAGGCGCGACCTACTCGATCCTGGAAGAGGACGAGGACAAGAACGTCTGGCGCATCGACGCCTTCCCCACCACCCAGGCGGAAGACGACGGCCTGATGGGCCTGCTGGGCGAATACGACCTGAAGGTCACGCGCGACACCCTGGCCGACGCCGACTGGCTGGCCATGGCGTTGTCCGGCCTGCCGCCGGTGCGCGCTGGCCGCTTCTTCGTCTATGGCATGCATGATCGCGGCCGCCTGCCGGCCAGCACCGTCAACCTGCGCATCGAGGCCGGCGCGGCGTTCGGCACGGGCCACCATGGCACCACCGTCGGCTGCCTCCAGGCCTATGACCGCCTGCTGAAGGCCCGCAAGTTCAACAAGGTTCTGGATGTCGGCGCCGGCACGGGCCTACTGGCCATCGCCGCCGCCCGAACCGGGACGAAGCTGGCCGTCGGCACCGACATCGACAAGCCGTCCGTGCGGATCGCCAAGGAAAACGCCCAGGTCAACAAGGCCAACGCCCGCTTCGTCCACGCCTCGGGCCTGTCCAACAAGCTGGTCGCCCAGAACGCGCCCTACGACCTGGTGTTCGCCAACATCCTGGCCCGGCCGCTGGTCAGCCTGGTCCAGGACATCAAGCACGCCCTGGTCCCCGGCGGTACGGTCATCCTGTCGGGCCTGCTGCGCACCCAGGAACGCATGGTCAAGGCCGCCTATCTGTCGCGCGGCTTCAAGGTCGTCACGCGCATCCACCGCGACGCCTGGGCGACGCTGGTCCTGCAACGGCCTTAGGCGGCACGTCGCACCTTCCATCGCGGCGCATGGGAGCCTAAATCGGTCCTCATGCGCCAGACCTTCGATGAATCCACCGACCCGTCGTTCGGGCCCAAGCACGTTCCGCTGATCCGCGCCGCCATGGCCGCGCAAGGCCTGGACGGCTTCCTCGTGCCGCACGAGGACGAGCACCAGAACGAGTACCTGCCCGCCGCCAACGACCGCCTGGCCTGGGCCAGCGGCTTCACCGGTTCGGCCGGCGCGGGCGTGATCCTCAAGGACCGCGCCGCCGTGTTCGTCGACGGTCGCTACACGCTGCAGGTCCGCGAGCAGGTCGACCAGGGGGTGTTCGAAATCCGCGACCTCGTCGAGGGCGGCGTCCCTGCCTATTTGGAAACCGCCGAAAAGGGCGCGGTGATCGGCTACGACGCCCGCCTGCACAGCCCCGCCGCCCTGGACGGGCTGAAGGCCGCCGCTCACCGCGCCGGCGCGGTGCTCAAGCCCGTGGCCGCCAACCCGGTCGACCAGGCCTGGGGCGAGGCGCGCCCCGCCCAGCCCATGGCCCCGATCGTCCCACACCACGTCGAATACGCGGGTGAGGAATCGAGCTCCAAGCGCGCGCGCGTCGGCGCCTCGGTCGCGGCGTTCGGCGCGGACGCCACGGTGATCACCGCCCCGGCCTCGATCGCCTGGCTGTTCAACATCCGCGGCGGCGACGTGATCCGCTCGCCCCTGCCGCTGTCGCAGGCCATCCTAAACGCCGACGGCACGGCCCGCCTGTTCATCGAACCGGCCAAGGTCACGACGGATCTTCCCGCCTGGCTGGGCAACCAAGTCTCCCTGGAAACCCCGGACAAGCTGGCCGAGGCGCTGGGCGACCTGTCGGGCAAGAGCGTCGTGGTCGACCCGACCCAATCCTCGGCCTGGTACTTCGACATGCTGGCCGCCGCCGGCGCCAAGGTGGTGCGGGCCATGGACCCCTGCACCCTGCCGCGCGCCTGCAAGAACGACATCGAGCTGGATGGCACGCGCGAGGCGCACCGCCGCGACGGGGCGGCCCTGACCCGCTTCCTGCACTGGCTGGCCACCGAGGGTCAGGTCAATCCGCCGGACGAGAAGGAAGCCGTCGCCAAGCTGGAGGCTTTCCGCGAGGCCACGGGTGTCCTGAAGGACCTCAGCTTCGACACCATCGGCGCGGCCAACGGCCACGGCGCCCTGCCCCACTACCGTCCCACCGAGCGCAGCAACGAACGCGCCGCCATGGGTTCGCTGCTGCTGGTCGACAGCGGCGGCCAGTATCTGGACGGCACCACAGACGTCACCCGCACGGTGGCCATCGGCCAGCCCAGCGCCGAGATGGTCCAGCGCAACACCCTGGTCCTCAAGGGTCACCTGGCCATCGCCCGCCTGCGCTTCCCGCCCGGCACCACCGGCTCGGCCATCGACGCCCTGGCGCGGATGGCGCTTTGGTCGCACGGCCTGGACTACGATCACGGCACGGGTCACGGCGTCGGCGTCTATCTGGGCGTTCACGAGGGTCCGCAGCGGATCTCCAAGGCCCCGAACACCATCGCCCTGCAGCCCGGCATGATCGTCTCGAACGAGCCCGGCTACTACAAGGACGGCGAATACGGCATCCGGATCGAGAACCTGGAAGTCGTCATGCCCGCCGAGCCGGTCGGCGACGGCGATCGCCCGATGCACCGCTTCGAGGCCCTGACCCTGGCGCCGATCGACCGCCGGGTGATCGACAAGAGCCTGCTGACGCCCGAGGAGGTCGCCCAGTTCGACGCCTACCACGCCCGCGTGCTGGCCGAGATCGGGCCGCGCGTCGAGCCGGAGGTGCGGGCCTGGATGGAAGAGGCCTGCGCGCCGCTTTAGGCGTTCTCGGCCGCCTCGGCCCGGCGGCGGGGACGGGTCCAGGCCCGGGCCAGGGCGTGGTAGAGAGGCGTCGGCGCGATCGCTTCCGAGCAGCGTCGCGCCACCAGGGCGCACGTGAGCAAGGGTCCGACCAGGGAGGGATCGCGGGTCATCTCCATCAAGATGACCGCGCTGGTCAGCGGTGCCTGTACGACGCCGGTCAGGTAGCCGGCCATGCCCAGCGTCACCGCGTCCCGGCCCACCGACCAGGGCGCGACGTGTGAGAACAGCGCGCCCAGCCCGGCCCCGGTCGCCAGCGACGGAGCGAAGATACGGCCGGGCGCGCCGCTGGCGGCGGCGGCCAGGGTGGCGAGCCATTTGCCACCGGCCAAATCCAGCCCCGAGGCGAACCGACCGAACAGCAGCGATCGCGCCCGCTCGTAGCCCGCGCCGTATGTCGCGCCGCCGCTGATCACGGCCGCCAGGGCCGCCGTCACACCGCACAGCGCCGCGAACACGATGGGCCGCCGCGCTCGCCAGCGCCGGATTGGGTTGTCGCCAACCAGTATCGCCGTCAGGCATCTGGAGAACAGGCCTCCGGCCACGCCGGTGACGACGCCCAGGATCGGCGCGCTGATCCAGGCGTTCCAGCCGGCGGAACCCGACATGTCGCCGAAATAGGCGTAGTTTCCGCCGATCGCGTACGCGGCGACGCCCGCCGAAATCACCGCCAGAATCACCACGGTGTTGGCCCGCTTGTCGAAGCCGCGCGCCAATTCCTCGACCGCGAACACGATGCCGGCGATCGGCGTGTTGAAGGCCGCCGCCACGCCCGCCGCGCCGCCCGCGACCAACAGCGTCCGACGGTCCGGCCCGCCCCGCAGCCACCCCGTCAGAAACACCATGACCGCCGCGACCACCTGCACCGTCGGTCCCTCGCGACCGATCGAGCCGCCACAGGCCAGCAGCAGGCAGGCCAGCGCCACCTTGACGAGGACGGTGCGCATCGAGACCCGATCGTCATGCACCTTGGCGCCCGACGCATCCCGTCCTCGGCCGACGTCGCCCGCCGCGATCACCTGGGGGATGCCGCTGCCGGCCGCCGCCGGCGCCAGGCGCCGGGTCAGCCAGACGCACAGCGGCATGCCGACCACCAGCAGCAGCGGCCCCATCCAAGGGCTGGCCGCCGCCCAGCGCTGATGCAGCGCCATGGCCCCGTCGCAGAGCCGCGCGAAGCCCACCGCCGCCGCGCCGGCCGCGACCGCCGCGGCGATCACCGCGCCGGTGCGCAGGGACCGACGGGCTCTCAGTCGAACCAACTTGCGCTGGCGGACCAGCGTCTCGACAGGCGAAAGGGTCATGATCGCTCAATTACATCGTGATACGATGTTTCTGCTAGAACGCTCGCCCGCTCGCGTCAATCGAGGCGGCGCGCGGCATGCGCTGACGTGATACGGAACCGGTCATGGCCGAGTTGAAAACCGCCCCCGCCGAACAGGATCTAGGCCCCGAGGACTATCAGGCCCTGGGCGCCTTCCGCAGGGCGATCCGCGAATTCCTGGCGTTCAGCGAGGCCGGCGCGCGCGACCTCGGCCTGACGACGCAGCAACACCAGGCCCTGCTGGCCGTGAAATGCCATCCCGGGCCAGAGCCCATGTCGATTGGCGAACTCGCCGACAGCCTGTTGATCAAGAACCACAGCGCCGTCGGCCTGGTGGAGCGACTGGTGGAGCGCGATCTGGTGTCGCGCCGTCCTTTCGCGGCGGATCGTCGGCGCGTGGCTATCAGCTTACGCCCGCGCGGCGAGGCGGTGATCGCCGCGATCTCACGCCGCAATCTGGCGCAACTGAGCCAAGCCGCCGACATCATGACCGGTCTGGTCGAGACCGCGCGCCGGATCGGACCGGCGCGCGATTGAGATCTACCGCAACCGCGTCCACTTCTGCGTCTTGCACAGCGGCGCGACGATGCAGCCCTTCAGCTTCAGCTCGTTGTCGCTGAGCAGTTCGACCGTGCCCGAATAGGTGCCGCCGTCGTCGGGGTTGTAGACCTTGCCGCCGGTCCACTTGGTCGGGCCGCCGGTGAAATCGTACAGCATCTGCAGGTTCTTCAGGGTCCGGCCGCGCTGGGCCTTGTCCTTGTTCTTCTCGTCCTTCTGCGCGGGATTGGCGCGGATGTGATCCGAGCTCACCAGCTTGCCGCACAGACTGTTGCCGCAGTGGGTGATCTCGACCTGGCCGCCATTGGTGGGCGTCTGCCACAGGCCGGCGACGTCGGCGGCGAAGGCCGAGCCCGAGACGAATGTCAGGGCGGCGGCGATCAAGGCGGTGCGAAGCATGTATGTCTCCCTAGTGCGCGTTTCCAACGCGCGTTTTACGTCCCTCGTTGCGCGATCGCTCCAGTCAGGACAAGGCCGAAGGCGAAAACGAGGCGGGATTTCGGATTGCGGCGAAGCGTCTCAGCGGGCGAAGGCCGGTCGGCGATAGCGCGGAGCCCCCTTGGGCGGCGTGTAGCCGTCGGGCGTCAGCCGCCCCACGGCGATGCCGAGACTGCCCGGAAGGTCGCGCACGTGCGTGACGGCGTTCAGCGACGCCGCCGCCAGCGCTACCCGGCCGCAGGCATAGGCGTCGGCCGCCGCATCGTGGTGGGCGAAGTCGACGCCCAGGTGTCCGCAGACCACGTTCAGCTTGTGCGACGGCAGCTCCGGCCACACGCCGCGCGCCACCTGCACCGTGCAGAAATAGTCGAAGCCTGGCGGACGTACATCGTAGTGCTCGCAGGTGCGGCGGATCACGCTGATGTCGAACGAGGCGTTGTGAGCCAGGACCAGCGCCCCCTCCAACTCTGGCCGCAGCCGCTCCAGCACGTCCGGCCACTCGTCGGCGTCCTCGACATGTTCCGGCCGGATGCCGTGGAAGGCCATGTTGAACGACGCGAAACGGTTGCCGGGCGGGCGGATGTAGTGGTGCTCGATCCGCGCCACCTCTCCGTCCTCAATCCAGGCCAGACCGATCGAGCACGGGCTGGCGCGCTGCTCGTTGGCCGTCTCGAAGTCCAGAGCGATGACTCTCACGGCGCCACCATCGCCAGCCACTCGTCCTCGGTCATCACCTGGACGCCCAGCTCGGTGGCGGTCTTCAGCTTGGAGCCCGCCCCGGGGCCGGCGACGACCAGGTCGGTCTTCTTGGACACCGACGAGGCGACCTTCGCGCCCAGGCTTTCGGCCTGAGCCTTGGCCTCGTCGCGGGTCATCTTCTCCAAGGCGCCGGTGAAGACGATGGTCTTGCCGGCCACGGCCGTGTCGGTCTTGGGCTTAGCCACCGGCTGGATGTCCAGCTCGGCGACCAGGTTGGCGACCTTCTGGCGGTTGTGCTCCTCCGCGAAGAACCGCGCCAAGGATTGCGCGGCCACGGGCCCGACGCCGTCGACGGCGGCCAGGTGCAGATAGTCGTCGCCCGGCGCGCCCGAGGCGGCCTCGGCCAGGCCTTGGGCGAAGGCCTCCCAAGTCCCGTAACGCTGCGCCAAGGCAGTGCGGGCGGGCTTGGTCAGCTTGGGCACGGCGTGGCCGATCTTGATTTCCAGGTCGGCGGCTTCGGGCCACGGATCGGCGATCAGGCCGCCCTTCCCCGCTTCGATCAGCAGATCCAGCGCCTTGGGGCCGACGCCCTGGGCGGTGGACAGCGCCAGATAGGTCTCGCCCGGCAGACCTTGGGCGGCGGCCTCGGCGGCGGTCTGCAGCTCCTCGAACCGGTCGAAGTGGCGGGCCAGCACGGTCGAGGTCGTCTCGCCGATATCGCGCGCGCCCAGGCCGTAGATCATCCGGTCCATGCCGATCGTGCGGCGCGCCTCGATGCCCTTGACCAGGTTGGCGACCGAGGTCTCGCCATAGCCGTCGCGATCGCGTAGGGCCGCCAGCTTCTCCTCATCCTTGGCCAGCTTGAAGATGTCGGCCGGCTCGGTGATCCAGCCCTCGTCGAAGAAGGCCTGCAGCTGCTTCTCGCCCAGCCCCTCGATGTCGAAGGCGCGGCGGGACACGAAGTGGCGCAGGTGCTCGACCCGCTGGAACGGACAGGCGAACTCGCCGGTGCAGCGGCGCACGACCGATTCCTGGCCCGAGGCCGTGACCTCGCGGGCCAGCGGCGTCTGGAGGGGGCACGGGCAGGCGTGCGGAAATTCGTAGGGCTCGGGCGCGGGATCGGGCCGCGCGTCCAAAGCGACCTCGACGATCTGCGGGATCACGTCGCCGGCCCGCTGGATGACCACGGTGTCGCCGACGCGGACGTCCAGGCGGGCGATCTCGTCACCGTTGTGCAGGGTGGCGTTGGTCACCGAGACGCCGCCGACGGTCACCGGCTTGAGGCGGGCGACGGGCGTGATGGCGCCGGTACGACCTACCTGCAGATCGATGGCCTCCAGGATGGTGCGAGCCCGCTGGGCCGGGAACTTGCGGGCGATCGCCCAGCGCGGCGAGCGCGAGACGAAGCCCAGGCGGCGCTGCTGCTCCAGGTCGTCGACCTTATAGACCACGCCGTCGATGTCGAAGCCCAAGGTCGGCCGCAGGGTCTCGAACTGGGCGTAGACGTCCAGCAGGCCTTGCGCGTTGTCGACCCGCTTGGCCGGTGGGGCCGTGGTCACGAAGCCCCATTCGCGGAGCTTTTCCAGCGCGCCCCACTGGGTGTCGGCGAAAGGTTCCGAGACCAGGCCCCACGCGTAGCCGAAGAAGCGCAGCGGCCGCTGGGCGCTGATCTTCGGATCGATCTGGCGCAGCGACCCGGCGGCGAAGTTGCGGGGGTTGGCGTAGGTGCGCTGGCCCGCCTCCTCGGCGGCTTGGTTGAAGGCGGCGAAGGCGGCCAGCTCGACATAGACCTCGCCCCGCACCTCGATCACGTCGGGCCAGCCTGAACCTTTCAGGCGATGCGGGATGTCGGCGATGGTGCGCAGATTGGCGGTGACGTCCTCGCCCACCCGGCCGTCGCCGCGCGTCGCGCCCTGGACCAGCAGGCCCTTCTCGTAGCGCAGCGAGGCCGACAGGCCATCGATCTTCGGCTCGGCGGTGTAGGCCACGGTGTCGGACGGTGACAGCCGCAGGAACCGCCGGACCCGGGCGTCGAACTCGGTCGCCTCGTCGTTGGAGAAGGCGTTGTCCAGGCTGAGCATCGGCACGCCATGCTCGACGGGCGAAAACTGCTCGGCTCGCGCCGCGCCCACCCGCATGGACGGGGAATTGTCGCGCACCAGGTGCGGGAAGCGGGTCTCGATGTCGAGGTTACGGCGCTTCAGCGCATCGTACTCGGCGTCGCTGATCTTCGGCGCGTCCTGCTGGTGATAGGCGATGTCGTGCGCGGCCAGGGCGTCGGCCAATGCCTCCAGTTCCTCGACGGCCTGGGCTTCGGTGAGGTCGGCGACGGGGATCTGGGACACGGGCGAATCCGGAGGCGGCAAGAAGCCCAGACGTTAGCAATCTCGCCGGGGCGGCGCGAGATCGGGATCAGGCCATCAGGGCGCGCGCCGCCGCGCGCGCGGCCTCGGTGACCTCGGCGCCCGACAGCATGCGGGCGATCTCTTCCTCGCGCTGGGCGGGGGTCAGGGGTTCGACCTTGGTCCGGGTCGAGGTGTCGTCGCCGGACTTGGAAATCCGCCAATGGGCGTCGCCGCGCGCCGCCACCTGGGCCGAGTGGGTGACCACCAGCACCTGGGCGTTGGCGGCCAGCCGCTTGAGACGCAGGCCGACCGCGTCGGCCACGGCCCCGCCGACGCCCTGGTCGACCTCGTCGAAGATCATCAGCGGCTGCGGACCGCCGCCGCGTCCCGCCAGGGCGGCCTTCAGCGCCAGGGCGAAGCGGGCCAACTCGCCGCCCGAGGCGATATCTTCCATCGGACCGAACGGCGCGCCGGGATTGGTCGAGATCTCGAAGGCGATGCGGTCCAGGCCCGTCGGGCCGGCGCGATCCTCGGCTAGCGGCTCGACGGCGACGCGGAACTTGGCCTTTTCCAGCTTCAGCGGGGCCAGCTCGGCCTCGACCGCCTTGGCCAGGGCGTCGCCGGCGGCGCGGCGCTCGGCCGACAAGGCTTCCGCTGCGAAGAGATAGGCCTCCCGCGCCTCGGCGGCGGCCTTGTCGGCGGCCTTCAGCGCGTCCTCGGAGGTCTCGATGGCCTGCAGGCGGGCGGCGAACTCGGCGCGCTTGGCCGGCAGGTCCTCGACCAGCACGTTCAGCTTGCGGGCCATGCCGCGCAGAGCGAACAGGCGCTCCTCGGCCTTTTCCAGACGGTCGGGATCGAATTCGAAGGTCTCGGCCACGGCGTCGATCGTAGCGCTGGCTTCCTGCGCCTCGACGATGGCGCGGTCGACGGCCTCGCAGGCGGCCGATAGGCGGGTCATGGCCGCGCCGTCGGCCGGCGCCCCGGCCTGCAAGGCGCGGTCGCGGGCCCGTTCCAGGGCGCGATAGGCCTGGGCCAGACGTCCTGACAGGCTGTCGCCGTCAAGGGCGTCCTGAGCGGCGGCGATGTCGGTCATGGCCTTTTCGGCCGAGCTCAACAGGGCCCGCTCCTCGGCCAGGCTCTGCTCCTCGCCGTCGCGGGGATCCAGGCGATCCAGCTCGGAGAGGCGCAGGGTCAGTTCTTCGGTCTCGGCGGCGGCGCGGCCGGCCAGGTCGCGCAGCCCCTCGGCCGTCTCGCGCGCGGCGCGCCAGCCGCTCCAGGCCGCGGCGACCGCCCCGACGCTGACGCCGCCGAAGGCGTCGAGCAGGCCCCGGTGGGTCTTGGGATCAAGCAGGCCGACGGTCTCGTGCTGGCCGTGAACCTCCAGCAACAGACCGCCCAGGTCCTTGAGCACCCCGACACTGGTCGCCTGGTCGTTGACGAAGGCTCGGGACCGACCGTCCGGCGACAGCTGGCGGCGCAGGACGAGATCCTCGTCCCGCACGTAGTCCAGGCCCTTGTCGTCCAGATAAGCGAAGGCGGGATGGTCGGCCGGCAGGGCGAAGATCGCCGTGGCCGAGGCGTGGCCGGCGGCTCCTCGCCGCACCAGCCCGGCGTCGGCGCGCGCGCCGGTGGCTAGGCCCAGGGCGTCGAGAATGATCGACTTCCCCGCCCCGGTTTCGCCAGTCAGCGCGGTCAGGCCCTCGCCGATGGCGAGATCCAGGCTCTCGATGAGCACGACGTCACGGATGGAGAGGCCGATCAGCATGACGCGCAAGATCGCCGGGAATCAGGGTTTTTGAAAGCGCAAAGGTAGAACGAAACGGGACCAGCCGTCCGATAGTGTCGTCGGCCCCGTCGGGACTACATGCCTAGGACGCCCATCAGGCCCTTCTTGGCTTTCTTTTCGCCGGGGGGCGCCAGGGTCGTGCTCTTGTCGCGCGACAGGGCGCGCTCGAGGGCGTTGCGCTTGGCGCCGGCTTTCAGGGGCTCGACGGCCGGACGCAGGCCATTGTCGTTCAAGAGCTTGTAGGCGTCGGCGTACCAGCGATCGCCCGGGAAGTTGTAGCCCAGGACCGCGCCGTTGCGCTTGGCTTCCTCGGTCAGGCCCAGGGTCAGATAGGCCTCGACCAGGCGGAACAGGGCTTCCGGCGTGTGCGACGTGGTCTGGTGCTTCTCGATGACGGTCTTGAAGCGGCCGATCGCGGCCAGGGTCTGGCCATTCTTCAGGTAGTAGCGACCGATGGCCATTTCCTTGCCGGCCAGCTGGTCGTTGACCATGTCGATCTTCAGGCGCGAGTCGGTGGCGTATTCGGTGTTCGGATAGCGCTGGACGACGTCGCGCAGGGCCGCCAGGGCCTGCTCGGTGGCGGCCTGGTCGCGGTTCACGTCGACGATCTGTTCGAAGTAGCAGATGGCCTTCAGGTAGAAGGCGTACTGGGCCGACGGGTTACCAGGATACAGCGAGATGAACCGGTCGGCGTCGCCGATGGCGTCGTTGTACTGGTTGCCCATGTAGTGGGCGTAGCCGGTCATCAGGATCGAGCGGCGCGACCATTCCGAATACGGGTGCTGGCGCTCGACCTCGCGGAAATAGTCGACGGCCTCGTTCCAGTTGCCGCGGTCCAGGCGATCGGCGCCGGTGGAATACAGCAGTTCGACGGGGCGCTCTTCGTAGGCGAGGGTCGGCTTCTTGGACTTGCCGGCGCAGCCCGCCACCGAAACGGCGGCGAGAACAGCGGCGATAGTGACGGCCGAACGTCCCGAGAAATTACGAAGCACGGAGTCTCTCACCTTCGAAGCAAACGCGCGCCCCAGCGCCGTGCAAGGCTTCTACACCACGCCGCTAAAGGCGCAAATGCGAACGCCGAGCCCCGACTCTCGGAGTGCTACCTAGACCGCTTCAGCCAAGGCCGGCGCGAGAGCGCGCAGGCGCCAGGCGCGCGGCTGGGACAGCAACGCTCTAACCACGGCGTTATTGAGGCCATGGCCGGCAAGAAAGCCTTCGAAACGGCCGAGGATCGGCTTGCCCAGCACGTAGAGGTCGCCGATGGCGTCCAGCGCCTTGTGGCGCACGAACTCGTCCGGGCGGCGCAGGCCTTCCGGGTTCAGCACGCGATCGCCGTCGATGACCACGGCGTTGTCCATCGAGCCGCCACGGGCCAAGCCGATGGCGCGCAGGGCCTCGACGTCGCGGACGAAGCCGAAGGTGCGGCAGGCCGACAGCTCGGCGCGGAACGATTCCTCGTCGACGGTCAGGTCCACGGCTTGGCGACCGATGGCCTTGCTGCCGAAGGCGATCTCGAAGGCCACCTCGAAGCGGTCCGACGGCAGCAGGCTGGCGCGTTTGTCGCCCTCCTCGACCATGATCGGGGCCAGGATCTCGATGTACTGGCGGACGGCCTCCTGCTTGCGGCGGCCGGCGCGGTCCAGGATCTGGACGAAGGGCTCGGACGAGCCGTCCATGATCGGCACTTCCGGACCGTCCAGCTCGACGATGCAGTTGTCGATCGACAGGGCCGCCAAGGCCGCCATCAGATGCTCGATGGTCGAGACGCGAACGTCGTCGCCGTTGTTGATCACCGTGCCCAATTGCGTCTGGCAGACCGCCTGGGCGGTGACGGGGACGCGGTTGTCACGGTCGTGCACATCGGTCCGCACGAAGATGATGCCCGCGTCGGGAGCCGCCGGGCGCACCGCGACGCGCACGTGCGCGCCGGTGTGCAGGCCGATCCCCGCGAAGATCACCGGTCCCGCGACCGTGTGCTGAAAATAACCCGAAGCCGACACCAGAGACCCTTATCGTTGGACGGACGGCTCTACGGCCATCCTATCGCCCCGACTAACCATGTAAGAAGGATGCTGCGCCGCGGCAAAGCAAGTCCTGTTTCGGATTGTTACGCGCTAAGCGACTGACTTAATTACATTTTTGTTACGTAGGCGCATGCATCGAAACAGAACGCCGATCGGCGATCCGTGCTCGGGATTCTCTTGCCTCGCTCCCCTAGCGGGCCGGCAAAAGCGGGACTAGGCTCCGCCGCCAAAGGGATAACCGTTTCCGGGAATTTCGGTTTCATGATCAAGAGCTTGCGTTTCGCCGCCTCCGCAGTGGCCCTATCCGTCGCCGTGGCCGGCGCGGCCCATGCCCAGGCTCCGCAGAAGCCCGCCGAGAAGCCTCATGTCTTCACCGCCAAGGACATGGCCAGCCTGGATCGGCTCAGCGATCCGCGCGTCTCGCCCGACGGCCGCTACGTGCTCTATTCGGTGCGCACCCTGGACTATCCGGCCAACAAGGCCTCGATGTCGCTGTGGATCGCCGACCTGAAGGCCAAGATGGCCCCGCTCCGGCTGAAGATCTCGGACGGCGGTGCCTCGAGCGGCCGCTGGAGCGCGGACGGCAAGGCGATCTACTTCTCGTCCAGCCGCAGCGGTGGGACCGAGCAGGTGTTCCGCACCGATGCGAGCGGCGAGACGGCGACCCAGGTGACCAAGGCCCCGTTCGACGTGCTGGCCTACAAGGTCGCCCCGGACGACAAGACCATCGTCGTCGCCCAGGCGGTGTTCCCCGACTGCGCCGACTTCGCCTGCACCGAGGCCAAGCTGGCCGCCAAGACGGCGACCAAGGCCACCGGCGTCGTCTACGACAAGCTCTTCGTGCGCCACTGGGACACCTGGAACGACGGGACCAAGAACCACCTGTTCGCCTGGACCCTGGGTCCGGACGGCGTGGCGACCGGCCAGCCGATCGACCTGATGAAGGGTTTCGACGGCGACACGCCGACCAAGCCCTATGGCGGTGACGAGGACTTCACGGTCAGCTTCGATAGCAAGACGGTGGTCTTCTCGGCCAAGGTGGCGGGCAAGGACGAGCCTTGGACCACCAATTACGACATGTGGGGCGTCCCGCTGGACGGATCGGCGAAACCGGTCAACTACACTGCCGACAACAAGGCCTGGGACACGACCGGGACCGCGTCGCCGGACGGCAAGCTTATCGCCTATCGCGCCATGAAGCGCCCGGGCTTCGAGGCCGACCGTTTCGCGATCATGATCTACGACGAGACGACCCAGAAGGTGCGCGAACTCGCCCCGACCTGGGACCGCTCGGCCGACGCCATCGCCTGGAGCGCCGACGGCAAGACGATCTACGCGACGGCCCTGGACGTCGGCCAGGGCAAGCTTTTCGCCATCGACGTCAAGACCGGCAAGGTCACCGCCCTGACCGGCGACGGCCACGTCACGGCCTTCGACGTCTCGCCCGCCGGCGTCGTCTACGCCTCGGATTCGCTGAAGAGCCCGTCCGAGCTGTTCCTCCTGGCCAAGAAGGGCCCGCCGGTGAAGATCGCTAGCGCCTCCAGCGAAGCTTTGAAGGACGTCGCCTGGGGCGAGCCCGAGCAGTTCAGCTTCAAGGGCTGGAACGACGAGACCGTCCGCGGCTTCGTTTTGAAGCCCGCCAACTTCGACCCGGCCAAGAAGTATCCGGTGGCCTTCCTGATCCACGGCGGTCCGCAGGGCTCGTTCAGCAACAGCTGGTCGTACCGCTGGAACCCGCAGATCTACGCCAACGCCGGCTACGCCGTGGTGATGGTCGATTTCCACGGCTCGACCGGCTACGGCCAGGCCTTCACCGACGCGATCAGCCAGCACTGGGGCGACCGTCCGCTCGAGGATCTGCAGAAGGGCTGGGCCTTCGCGACCCAGAAGTACGGCTTCCTGGACGCCGACCGCGCCTGCGCCCTGGGCGCCTCGTACGGCGGCTACATGGTCAACTGGATCGCCGGCAACTGGAACGCGCCCTGGAAGTGCCTGGTGGACCACGACGGCGTCTTCGACACCCGCTCGATGGGCTACGCCACAGAAGAGCTGTGGTTCACCGAGTGGGAGAACGGCGGCACGCCCTGGGCTCCGGGCAACACCTACGAAAAGTTCAATCCCGTCGACCACGTGGCCAACTGGAGCAAGCCGCAGTTGGTGATCCAGGGCCAGTTGGACTACCGCATCCCGGTCGAACAGGGCCTGTCGGCCTTCACCGCCCTGCAGCGCAAGGGCGTGCCCAGCAAGCTGCTGTACTTCCCGAACGAGAACCACTGGGTGCTGAAGGCCCAGAACTCGGTCCAGTGGCACAAGGAAGTGCTAGACTGGCTGGACCAGTGGACCGGGAATAGCCGACCGGGGAAGTGATCGCCTGCCCCTAAACCGTCTCCCCGGCGAAAGCCGGGGCCCAGATGCAAGAGCGCCCGCGTTCCGGACAGGATCGCGGGCGTTTCTGCATGCGCCGCCCAGCCCTACGATCTGGGTCCCGGCTTTCGCCGGGAAATCGGAGGTGGTTTGGCTACAGCCGCCCCGTCGCCACCGCCCAAGTCAGCCGCGCCTTCTTCTCCAGCTCGCCCATCTCGCGCCCAGCCATGTAGGCCCGCGCCAGGGCCGCCGGGGCCACGGCCGGGAAGGCCGCCACGGGCAGCCCCTCACCTCGCCGCGCGCGGCCTTCAGCTGCTGCTCGACACGGCGCTTCACGTCGGCTTGCGTCCAGTCCGCTGGCAGCCTGTCGCGGCCCGCCTGCTTCAGCCGCCACAGGCCCGACAGCCCCCAGGCCCGCGCCGCGCCCTTGACCGCGTGCGGGTCGGCGCTGGCGTCCAGCCGCCGGGCGGCCAGCACCGCCAGCGCGCCGGCCGTGCCGTCGACATAGGTCAGCACCGCCGCCTCGTCCTTCAGCGGCCCCGCGTCCAGGTCGGTGAAGCGGGCGTCAGCCAGGGTGGCCAGGGCGTTCGGGTCGAAGCCCGAGGCGGCCAGCGCCTCGACATTGGGATGCTTGCGCGGAGCCTTGCCGGCCGCGATCTCCTCCATCGCCTCGCGCCACCAGGTCAGGCGGATCTCGCCCATCAGGGCGTTGGAGACCCCGCCGGCCACCCGGGCCAGTTCGTAGTTCATGGCGTAGAGCGCGATGACGTCGGTGCGGGCGGCGGCGTCGCCGATGAACCGGCTGGCCAGCCAGCGGTCGGGATCGACGCGGCGGACGAGGTCGTCGAGGGTTTCGGTGTCGGCCATGGGTCTTCGGAACACGGAAAAGGGCCCGTCGAGATGACGGGCCCTCCCCTTACACGAATTCGCGGCGGTGTTTAGCCGAACAGCGTCTGGTTCATCGCCATGGTCGCCAGCATCGGGATGCTGAGCAGGGTGTTGGTGCGCGAGAACAGCATCGCCGTCTTGGCCGCCTTGGCCTTGGCGTCGGCGTCGGCCTCGACCATGCCCAGGGCGATCTTCTGGTTCGGCCAGATGAAGACCCAGACATTGAAGAACATCACCGTGGCCAGCCACATGCCCGTGCCGATGAAGGTGAAGCCCATGTCGACGCCGGGCGTGTAGCCGCCGGCCAGGCCCAGGGTCGCCGCTTCCAGAAGGTAGCCGCGGCTGAAGGCCAGGATCACGCCCATCACCCAGGTGAACAACGCCGCCCAGCGGAACCAGAACAGGGCTTCCGGCGCGATGTACTTGCTGACCGCCGGCTTCAGCTCGGCCGGGATCTGCGGCATCACCCGGATCTGCACGAAGTTGAAATAGTACAGCAGCCCGATCCACAGGATGCCGAACCAGACGTGCAGCAGCCGGAAGATGGCCTGGAAGTAGCTGCTGTCATGGCCGTGCGGGCTGTGCCCGTAGCCGACGACGATCACCAGGGCCAGGATGACGCTGACGATGATGGTGTTGCGGAAGTTCGAAAGCAGTCCAGACATCGGTTTCCCCCTCGGATCCCTCTTTCCTTGAGGAGGGACCATGGGGTGTTTCGCGGAGTCGGTAAAGCTTTGAGCAAACGCAGGTATTCCGCGTTCACCTCCCCAGGCCTCGCGCCTGAGGTCCAGGCGCGGCCTGAAGATCAGACCGCGATCAGCGCCGCCGCCATTCGCCGGCCCTCGCTGGCCAGGACGTTGTAGGTGCGGGCGGCCGCCTCGGTGCTCATGAACTCCAGGCCCACGCCGGCGGCCTTAAGCGCGTCGCGCACGGGGCGCGGCGGCAAGGCGTTGACCAGGCCCGTGCCCAACAGGATGAACTCCACCGCCGCGCCGGCCGCGAGAACCTCGGCGAAGTCCTCGGGCTTGAGGTCGGCCAGGGCGGTCACACCCCAGTCCCGCGGCTGGTCGTCGAGGATCAGCAGCGAGCCGGGCCGCCAGTCGCCGGCGACCCGAAAGCCGCCGCCGCCCCAGGCGTCGATGGACGGCGGCTGACGCATCAGGGCCGCGAGGCCGCGCCGAGCTTGATCGGCGTGGCTTCCTCGTCGCCGCGCTTGACGCCCCAGATCAGGATCATCGGCAGGGCGATGTAGATCGACGAATAGGTGCCGATGACGATGCCGAAGATCATGGTCGTGACCAGCGGGAACAGCACCGGGCCGCCGAACGCCATCGTGCCGCCCAGGGCCAGCAGGGCCGTGGTGCCGGTGATGATCGTCCGCGACAGACGCTCGTTCTCCGACAGGTCGATGATGTCGCGCAGCGGCGTCGTCTTGTACTTGCGCAGGTTCTCTTTCAGACGGTCGAAGGTGATGACCTTCTCGTTCATCGAATAGCCGATGACCGTCAGCAGGGCCGCGATCTCGGTCATCGAGAACTCGATGTGCACCACCGACAACAGGCCCAGGGTCAGGACGATGTCGTGGATCACGGCCACGACCGCGCCCGTGCCGTACGAAAGGCCGAAGCGGAACCAGATGTAGCCCAGGGTCAGCAGCAGAGCGACGGCCAGGGCCTTGAAGCCCGACAGCAGCAGCTCGCCCGAGACCTTTGCGCCGACCTGCGAGCGGCTGGTCACCTTCAGGTCGGGGAAGCGCTTGACCAGCTCGGCCTCGACATGGGCCGAGGCGGCGCTGGGGCTTTCGCCCTTCGCCGGCAGGAACTTGATCATCGCCGAGTTCGGCTGGCTGGTGAACGGCTGGACCTGGGCGTCATGGACGCCGATCTGGTCCATCGCCGTCCGCAGCTCGGACTGCGATACGGCCTGGGCCCGGACGATTTCCAGCGCGTTGCCGCCCTTGAAGTCGATGCCCAGGTTCAAGCCCTGGATGAACAGCGAGGCGATCGAGCCGACGATCAGGACCGCCGAGAAGATGGCCGCGACGGGCGCCCAGCGCACGAACTGGTAGTGGGTCGAGCGCGGGATGTAGCGAATGAGGGGCCAACGCATGGTCGGGTCTCCTATGCGATCGGCAGCTTCTTCGGCTTCGTGGCCTTGAACCACCAGCCGATGAGCACTTGCGTGATGAAGATAGCGGTGAACAGCGACGTGAACACGCCGATCACCAGCGTCCAGGCAAAGCCCTTCACCGGGCCCGAGCCGAAGCTGAACATGATCATGCCCGAGATCAGGCTGGTGATGTTGGCGTCCAGGATCGAGGTCAGGGCCAGCTTGTAGCCATGGTCGGCGGCGGCCATGGGCGTCCTGCCCGCATTGGCCTCGTCGCGCATGCGCTCGTAGATCAGCACGTTGGCGTCGACGGCGACGGCCAGGGTCAGGATCAGGCCGGCGATGCCCGGGAAGGTCAGGGTCGCCTGGCTGAACGACATGATGCCGATGATCATCAGGACGTTGACCACCAGGGCGACGGCCGCGAAGGCGCCGAACAGGCCATAGGCCAGGACGACGAACACGAACATCGACGCCGCGCCGATGGCCAGCGAGATCGAGCCGGCCTTGACGGCGTCGGCGCCCAGCTCGGCGCTGACCGTGCGCTGGTCCTCGATGTTCAGCGGCGCGGGCAGAGCGCCCGAACGCAGCAGCAGCGACAGCTCGTTGGCGCTCTCGACCGTGAAGTTGCCGGTGATGATGCCGCTACCGCCCGGGATGGCGCCGTTGATGGTCGGGGCCGAGATCACCTTCTTGTCGAGGACGATGGCGAAACGCTTGCCGACGTTGCGGGCCGTGAGATCGCCAAACTTGCGACCGCCCGAGGCGTTGAACTGGAGTTGAACGACCGGGTGACCGCTTTGCGGGTCGAAGCCCTGCGAGGCGTTGGTCAGTTCCTCGCCCGACACCAGGGCGCGCTTCTTGACGACGTAGACGGGCGAGTACTGGTCGCCAGGCAGAAGTTCCGAACCGGGCGGAATGCGACCGGCCTGGATGTCCTCGGGGGTCACCGTGTCGTCGACCATCTGGAAGGTCAGCTTGGCGGTCTTGCCGATGATGGCCCGCAGCTTCTCCGGGTCGCTCTCGCCCGGGGCCTGGATCATGATCCGGTTGTCGCCCTGGCGGTTGATGGAGGGCTCCTTGGTGCCCAGGCTGTCGATCCGGCGACGGATGGTCTCGATCGACTGCTCGACCGCCTTGGCGGCGTCGGCGCGGATCGCCTCCGGCACGTAGCGGATCTCGATGCGCTGGTCGCCCTTGCCCGAGATCGACACGTCACGGCCACCGATCACGCCGGCCATCGGCGCGCCGATGTTCTTGCGCAGCAGGTTCAGGGCGTCGTTATAGCGCCCGGCGTCGCCGATGCGGACACTGACCGCCTCGCCCTGCTGGACCAGCTCGCCGAACGGGATCTGTTCGTTACGCAGCTGGGTGCGCACGTCCTCGACCATGTTCGACAGGCGCTCGCGGCGCAAAGCCTCGGTATCGACCTCGTACAGCAGGTACGAACCGCCTTGCAGGTCGAGGCCGAGATTCAGCTTCTGATGCGGCAGCCAGCCAGGCATGGCGTCCAACGTCTTCTGCGGAAGCACGTTGGGCAGGGAGAACAGAATGCCGAAGACCACCGACAGGGTGACGGCGATGATCTTCCAGCGGGAAAGGGTCAGCATGGATCGGGACTTTTCAGGCGGCGCCAAAAACGCCTAGCGAACGGGTTAGCGCCTTAGTTCTTGGCGTCGTTGGCCGCGGCCGGCTCGCCTTTGGCGCGGACCTCGGTGATCATGCCCTTCACGACCTTCACGGTCACGCCCTGAGCGATCTCGACGCCGACTTCCTTGTCCTCGACACGCACGATCTTGCCCAGCACGCCCGACGAGAGCACGACGCTGTCGCCGCGCTTCAGGTTGGAGAGCATGTTCTGGTGGTCCTTGGCGCGCTTCTGCTGGGGACGGATCAGCATGAAGTAGAACAGCACGACCATCAGGAGGATGGGGGCGAGCTGGATGATCTGAGCGTTCAGGTTGTTCATAGGGACTCCGAAAATTCCGTGAGGCGCGCCGCCCGGCAAGGGTCAAGCCCAAAGGGTCGCGCCAAGTCGGCGGAAGCTATGCGTTCGCCTCCCCTTTTGCAATGCGAGCGCACCCGGTATGCAGCTTGCCCATGACCGAAGCGCCAAACGCCTTGCACGCTCCCCTGCTCGCCCGCATCGCCGACGCCCTGGAACGCCTGGCGCCGCCGCCGCCGCCCGCGCCGGATTTCGGGGCCGCGCGCCTCTTTCGGCACGAGCCCAAGGACGGCGCCTTCGTGCCCGCGCCCGACTATCCCCTGTCGCTGGACTCCCTGGTCGGAATCGATCGCCAAAAGACCCGCTTCGTCGAGAATCTGCGCCGTTTCGCCGTGGGCATGCCCTGCAACCACGTGCTGCTGTGGGGCGTGCGCGGCACGGGCAAGAGCTCGGTGACCAAGGCCGCCTTCGTCGCCCTGGCCCATGAGTTCCCCGACCTGAAGCTGATCGAGGTCGATCGCGACGAGGTCGTAGCCCTGCCGCCGCTGTTCGACCTGCTGCGCGCGCGGTCCGAGCGTTTCGTGGTCCTGTGCGACGACCTCTCGTTCGAGGACGGCGCGGCGGCCGCCAAGGCCCTGAAGTCGGCGCTGGAGGGCGGCGTCTCGGGTCCGCCCGAGAATGTCCTGTTCGTGGCCACCTCGAACCGCCGCCACCTGATGCCGCGCGACCACGTCGAGCGCCAGGGCGCCATCGCCGCGGCCGAGAACGCCGAGGAGGAGATGAGCGTCTCCGACCGCTTCGGCCTGTGGATCGGCTTCCCGCCGATGGACCAGGACACCTATCTGGCCGCCATCCGAGGCTATGCCGAGCAGTTCGGCCTCGTCACCGCCGACCTGGATCGCCGCGCCCTGCAGTGGTCGACTCAGCGCGGCGCCCGCTCGGGCCGGGTCGCCTGGCAGTTCGTGCGCGATCTGGCGGGCGAACTGGGCGTCAAACTGCCGGCGTAAGCCAAAGGCTGGCGCATAGTCGTATGATTTTGGCATTTAACCTGAAGCGCGCCAACGCAAGCCGCGCTTAACTGGAGGTCCTCGCGACCCCAGGAGAGCGCGCCATGCCCGCGACGTTCAGACATTTCGCCATCAACGCCGACGACACCGTTCGCGCCAGACACTTCTACGAGGACGTGTTCGGCTGGCGCTTCGACCCGTGGGGGCCACCGGACTTCTACCAGATCAAGAACGCCGGGCAGGGCCTGCTGGGCGCCCTGCAGGGACGGCGCGAATTAGCGCCCGGCGTGCGCATGGCCAGCTACGAGGTCAGCTTCGGCGTCGAGAATCTGAAGGCGACCATCGCCGCCATCGAGGCTGGCGGCGGCAGGATCGTCATGCCGCCCTATCGCATCGAGGGTGTCGGCGAGCTGATCTATTTCGAGGACACCGAGGGCAATCTGGTCGGGGCCATGCAGTACGATCCCGGGGTGTTCGATTGAGCGCTCAAGGCGACGGCTTCGACGTCCGCACCTACGCGGCGGGGCTGCACGCCGGGACCGTCCTGCCAGCCCATGCCCACGGATGGGGCCAGCTGATCTTCGCCGCCTCGGGGGTCATGCAGGTGATCACCGACGAGGCCACCTGGACCGTCCCGCCGACGCGCGCCATCTGGGCCCCGGCCGGCGTGCGCCACGCTATCGTCGCGCGCGGCGAAGTCGCCATGCGCACGCTCTACATCGACCGGCCACGTTCTGACCCGCTTCCGGATCGACCGCGCGTGCTGGCGGTGGCGCCGCTGCTGCGTGAGCTGATCCTGCGTATCCTCGAGGTCGGGATGCTGGACCCGGCGCGGCCGCCGCACGATCGCCTCGCCGGCCTGCTGGTCGATCTGCTGCTGGATGCGCCCGACGAGGACTTGGCGCTGCCCCTGCCTCGCGACGCCCGCGCCCTGCGACTGGCCGAGACCTGGCGCGAGAACCCCGCCGACACGCGCGACCTGGCCGAAGCGGCCCGGAGCGTCGGCGCCAGCCTCCGCACCCTGCAGCGCCTGTTCCCGCGCGAGACCGGCCTGACGCTGGAAGGCTGGCGGCAGAAGGCCCGGTTGGTCCACGCCGTGGTGCGCCTGGCGGCCGGGGCCAGCGTCACCGAGGCGGCCCTGGACTGCGGCTACCAGAGTCTTGCCGCCTTCAGCGAAGCCTTCGTCCGTCAGTTCGGCGTGACGCCCGGACGCTTCGCCCCGCGATAACGAAACGGCCCGCCTCTTTCGAAGCGGGCCGTCTTTTCGTCAGCGTGGGAGCACCAGGCCGGGGTCGACCGGCTTGGCCTTGTCCTTGACGGTCGGCGCATAGCGCATCTCGAAGTGCAGCTTGGACTCGTTGGCCCCGCCCGTGGAGCCGACCGCGCCCAGCTGTTCGCCTTGGCGCACGTCCTGCTGCATCTTGACGTTGATGCTGGAGAGGTGGGCGTAGGCCGTCACCCAGCCGTCTGCGTGCTTGACCAGCACGAGGTTGCCGAAGCTGGGCACCTGGTTGCCGGCATAGGCCACCTTGCCATCGGCGGCCGCCAGCACCGGCGCGCCCTGCGGCGCGCGGATGTCCAGGCCGTCGTTGCGCTGACCCGGTCCATTGGAGCCGAAGCCCGAGATGATCTCGCCGCGCACCGGCCAGGCGAACTTGCCCTTGCCCGAGGCGATGATCTCGGCCTCGGTCGGAGCGGCGCTGCTCTCGATGATCGGACGCGCGGTCGAGGGCGGCGGGGTGACCGGCTGGGACGCGACCGGCGCGCTGGGGCGCGGATAGCTGTTGCCGCTGGGGGTGTAGGGCACCGGGGCGGACGGCGTCGAGGAGCGCGGCGGGGGCGTCTCGGCCCAGGCATAGGTGTTCGACGGCTCGGGCGAGCGGACCGCCGCCGTGGTCGTGGTCCGGATCGGACCCTTGTCCTTGTAGCCGTCGGGCAGGACGATCTTCTGGCCCTTCTTGAGCGAGGCCGTGGAGCGCAGGTTGTTCTCGCCCGCCAGCGAGCGGACACTGACGTTGAAGCGCTTGGCGATGTCGCCCAGGGTGTCGCCGCTCTGGACGACATAGGCCTTGTTGGTCGTCGCCGGGCCCTTGATCTTGGCGCCCGGGCGCAGGGTCTTCTTGGTGCTCAGATCGTTGGCGTCGGCCAGGTCGCTGACGCTCATGTCGAACTTGCGGGCGATCGAGGTCAGGGTGTCACCCGACTTGACGGTGTGGACCTGACGCGGGCCGGCCACCGAGACCACGGATCCGGTGACGCTGAGCGAGGTCGTGCTGACCGTCGTGGGTTCGGGCGTATCGTCGACCGGCGCGGGGCGCGTCGAGCCCCGGCGCGGGGTGGTCGCCGCCGGCGCGGGGCTCTCGTCGGCCACGACCGTCGCCAAGCCTGGCGTCCCCGGAATCACCGTGGTGGTCTTGATCGGGCCCTTGTCCTTGTAGCCATCCGGCAGCACCAGCTTCTGGCCCTTCCGGATCGACGAACCGGTCTTCAGGTCGTTCTCGTTGGCCAGGGCCGCGGCGGTGACGTTGAAGCGCTTGGCGATGGCGAAGATGGTGTCGCCGGTCTGGACGACATAGGCCTTACGCTCGCTGGCCGGACCGCTGATCTTCTGGCCCAGGCGCAGGGTCTGGCCCTTCTTGATCTCGTTGTCCTTGGCCAGGTCGTTGACGTTGACGCCGAAGCGCTTGGCGATCGAGGTCAGGGTGTCGCCGGACTTGACGACATGCACCTCCGGCTCGCCGGCCACCTCGACCACCGAGCCCGTGACGGTGGTAGTGACCACGGTCTTGGGCGGAACCGAGCGCAGCACGGGCTGCGGCGCGGGGGCCGGGCGCGGCGCCGGCGCGGGCGGCAGCTCGGTGCGCGTCACCGGCGGCGCCGACTGCGTGGGGATCGGCTGGGCCGGCGGCAAGGTTTCGGCGGCGTCGGTTTCGGTCGTCTTGCTGGGCGCCGTGGCCTGGGGCGCGTCGGCCTGCGACTGGCTGGCCGGGCCCTGGCTGATCGGGAAGTTCGGCGTCGGCATGCTCCGGGCGGGCGCCGAAGCCTGCCCCTCACGCGCCGGATACTGCGGCGCGTCGGTAGCACAAGCGGAGAGCGTTCCAGCCGTCAGGGCGATCACCGCCGCTTGCGTCCACAACTGCCTCATAACGTCTCCTTTCCCGCCGGGGCCACCAGAGGGCTCCGCCAGGGTGAATCAATCTTTAACACCGAAGGCCGCGGAAGCCGCGTCCTCCAAACTCACTGGTCCTTGGCGACGCCGGCCAGCAGGGGCACGAAGCGCACGTCGCACAGGATCTCGACCCGGAAGCCCCCCTTGCCGTCGCCCGCGTAGCGGCGAAGGCTCTGTACAGGCCCCTTCCCCACCGGCGCGACCAGCACGCCATTGGGTTTCAGCTGCGAAAGCAGCCGCTTGGGATCATCTTCGGCGGCGGCCGTGACCATAATGCGGTCGAACGGCGCCTGTTCGGCCCAGCCCTCGCCGCCGTCGCCGAACTTGGTGATGACGTTGGTCAGGCCCAGCTTGTGGAAGCGGCCCTCGGCCTCCTTCATCAGCGTCCGGTAGCGCTCGATCGTGTAGACGAGGCGCGAGACCTTGCTGAGGATCGTCGTCTGGTAGCCCGAGCCCGTGCCGATCTCGAGCACGCGCGAGCGCGGCTCGACGGTCAGGGCCTGGGTCATCAGGCCCACGATGTAGGGCTGGCTGATGGTCTGGCCGCAGGCGATCGGCAGGGCCGAATCCTCCCACGAGCGGTCCTTGAACAGGTCGGGCGTGAACAGATCGCGCGGCGTGGTCTCGATGGCCTTCAGCACCTGGAGGTCGGTGACCCCCTGGTCGCGCAGGGCCTGCATCAGGCGCGGCAGGTCGGCCTTGGCGTTCTCGGCGGCCTTGGTCGTCCGTCCGCTCATTCGCCCACCTTCAGCTTCGGCGGCGCGCCGCCCAGGACGCCCTTCAGCGCGTGGACGGTCTCATGGTGCGTCAGGTCGATGTGCAGCGGGGTGACCGAGATGCGGCCTTCGTAGATGGCACGCAGGTCGGTGCCCTCGGCCGGCTGCGAGGCCTTGGCCGAGAAGCCCATCCAGTAGTAGTCGCGGCCGCGCAGGTCGGTGCGCTTTTCCATGTTGCGCAGCAGGCCGTCGCGGAAGCCCTGACGGGTCACCTCGACCGCGCCGACCTCTTCGATCGGCAGCGCCGGGAAGTTGACGTTCATCACCACGTCGGCGGGCCAGCCCACCTCCAACAACCGCTGGACGATCCCCGGACCGAAGTGCTCGGCCGTTTCCCAGTGGGCGACGACCTCCTCGTGGAAGAAGGTCATGGTCTGCGACAGGGCGATCGACGGGATGCCGTGGGCCATGCCCTCGATGGCGCCGGCCACCGTGCCCGACAGGGTGACGTCCTCGGCCAGGTTCTGACCGCGATTGACGCCCGACAGCACCAGATCCGGCGCGGGACCGTCGATCAGCTGCTGCACGGCCATCATCACACAGTCGGTCGGCGTGCCCTCGACGGCGAAGCGGCGGTCATCCAGCTTCCGCACGCGGATCGGGTCCGACAGGGTCAGGGCCCGGCTGGCGCCCGACTGCTCGTATTCCGGCGCGCAGATCCAGACGTCGTCGGTCAGGGCGCGGGCGATCGTCTCCAGGGCCTTCAGGCCCGGCGCGTGGATGCCGTCGTCGTTGGTGAGGAGGATCCTCACGCGGCGCCCCCGATGTGCGTCACGCCGCCCATATAGGGCTGCAGCGCGGCCGGGATGTGGATGCGGCCGGCCTCGTCCTGGTAGTTCTCCAGCACGGCCACCAGGGTGCGGCCGACGGCCAGGCCCGAGCCGTTCAGGGTATGGACGAAGTGGCCGCCCTTCTCGCCGGTCTTACGGTAGCGCGCGTCCATGCGACGGGCCTGGAAGTCGCCGCAGTTGGAGCACGAGCTGACCTCGCGATACATGTTCTGCGACGGCAGCCAGACCTCAAGGTCGTAGGTCTTCCTGGCGCCAAAGCCCATGTCGCCGGTGCACAGCAGCATGGTGCGGAACGGCAGCTCCAGTTTCTTCAGCACCGCCTCCGCGCACTCGACCATGCGCTGGTGCTCGGCTTCCGACTGGTCGGGCGTGGTGATCGAGACCAGCTCGACCTTGTAGAACTGGTGCTGGCGGATCATGCCGCGGGTGTCGCGGCCGGCCGAGCCAGCCTCGGCGCGGAACGACGGCGTCAGGGCCGTCAGGCGCATCGGCAGCTCTTCCTCGGCGACCAGTTGCTCGCGCACGATGTTGGTCAGCGAGACTTCGGCGGTCGGGATCAGCCAGCGGTCGTCATCGGTGTGGAACAGATCCTCGGCGAACTTCGGCAGCTGACCGGTGCCGTAAAGGGCGTCGCTCTTCACCAGCAGCGGCGGGCTGATCTCGGTGTAGCCGTGCTCGACCGTCTGCAGGTCCAGCATGAACTGGCCGATAGCGCGCTCCAGACGGGCGATCTCCTTCTTCAGCACCACGAAGCGCGCGCCGCTCATGCGGGCGGCGGCCTCGAAGTCCATGCCGCCCAGGGCCGCGCCCAGGTCAACGTGGTCCTTAGGCGCGTTCAGCTTGCCGGCCGGCAGGGCCTTGGCGTCGCCCCAGCTGCGCTGCTCGACATTGCCGTGCTCGTCCTCGCCCGCCGGAACCTCGGGGGCCGGAATGTTGGGCAGGCTGGCCAGCAGGTCCTTCAGCTTGCCGCCGACCAGGGCTTCCTCTTCGGCGGCGGTGGCCATGACCCCCTTCAGCGCCTCGACCTCGGCCATCAGGCGCTGAGCCTCGGCCTCGTCCTTCTTGGCCTTGGCCATGCCGATCAGCTTGGAGCTCTCATTGCGCTTGGCCTGGGCCTCCTGCAGGGCCGTCTGGGCCGCGCGCAGTTGGGCGTCCAGCTTGACGGCCTCGGCCGCCGCGCCCGACCGCCCCTTGGCCGACCACTGGCGGTCGAAAGCGTCGGGATTGTCGCGAATGGCCTTGATGTCGTGCATCGAACGCTAGCTCGGGAGAGGTAGGAGAAACGCCCTCTCTAAGGCGCGTCGGCGGGGGCGCCAAGCTTTCCGGACGAGCGCGCGGGCTCTCAACGGCTTCGTGATCCCACACCGGCGGACAGCCGGCAGCGTTCCATTGCTCAAAAACCGGAAAATCCGAATGGTGCGGCCGGATGACGCAGGCTGAAAAGGCGCCTTTTTGCCCGTAAAGCCCCACTTCGACACGAAACACCCAACTCTTAACGGAGATTAGGCGTGCTTCCACACGCGGACTTAATCCCCATCGCCGAAAAGCCGCGCCGAAATTCAGTACGCGTCCTTTTCCAGCGGCCCTCCCCGGCCCTCCCGACATAGACAGGACTACACACCATGAAGATGTTCGCCGCTTTCGCCGCCCTCGCCATCGCCGCCGCCGTCGCCGCTCCGGCCGGCGCCAAGACCGCCGCCGAAGTGCGCGTCTCGATCTCGGGCAAGAACTCGGTCCAGATCGAGAACGAACTGAAGGCGGCCGCCGCCTCGGTCTGCGCCGGCAACGGCGGTCAGGACTGCGTCGACGGCGCCCTGATGAGCGCCCACCGCCAGCTGGCCTCAATCCTGCGCACCCGTGAAGCCGGCAAGACCCCGGCCATCGAAACCGTCTCGGTCGTCCGCATCTCGCTGAAGGGCAAGACCCGCGACCAGATCCACGCCGAGATCCGCACGGCCGCCGCCACGGTCTGCCGCGCCCAGCCGAGCTTCAGCGTCGTCAGCTACCAAGCCTGCGTGATCGATACGGTCCGCGCCGCCAAGGCCCAGCTGCAAGCCCGCGTCGGCGACGCCGCCTAAGTTTCACTCGCGTATTTGAGTGGATTGAAGGGCTCCGCGGCTGAAGCCGCGGGGCCCTTTTCATGTCCGGGTCAAACCGCCACGACGTCCGTGCCGGCGTCCTCGTCCTCTTCCCGCTTGCGGCGGCGTTCGATCAGCCAGACGCACCAGATCGAGATCTCGTAGAGCAGGCACAGAGGCACGGCGAGCGTGATCTGGCTGATGGGATCGGGCGGGGTGACGATGGCGGCCACCACGAAGACGGCGACAATGGCGTAGCGGCGGCCCGCCCGCAGCATCTTGGAATCGACCAGACCCGCGAGCCCGGCCAGGGACAGCACGACCGGGAGCTGAAAGCTGAGACCGAAGGCCAGAAGCAGGGTGGTGACCAGGGTCAGATACTCCGAGACCCGCGTCTGCAGCACGACCTTGACGCCCTCGCCGACGATCTGCTGGCTCAGCGAGAACCACAGCACGAACGGCAGCATCACATAGTAGACCAGCGACGCGCCCATCAGGAACAGCACCGGCGAGGCGATCAGGAACGGCAGGAACGCGTTGCGTTCCTTCTTGTACAGGCCCGGCGCGACGAAGCGGTACAGCTGCCAGGCGATGATCGGGAAGGCCAGGATAATGGCCCCGAACGCGGCCAGCTTGATGTTGGTGAAGAACTGCTCCAGCGGCGCGGTGGCCTGCAGCGTGATCTGGGCCAGCGAGGCGGCCGGGACCTTCTTGATGCCGACCAGGGCCAGCAGCAGGTCGAACGAGCCGTGGTGACCGCCGGCGTCCTGCACGGCCTTCAGCCCCTCGGCCACCGTGAACGGGCGGACCAGGAACAGGAAGATCGGCTTGACGAAGGCGAAGCAGATCCCGAACGCCACGGCGATCGCGGCGACGCAGATGATCAGGCGGGTGCGCAGCTCGATCAGGTGATCTAGCAGGGGCGCGCGCGAGGATTCGATCTCGTCCTCGGTGTCGTAGGCCTTGTCGTTCACGAGACGGTATCCGAAGCGTTCGAGCCGCGGGCCTTGGTCGCTCGCTTACGCGGCGCCGGGGCGGCCGTGGGGGTCTCGACGGTGATGTCCTTCTTAGAGGCCGCCTTCTTGCGCGGGGCCTTGGCCGGCTCGACGATCGACGACTGGGCGGCGGCGGCCTTCTTGCGCGGCGCGCGCTTGGGCTTCTCGACGATTTCCGCGGCCGGCGGCAGGATCGAATTGTCGGCGGTCAGAGACGGATTGTGGATCTCGCCCCCGGCATAGGGGTGCATCTGGGTCGCGCCGCTGGATAGCGAGGCGTCGATGTCGGCGAAGACCTGGTCCACGCCCGCGTCCTTGGCCGCGTCGGCGGCCTCCTGCACGGGATTGGCGAACTGGCCCGAGCGCATGGCCTGGACCTCGCGGCGCAGCTCGTCCAGCTCGGACTGGCGCGCCATTTCGTCGAAGCTGGCTCGGAATTCAGACGCCATGCCGCGCATGCGACCGACGAACTGGCCGAGCTTGCGCAGCAGAACGGGCAGGTCCTTGGGTCCGACCACGATCAGGGCGACAGCGGCGATGACAAGGAGTTCTGTGCCACCGATATCAGGAAGCATGGACGCGCCTTAGAGCGGCCGGCCCGACGGCCCCCGCGTGGTTGGATCGTCGCGCGCGAAGAACCCCTCCCCGCGCGCCTCAAGGTCTTACGACTTGCGAAGCTCTTCGGCTTCCTGCTCGGTGCGCGGCAGCGAGCCCTTGGTCTTGTTGTCAGCGACTTCAGTGCTGACGTCGTCCTTCAGGCCGTCCTTGAACGCCCGGATGCCCTTGGCCGCGTCGCCCATGATGCCCGACAGCTTGCCGCGACCGCCGAACAGCAGCAGCACGACGACCGCGACGATGATCCAGTGGATAGGACCGAAACTTCCCATAACCGAGACTCCTTGCGACAGCGCCAGATAGCCGCTGCGACGCGTCGTTACAACATGTCGGAGAATATAGGCGCTCACGGGGCCGCCGACCATCGTTCGCCCGTGAGACGGGAGGTCGCGTGAGCGGCGGCAAGTTCTGCTCGGTCAAGTTGACCGCCTGGTGGAGCTTTGGCCGATCCCTTTCGGCACAAGCCTTTGAAAAGCCGCGCTTAGCATTGCTGGCGCGCTTCTTGCCAGGATGTCGCACCCTTTGAGTTCGGGAGCGCGTGCGCATGTCGATTTCCGCGATCGGTTCTTCCTCGACCTACAGCCCCTATGCCGGCGTAAGCGCCTCGACGTCCTCGCCGGTCGGCGAGACCTCGGCCAAGGACGAGTTCCTGAAGTTCCAGGCCATGACCCCGGCCCAAAAGATGCGGGCCATGATGCTGGCCAAGCTGGGCGTCACCGAAGAGCAGCTCAAGGCCATGTCGCCCGAGGAGCGCAAGAAGATCGAGGACAAGCTCAAGGACATGGTCAAGCAGCAGGTCCAGAACGACCCGGACAAGAAGGGGCAAAGGGGCCTGGTGGCGGATATCTTGGCTTAGGCCAAAAACCCGTCGAACGGGCTATGGGGTTTCCGCCTTTTCCGGCTCGCCCAGGAAGTCCTGGGCGAATTCCGGCGTTTCGCCATCTTCCAGGTCCAGCGGATCCTCGTCCTCGCTGGCGCGCAGGCCCAGCGGATCGGGCACGTTGAAGCCTGGCGGCAGGTTCATTTCCAGGAGGCCCGCGGCCTTCATCTCGGCGATGCCCGGCAGGTCGCCCAGGTTCGCCAGGCCGTAGTGCTCCAGGAAGGCGTCGGTGGTGCCGAACGTCACTGGCCGGCCCGGTGTGCGACGGCGGCCACGCATGCGGATCAAGCCCAGCTCCAGCAGCACGTCGATCGTGCCCCGGCTGGCCTGGACGCCCCGCACGGCCTCGATCTCGGCCCGCGTCACCGGCTGGTGGTAGGCGACGATGGCCAGGGTCTCCTGGGCCGCCTTGGACAAGCGCCGCGGCTCCTCGCGCTCTTCCGTCATCAGGAACGACAGGTCGTTGGCGGTCTGGAACCGCCAGCGCCCGGCCACCTCGACCAGTTCGATCCCTCGGCCCTCGTAGCGGGCGCGCAACGCCGCGAGCCCGGCGGCGATGTCCGCCCCTTCGGGCAGGCGCTTGGCCAGATCGACGTCGCTGAGCGGCTCGGCCGCCGCGAACAGCAGGGCCTCGATGCAGCGCTCGACGAAGAGGGGCTCGAGTTCGACGGTCATTCGGTGACCTCTAGAGGCTCCGCCCGGGTCCGCAAGTAGATGTCCTGGAAGTGCTCCATCTGGCGCGCCTCCAGGATGCCTTCCTTCACGAGCTCCAGCGAGGCCGACAGGGTCGAGGCCAGGTACGAGGCCGGCGTCGGGCCATCTTCCTCCTCCAGCGCCCGCTCGATCGGGGCGATGGTCGACAGGACCGTCCAGTCCTCCATCTTCGGCAGCAGACTGCGCAACCGATCGCGGGCGTCCTCCAGCGGATAGGCGGTCGGCGGACGTGGGGCGTAGTGACGGCTGTGCTCGCGCTTGCGCTGCTCGATATAGGCGCTCATCAGACCGTAGAGATCGCCTTCCAGCCGTGTGGAAGAGACGATCTTCACCGCCTCGGGGTCGCCGCGCATGAAGACGTCGCGACCCAGGATCGGACGGTCCTTCAGGGCCTCGACGGCCTTGCGCATGACGTCCAGCTTGGCCAGGCGGAAGGCCAGCTGGGCGGCCATCTCCTCGGCCGGCGGCTCCTCGGCCTTGGCGCGCTCGGGCTTGGGCAGCAGCAGGCGCGACTTCAGATAGGCCAGCCAGGCGGCCATCACCAGATAGTCGGCCGCCAGGGCGAAGCGCACGCGACGGGCCTGCTGCACGAAGGCCAGATACTGCTCGGCCAGGCGGGTGATCGACAGCTGCAGCAGGTCGACCTTTTGACTGCGCGCGAGCGCCAAAAGGACGTGCAATGGGCCTTCATAGCCGTCGATATCGATGACCAGCGCGGCGCCGTCCTCGGCCGCCTCGTTGGCGGCCTCGAAGTCGAAGGTGGGCTGGAAGCCCGTGCTCACGCAAACTTTCCGTCGAACGCCGCGTCGAAGCGGGCGCGGGCCTCCGCCACGTCGAAGGGCTCGGGAACCTTGACCAAACGCCCCATCACGGCCTGAGCGCGGCGGCGAGCTTCCTTGCCCATCTTGCCGACGCCCGACATCACGGCCTTCATCTCGGCCATGTCGCCGTTGCAGTGCAGGACGACGTCGCAGCCGGCCGACAAGCTGTCCTTGGCGCGCTGCTTGAAGTCGCCGCTCAGCGCCTTCATCGACAGGTCGTCGCTCATCAGCAGGCCGTCGAAGCCGATCGACTCGCGAATGACCTTCTTGATGGCCTTCTTGGAGGTCGTGGCCGGGTTCTTGCTGTCGATGGCCGTGTAGACGACGTGGGCCGTCATCGCCATCGGCATGTCCGACAGCACCCGGAATGGCGCGAAGTCGCGAGCGTCCAGTTCGGTCAGCTTGGCCTTCACGACCGGCAGCTCCAGATGGCTGTCGCTCAGGGCGCGGCCGTGGCCGGGGATGTGCTTGATGATCGGCAGTACCCCGCCGGCCAGCAGCCCCTCGGCGGCCGCGCGACCCAGGGTCGCCACCTGCTCGGGCGTGTCGCAATAGGCGCGGTCGCCGATGATCTCGTGCCCCTTGGGGTCCGGCACGTCAAGCACCGGCACGCAGTCGACATTGATGCCCAGCGACGTCAGATCATGCGCGATCAGGCGCGCGCCCAGACGGGTGATCTCGCGCGCCGTCAGCGGGTCGTTGGCCACCAGCGCGCCATAGGCGCGGCCCGGCGGATAGGTGCGCCAGTGCGGCGGCTGCAGGCGGGCGACGCGGCCGCCCTCCTGGTCGATCAGGATCGGCGCATCGGCGCGCCCGACCGTCTCGCGTAAGGCGGCGGTCAGGGCCCGGACCTGGTTGGGGTCGGCGATGTTGCGCTTGAAGAGGATGAAGCCCCAGGGCTTCACGTCCTTGAAGAACGCGACCTCCTCGGCCGTCAGCGTGGTCCCGGAGCAGCCGAGGATGGCGGCGGAAGAGGCGGCGCCCATCAAGAGGCTCATTTGACGAAGCAGGACTTGCCCGAGGCCGAGATGGCCTCGCAGAAGGCCTTGGCCGCTTCACGCGAGGCGAAGCCCGTCACCGAGGTGCGGTAGAGGGTCGTGCCGTTCTTGTCGATCGCCTCGACCTTCTTGCCCTTGCCGGCGGCCAGGCCGGGCGCCAGGCGCGTGGCGTCGGTCCAGGCCTTGTCGGCCAGGGCCGGCGACGACAGCGCGCCGATCTGCACCGAGGCGGGGCCCGTGGTGCTCGCGACGGGCTTGGTCGCGACAGGCGCGGGCGTCGGGGTGGGCTTGGCGGCGGCCACCTGGACCGGCTTGGGCTGGGCGGCGACCGGCTTCTGGTTGGCGGCGGTGGCCAGGGACTCGATGGTCGGCGCCGGCTTAGCGGCTGGAGTCGCCGGCTGCGTCGCCGTCGGCGCGGGTTGCGCGGCCGGCAGGGTCGCGGTCTGGACCGGCGCCGTGGGCAGCGGAACCGCCGGACGGGCCTGCGGCTGTTCGGGCGGCGCGGCGAAGGTGGCCGACGGCTGCGCCTCGTCGTTGTGATAGATCTGCAGGCCCGCGGCAGGATCCTGCGGCTGGCTGCCGGCCGGTGGCGGAGTCTTCATCTGGGCGACCTCGGTCCCCACCGCCTGCGGCGGCTCGTTCGGACCCCGAACGCCGCCGCGATAGATCATCACCACGGCGACGACAAGCGTCACCAGCACCACCGCGCTGATGATCAAGGTCATGGGCAGCGGGCGCGCGCCCCGCACGGGCTGACGCGCGTCGAAGGACAGCGGCGCGTCGGTGGGCGGCGTATAGGCCCCGCGGTGCGGATCGGACATCTCAGGCAGGCTCCAGATACTCTTAAAACCCCGAACAGGGGGCGCACGGATCGAACGATCGAATCAGACGCGCGCGCCTTGAGGTTACCCAACGGCGGCCCGTCCCAGAAGCGTCAGCCCCGCACGGGAGACCAGAGCCCTAAGGCCTAGTTCCAGACGTCGAGGTGGAACAGCTTGCGGTGCTCTTCTATCGCGAAGCGGTCGGTCATGCCCGCGATATAGTCACACACCACGCGGGCCCGGCCGGCTTCGTCGCGGTTCTGCGACTTGTTGAACCAGACGGTCGGCAGGACCTCCGGCTCCCTCAGGAATAGCGCGAACATTTCGCCCAGAATACGGCGCGCCTGGCTGCGGGTGCGATTGACCTTCCAGTGGCGGTACATCCGCTCGTAGAGGAAGCCGCGCAGGCGGGCCAGGTCCTCGGCCATGTCCGGCGAGAAGGCGACCAGCGCGTGGTCCAGGCCGCGGACGTCATCCGCCGACGACACGCCGGTGGCGGCGGCGCGCTGCAGGGTCTCGCCCATCACGTCGTCGACCATCGCCCCGATCATGCGGCGCACGGCTTCCAGGTGGGTCAGGCGCGGGTCGAGATCGGGCCGCTCGCTCTTCACGGCCGCCAGGATCGGGCCGATCAACGGCACGTCCATCAACTCGTCCAGGGTGAACAGGCCGGCGGTGACGCCGTCGTCGACGTCGTGGTTGTTGTAGGCGATGTCGTCGGCCAGGGCCGCGACCTGGGCCTCGGCCGAGGCCCAGGTGTCCAGGCCCAGCTTGTACTCGTCGTCGTACTTCTGGATCGCCTTCCAGGAGGGCTTGCCCAGCTTGTTGGTCACCGGACCGTTGTGCTTGATGATCCCTTCCAGGGTCTCCCAGGTCAGGTTCAGGCCCAGGAAGTCCGGATAGCGGTGCTCCAGCTCAGTCACCACGCGGAAGGTCTGCACATTGTGGTCGAAGCCGCCGTACGGCTTCATCTGGATCTCCAGCTCGTCCTCGCCGGCATGGCCGAACGGCGGGTGGCCCAGGTCGTGGCCCAGAGCAATGGTCTCGGCCAGGTCGGCGTCCAGCCCCAGGGCCGTGGCCAGCGAGCGGGCCACCTGCGCCACCTCGAGCGAGTGGGTCAGGCGAGTGCGGAAGTTGTCGCCCTCGTGCGCCACGAAGACCTGGGTCTTCTCCTTCAGCCGACGAAAGGCCGAGGTGTGGATGATGCGGTCGCGATCCCGCGCGAACGGCGTCCGGGTCCGGCTCTCTTCTTCCTTGAAACGGCGCCCCTTGGACTTGAACGGATCTTCGGCGTAGGGCGCGCGAGGAACGAAGTACGGGGTGGAGGACATGAACCGCCTTTATCGCTTTGGACGATTTGGCCCCTTCCGAAGAGGCCGCGACACCCTCATATAGTCCGAAGGTGACTTTTCCACAGCCATGACCCAAACAGACTTAACGCTTTCCGAAAACGCCGCCCGTCGGATCAAGGCCATCGCCAGCAGCGAGGGCAGACCGCTGATGCTGCGCGTCGCTGTCGACGGCGGCGGTTGCTCCGGCTTCCAGTACCGCTTCGACTTGGTCGACACCGTCGAGGACGACGACCTGAAGGTCGAGCGCGACGACGCCGTGGCCCTGGTCGACGTCGTCTCCCTGGCCCTGCTGAAGGGTTCGGAGATCGACTTCGTCGACGAGTTGGCCGGCGCGGAGTTCCGGGTGCGCAATCCGAACGCCAAGTCCAGCTGCGGCTGCGGGGTCAGCTTCTCGATCTAGGATCGTCCATGGCGCGCCAGCTTCTGTTCGTCCAAGGCGCTGGCGCTGGCGCGTACGACGATTGGGACAGCAAGCTGGTCAGTAGCCTGGCCCGCAAGCTCGGCCCCATTGTGGAAATCCGTTATCCACGGATGCCGGACGAGGCGGACCCTCGGTTCTCGGTGTGGAGCTCCGCGCTCACACAAGAGATCGACAAGCTGAGCGAGGGCGCGATGCTCGTCGGTCACTCGATCGGCGGGACGGTGCTCATTCATCACCTCGCCCGAATGCCGCCGAAAATTGAATTGGCGGGCGTCTTTCTGATCGCCGCGCCGTTCATCGGAAACGGCGGGTGGCCAAGCGACGAGATCTCCTCCACGTCTGACCTCGGCGCCAAGCTTCCGCGAATTCCCATTCATCTGTACCAGGGCGATGCGGATGACACCGTCCCGCCGCACCATGCGGATCTTTACGCGGCGGCGATTCCGGCGGCGATCCTCCACCGGTTGGAGCGGCGAGACCACCAGCTGAACGATGACATGTCCGAAGTCGCCGCCGACATCCTCGCGCTGCTTTGAGATCCACGGATCGATCGGCGGAGGTGTGGGTTCCAGGCTTGCCCCACTAGAGCCCGCCTCCTAGCTTCCGGGCTCACTTCGGAGCCGTCGATGCGCATCGCCACCTGGAACGTCAATTCGGTTAATGCCCGCCTGGAGAATGTCCTGGCCTGGTTCGAGGCCGAAGCGCCCGACGTCGCGGTGCTGCAGGAGATCAAGTGCGTCGACGAGAAGTTCCCGGCCGAGGCCTTCGAGCGGCTCGGCTATAACGTCGTCGTCCACGGCCAGAAGACCTACAACGGCGTGGCCCTGCTCTCGAAGTTTCCGGTCGAGGATGTCCGCAAGGGCCTGCCCTTCCTGTCCGAGGACGAGGTCGACGAGCAGTCGCGCTATGTCGAGGCGGTGATCGGCGCGCCGGTCCCGTTCCGGGTGGTCGGTATCTACCTGCCCAATGGCAATCCGATCGGCACCGAGAAGTTCGACTACAAGCTGGCGTGGATGCGCCGTCTGCACGCCCACGCCCAGGCCCTGCTGGCCTTCGAGGAACCGCTGGTCATCCTGGGCGACTACAACGTCATTCCCGAGGCGCAGGACGTGGCCAATCCCGAGGCCTGGCTGGGCGACGCCCTGTTCCAGCCGGAGAGCCGTGCCGCGTTCCGGGCCCTCAAGAACCTGGGCTTGACCGACGGCTACATGCAGGTCGACGGCGCGCCGGGCGGCTACACCTTCTGGGACTACCAGGCCGGCGCCTGGCAGCGGAATCTCGGGATTCGCATCGACCACCTGCTGCTGTCGTCGCAAGCCGCCGATCGCCTGACCGACGTCGTCATCCACCGTGACGAGCGCGACAAGGAAAAGCCCTCGGACCATGTTCCGGTCGTCGGCCACTTCAGGGTCTAGACCCCCAAAGACGCCCCCTGTCCGGGAATCAGGACTCTCGCTAGCCTGCCCTCCACTATGAGCGAACTCGCGCGTCTTTTGCTGTTCGTGGCCATCGCCGGCTCGGCGGTGACGTTCCTGGGCAGCCTGGCCATCTGGTATGGCGACGAGGACCGGCGCATCCGCCGGGCCCTGCGCAACGTCCTGAAGGGCGAGCCCGAAGGGGTGGTCGTGGCGCGTGGTCGCGGCCGCGGGGCCGGCTTCTCGTTCGCCACCAACCTGATGGCCGTGGCCTGGGACCGGGGCGGCTGGTGTCTGGTCTATCGCCTGGACGAACTGATGGGCGCCGAGCTGCTGATCGACGGCCAGGTGATGGGCCGGGTGTTCCGGGGCGAGGGCCGCCGGGCCATAGACCACGTGTCGCCTCAGGCCGAGACCGTCACCCTGCGGCTGGTGTTCGACGATCCGCGCCACCCCGACTTCGCGCTCGAGCTTTGGGTCCCGGGCGACGAGCTGCGCCGCGAGAGCCGCTCGCCGGCCGAACTGGTGCAGGAAGCCAACCGCTGGCTGGCCCGCTGCGAGGCCATCGTCCGCCGCCCTCTGCCCCCTCGCCCCGCGCCCGCCGCACAGCCCGCCGCCGCGCCGGTCGCGCCACGTCCGGCCGCCGCCGCGCCCGCGCCGCTTTCCAAGCCGTTCGATGACGAGATGGACGATGACGCGACGGACGATGACGACGTCCGGCCGCCACCTCCCCTGCCCGACACCCCGCCGCCGCTGGCACGCCGCTCGTCGTTTGACGATGTTCCACTGGCCGCCGCCCAGCCGATCTCGCGCCCGACCGCGCCCCCTCCGGCCACGGCCGCCCCCCAGCCGCCCGCTCGTGAGGCCGAGCTGGACATGTTCGGCGATCCGCCCTGGGACGACGAGGACATCGCGCCCACCCCGCCGCCGGAACCGGAACCGAGCTACAAGCCGGTCTCGAAGGCCCGCCGCGAAACCGCCAGTGATCAGGACGAACTGCCGTTCGACCTGGACGACTAAGCGCCGGGATCACGCTTTCGAGAATTTCGCCTTTTCGATTGCTGCAACGCAAACGCGGGCGTAAAGCGCCGCCAGCCGGACCAGAGCCGGCGCTTTGGAGCCTCGAGCTTTAGATGGCGGGTAAAGAACCCCTCGCCGCGTCCGACTCTGTCACCCCCACAATCGAAGCCTCACATCACGGTCACGCGGCGGCGCGTTTCTGGCCGTTGGCGCTGGGCAGCGTGGGCGTGGTGTTCGGCGACATCGGCACCAGCCCCCTCTACGCCTTCCGCGACGCGCTGGCCGAGGCCGCCCGCGATGGCCTGGTCCGTCCCGAGATCATGGGCGTGTTGTCCCTGGCCCTGTGGGCGCTGATCCTGGTCGTGACGGTCAAATACGTCCTGTTCCTGATGCGCGCCTCCAACAAGGGCGAAGGCGGGGTGCTATCGCTGATGGCCCTGGCCCAGCAGGGCGCGGCGGGCCGCACCGGCCTGATCTTCGCCCTCGGCGCCATCGGCGCGGCCCTGTTCTACGGCGACGGCGTCATCACCCCTGCGGTGTCGGTGCTGTCGGCGGTCGAGGGCCTGAAGTCGGTCAAGGGCTTCGAGCACTGGTTCGGCACGCAGGAAGTCATCGTCGTCAGCCTGGTGATCCTGACCGCCCTGTTCAGCTTCCAGGCCAAGGGCACGGCCAAGGTGGCCGGCATCTTCGGCCCGATCATGGTCTGCTGGTTCCTGTGCCTGGGCGCTCTGGGCGTCTGGCATATCAAGGACGACCCCAGCGTGCTGGGCGCGCTCTCGCCGACCTACGCCATCTATTTCCTGGCCCACCACGGCCTGACAGGCTTCCTGGTCATGGGCGCGGTGTTCTTGACCGTGACCGGGGCCGAGGCCCTGACCGCCGACATGGGCCACTTCGGGCGTGGCCCGATCCAGCTGTCGTGGTTCGGTCTGGCCCTGCCGATGCTGGCCCTGAACTATTTCGGCCAGGCCGCCCTGGCCTCTAAGGCCCTGACCGCCGCCGAGGCCGCGGGGACCGCCCTGCCCAACGCCGACTGGTTTTTCCTGATGGCCCCGCACCAGTGGCGGCTGGCCCTCGTCCTGTTCTCGGGCGTCGCCACCGTTATCGCCAGCCAGGCGGTGATCACCGGGGCCTTCTCCCTGACCCAGCAAGCCATCCAGTTGGGCCTGCTGCCCCGCATGGACATCAAGATCACCTCTAAGACCGAGGCCGGCCAGATCTATGTCGCCCCGATCAACTGGCTGCTGTTCGTCGGCGTCGTGCTGGTGGTGCTGTCGTTCCGCTCGTCCTCGGCCCTGGCTCACGCCTACGGGATCTCGGTGACCGGCACGATGGTCGTGACCACCATGCTGGCCTACATCGTCGTGCGCCACGTCTGGAAATGGCGCCTGGCCACCGCCCTGGCGCTGATCGTGCCCCTCCTGCTCCTGGACCTGACCTTCTTCAGCGCCAACCTGCTGAAGGTGCTGACCGGCGGCTGGGCCCCGCTGGCCCTGGGCGCGGGCCTGTGCCTGCTGATGTCGATCTTCGTCACCGCCACCGAACGCCTGCGCGCCAAGCTCAGCAAGGACGGCCTGCCGTTCAGCGATTTCCGCGAGATGATCCTGCGTCGCTCGACGACCTCGACGCCGGGCACCGCCGTGTTTCTGACCTCGGACCCGGACACCACCCCGCCGGCCCTGATGCACAGCCTCAAGCACTTCAAGGTGCTGCACGAGCGCAACGTGCTGCTGACCATCGTCAACGAGACTCGCCCCTACGTACCCGAGGCCGAGCGGATCGAGACCAAAGCCCTCGACGACCGCTGGTGGCTGATCTCGCTGCGCTACGGTTACATGGAGAGCCCGAACATCCCGCAGGCCCTGGCCGCCTGCCGCAAGCAGGGCCTGAAGTTCGACATCATGAGCACGTCGTTCTTCGTCAGCCGCCGCACGATCGTGCCGTCGACGGCCAGCGACGCCCTGCCCAGTTGGAAGCGCAAGCTGTTCACCTTCCTGACCCGCAACGCCGCCGACCCGACCACCTTCTTCCACCTGCCGCCCGGGCGGGTGGTCGAGCTGGGGACCCAGGTCAGCCTCTGAGGCGGGTCTCGAAAGCGATCCAGACGGCGGTGGCCAGCAGGGCGACCGCGAAGATCCGCCGCGCCCGGACGCCGTCGCCCAGGGCGGCGATCCGCCGGGCCAGGCCGTCGGACGACAGCACGATGCCGCCGTGTACGGCGACGCTGACCAGGATGTGGATGCCGCCCAGGATCAGGGCCTGGGTCGTGGGCGAGGCGTGCCCCGGCTGCACGAACCCCGGCAGCAAGGTCACGTAGAACAGCGCCGCCTTCGGGTTCAGGAGGTTGGCCAACAGTCCCTTGCGGAACAGGGTCCAGTCCGTGACGCGGCCGGGCGCCGTCTCGGCGCGCTCGCCGCCGCGCCAGGCGTCCAGCGCCAGCCACGCGATATAGGCCACGCCGGCCCAGCGCAGCAGTTCGTACAGCGGACGATGCGCGCCCAGGACCTGGGTCACCCCCGCCACCGAGGCCAGCATGTAGACCAGCAGGCCACAGGTGATCCCGGCCACGGTGACCAGGCCCGCGCGGCGACCCTCGACGGCCGAGAGCCCGGCCAGGTAGCCCATGTTGGGACCCGGCGTCAGCTCGATCAGGACCACCGCCGCCAGGAACGGCGCGATCGCTCCGGGATCGACGGGCCAGGCCTCGTGCGGCATCGGCGCTCCGTTCGCTAACCTTCCGCCGCCTGCTCGACGGCCAGGGCCAGGTCCAGCGCCCGCGCCGCCTCTTCGCCGGTCACCACGGGCCGAGGAGCCTCGCCGCGAACGGCCTTGAGGAAGCCGGCCACCGAAAGGCCCAGCGGGTCCTTGCCGGCCGGGGTCTCGGTGAAGTTCTCGATCAGCGGGAACGGGGTGGTATTGCGGAAGGTGCGGGCCAGGAAGTCGATCTCGACCTCGCCCGAGGGATAGACGACCTTCATCGTCCGCTCGCGGGCTTCGGCCACGCGGGAGCTGTCGAAGACGGCCGTGAAGCCGTTGTCGAAGGTGGCCTCGGCCTTGACCCAATCGAGCGAGGTCGAGCGGGTGATCGCCCCCTCGCCTTCCACCGCGATCGGCTGGCCGTCGCAGAGCGCCAGAGCCAGGTCGATGTCGTGGATCATCAGGTCCAGCACCACCGAGACGTCGAGGTTGCGGTCGGACGGCGTGCCGCGACGGACCGCCTCGAGGCGCAGCGGCTGCTCGGGGATGTCCAGCAGGCCCATGGCCTGGAACACCACGCGCTCCTGGTGGCCGCAAGCCAGCGGCACCCCGGCCTTGGCCGCCGCGGCGACCATCCGGTCGGCGTCCTCGGGCGATACGGCCAGAGGCTTTTCCGAATAGACCGGCTTGCCCGCCTTCAGCGCCGCCAGGGCGGGCGCGGCGTGATGGACGGCCGGCGCGGCGACGGTGACCACGTCGACGGCGGCCAGGAAGGCGTCGATGCCGTCGAAGGCCTGGGCGCCCAGCGGACCCGCCAGCGCCTCGGCGCGCGCGAGGTCGACGTCGTAGACGCCAACCAGGGTCACCCCTTTCAGCTCGACGTACTTCTTGGCGTGATAGCCGCCGAACACACCGGCGCCGACGACGCCTGCCTTCAAGTCCTGGATCATCCCGACTGTCTACCGCGCTTCGCTAGCGCATAGAAGGACTAGAGCCTTCCGTAAGGGCGCGCTAAACATCCGTTTAAATTTGCAACGCTTGGCGCAGCCAAGGGGAGGAACATCATGACCACGTCGCGCGAAATCCGCCTGAAGAGCCGTCCCGTGGGCCTGCCCAAGGCCTCCGACTTCGAACTGGCGACCGTCGAGCTGCCGGCGCCGGGCGACGGCGAGGTGCAGGTGAAGAACCTCTGGATGTCGGTCGATCCGTACATGCGCGGCCGCATGTACGACCGTCCCAGCTATGTGCCGCCGTTCCAGATCGGCCAGGCCCTGCAGGGCGGCGCGATTGGCGAGATCACCGCTTCCAACGACCCCGACTTCAAGCCGGGCGACGTCGTCAGCTCGATGTTCGGCTGGCGCGAGGGCTTCAACGCCAATCCCAAGGCGCTGGCCGCCGCCGGCATGGGCGCCATCACCAAGATCGACACCCAGGGCGTCCCGCCCCAGGCCTTCCTGGGCGTGGCCGGCATGCCGGGCATGACGGCCTATGCGGGCTTGCTACGCGTGGCGGCGCTGAAGGACGGCGATGTGGTCTTCGTCTCGGCCGCCGCCGGCGCGGTGGGCTCGGTCGTCTGCCAGATCGCCAAGCTGAAGGGCCATACCGTGATCGGCTCGGCCGGCGGCCCGGAGAAGGTGGCGTTCCTGAAGTCGATCGGCGTCGACCACGTGATCGACTACAAGGCCACGCCCGACGTCGTCGCCGAACTGGCCAAGGTCGCCCCCAAGGGCATCGACGTCTATTTCGAGAACGTCGGCGGCGTGCACCTGGAGGCAGCCCTGAACTCGGCCCGCCCGTTCGCCCGCTTCGCCCTATGCGGGATGATCTCGCAATACAATGAGACCGGTAAGCCCGAGGGCCCGCCGAACATCATCCTGGCCGTGGGCAAGAGCCTGCGCCTGGAGGGCTTCATCGTCTCGAACCACTACGACCTCTACCCGCAGTTCGCCAAGGACATGGGCGAGTGGATCAAGGCCGGGAAGATCAAGTGGAACGAGACCGTCGAGGAAGGCGTCGAGCGCGCTCCAGACGCGTTCCTCAAGCTGTTCTCTGGCGAGAACCTCGGGAAGATGCTGGTGAAGCTGGCCTAGAGGCTATCAGTCGCGGGGTTCGAGCTTCGAAACCTCGAGCCCCGTCGGCGTCTTCTTGAACTGGAACTTCACCCGCGCGCCCGGCGTGATCGGCGCCTCGGCGATCACATCCGCATAGACCTTGAACTGGTCGCGTCCCGGCTTGAGGCCCGCAGTGCTCGCGCCGTCGTGATCGAGCGTGAGAATCTGGCCATCGAGGCTCGAAATCACCCCCTGGGCGTCATAGGCCGGCAGCGATTCCGTCGACGGCATGGCCTGAACGGCGGCCGGATGTGACGGAGCTTCCTGTGAAGCTTTTCCGCACGCGGCGAGGCCCAGGATAGTGATCGCGGCGACAAAATATCGAAAATTCATAGCTTTACAAAAATTCCCCAGACGAGCGAGCGCCGCTCGCGCGACGCGTTTCCCATAATTTTTCTCGCAACTGCGAAATCGATGTGATTTCCGGTAGCGAATTTGTGATCGAAGTTTTACTCTAAGAAACGACCGGCGGCTCTCCACGCCGGTTTTCGACCGTCACGGAGCCGTCACACACCCCATCGCCTTCCCCTAGCGGAGGCGCGGCGGGGCGGAAAGAGGCTCTCGGCGTCGAAACGCGCGGAGAGAGCCCGGCTCGCCGGAAAAGTCCGAGATCTGACGATATGAGCGATCGCTCCGCCCTCTTCGACGTGCGCTCCTCCACGAGCGTGACCCTCGATCAGGTCGTTCGCCGCGAGACCGTCGAAATCCCGGCCGAAGCGCCGCTGGCCATGCCGGTCCAGCCCCTGGGCTTCTGGCAGGGCGGCTCGCGCCGCGCCGCCGCCGTGGTCGCCGACATGACCTTCCGCCGCTGGGTCGTGGCCCTGGCGACGATCGTCATGGGTTTCGCCGGCTGGAAGGCCACCTTCGACACCGTGGCCCTGGGCGGCGTCACGCACCTGGAAGGCGTGGTCCTGACCCTGCTGGCCCCGCTGTTCCTGGCGCTGTCGCTGTGGTTCTGCACGGCCGTGGCCGGCTTCGTCATCCTGCTGGGCAAGCCCAAGGATCCGCTGGGCATCGACGGCGAGGCCCCGATGCCCAAGCTGCACACCCGCACCGCCATCCTGATGCCGGTGCACAACGAGGACGCCGCCGGCGTCTTCGCCCGCCTGCGCGCCATGGACGCCTCGATCGCCGAGACAGGCATGAGCCGCCACTTCGACATCTTCGTGCTCAGCGACACCCGTGACGCCCAGGTGGCCCTGGCCGAGCAGGCCTGCTTCGCCCGCTTCCGCCGCGAGGCCCACAGCAACGTCTTCTACCGCGTCCGCAAGGAAAACACGGGCCGCAAGGCCGGCAATGTCGCCGACTGGGTGCGCCGCTGGGGTAGCGCCTACGAGCACATGCTGGTGCTGGACGCCGACAGCCTGATGACCGGCGAGGCCATGGTCCGTCTGGCCGACGCCATGGAGCGTCACCCGGGCGCCGGCCTGATCCAGACCATGCCGATGATCATCAACGCCCAGACGATCTTCGCCCGCACCCTGCAGTTCGCTACGCGCCTGTACGGCCGCGTCGCCTGGACGGGCCTGGCCTGGTGGTCGGGCTCGGAGAGCTCGTTCTGGGGCCACAACGCCATCGTCCGCACCCGCGCCTTCGCCGAGACCTGCGGCCTGCCGCACCTGGCTGGCCCCAAGCCGTTCGGCGGCGAGGTCATGAGCCACGACGCCCTGGAAAGCGCCCTGCTGCGCCGCGGCGGCTGGAGCGTCCACCTGGCGCCCTATCTGGAAGGCTCGTACGAGGAGAGCCCCTCGAACCTGCTGGACTTCGCCACCCGTGACCGCCGCTGGTGCCGGGGCAACGTCCAGCACGTGCCGCTGGTCACCCTGCCCGGCCTGCACTGGATGAGCCGCCTGCACCTGGTGATCGGCGTGCTGAGCTATGCCCTGTCGCCGCTGTGGTTCATCGCCCTGAGCGCCGGCATCACCTCGCGCGCCCTGATGCCCGAGCTGAAGAAGGCGGCCTTCACCATGGCCGACCTGCAGGCCGCCGCCCACGCGCTGATCGACTGGCGCGAGATCCAGGCCACCGCCTGGGCCATGATCATCACCTTCGTGCTGCTGTTCGGCCCCAAGATCCTGGGCTCGATCCTGGTCCTGTCGCGCAAGAGCGAGATCAAGGGCTTCGGCGGCAAGCGCCGCGTGGCCGCCGGCCTGGCCGTCGAGATGCTGTTCTCGGCCCTGGTCGCCCCGATGCTGATGTTCACCCAGACCCGCGCCATCGTCGAGATCCTGGCCGGCAAGGTCGGCGGCTGGGCCACCCAGCGCCGCGACGCCGACAAGGTCGCCTTCAAGGAGGCCTGCGCCGCCATGGGCTGGATCAGCGCCACGGGCCTGGTGCTGGGCGGCGTCTTCTGGTTCACGCCGGACCTGTTCACCTCGACCGCCCCCATCCTGATGGGCCTCGTTTTGGCCGTGCCGCTGACCATGCTGGGCGCCCACAAGGTCGCCGGCCTGAAGCTGAAGACCAACGGCCTGTTCATGACCCCGGAAGAGCGCCGCCCGCCCGCCATCGTCCGCGCGGCCCTGGGCCCGGCCTGCGAGCCGCCGATCCGCTGGTTCGCCCGCGAAGGCCGCCCGATCGGCCCGGCCAAGGAAGTGCGCGACGCCGCCTGATATCGGGCGTCAAGCGCTTTCCTAGGCTCGCCTTGAGGCTGTCGACGGGGTAGAAGCGCGGCTTCCTTCCCTCACGGAGCCGCGGGCCGTGTCGCGTCTGTTCAGCGCCTATGTGATCGTCGACTGGAGCGCGGCCGCCAAGCCGACGACGGGCGCGGATTCCATCTGGATCGGCGTCCTCAAGCGCGACGTGCGCTTTCGCTTGACGTTCGAGAGCTACAATCCGGCCACCCGCACCGAGGCCGAGACCCGGCTGGCGGCCATCCTCGACGACCTGAAGAAGCGCGGTGAGCGGGCCCTTGTCGGCTTCGACTTCCCGCTGGGCTTCCCGCGTGGGCTCTCGCAGGCGCTTGCCCTGCCGGGAGACACCCGCTGGCGCGCGGTCTGGGACCAGCTGGCCAAGATGGTCAAGGACAAGGCCGACAACACCAACAACCGCTTCGGCGTCGGGTCGGAGATCAACCGCCGCCTGACCGGCGGCCCCTTCCCGTTCTGGGGCTGCCCGCCGAAGGACGCCCTGACCACGCTGCAGCCCAAGCGCCCGCGCGAGCACGGTCCCGACGATCTGCCGGAGTTTCGCCATGCCGACGAGGCCGCGAAAGGCGCGCACTCGATCTGGAAGCTCTATTACAACGGCTCGGTCGGCGGTCAGGCGATCGTCGGCATCCCGGCCGTGCGCCGCCTGAAAGACGCGCGCGGCGAGGCTGTTCGCGTTTGGCCGTTCGAGACCGGCTTCAAGGCCCTCACCGACGCCGACCTCGACGGCGTCGCCGTGGTGGTGGCCGAGGTCTATCCGTCGCTGATCAAGGCCGTTCCGGCGGCGAGCGAGGTCAAGGACCTGGCCCAGGTGCGCGGCCTGGCCGAACACTTCGCCAAGCTGGACGAGGCCGGCAAGCTGGGCGCGATCTTCGCCGCGCCGAAGGGGCTGGCCGACGACGCCCTGGCCGCGGCCGAGACCGAGGAAGGCTGGATCCTGGGGGCGTAGATCCGCCGTCGGGGACGGCGCTACCGAGCGTTCCTCCGGTCCCGCCAGTCCAGCATCCGGAATCGCGTCAGCAGGAACGCCGCCGCCAGAAAGCTGGTGACGATAATCGACACCAGCACCCCGTTCAGGCCCATGCCGCGCGGGATGGCCAGCCACCAGGCCAGCGGCCCCATCACCAGGGCGTAGCTGATCAGGTGGGTGATCGTCGGGATCCACACCTCGCCCCGCGCCCGCAGCGCCTGGGCCGCCACGACCTGCACCGCGTCTGGCGCGAAGAACAGGCAACTCAGCGCCATGGCCGGCAGGATCAGGGTCAGGGCCGCCGGGTCGGTGGTGTAGGCCAGGGCCACCCAATGCTTGGTCGGATAGAGCAGCAGGCCAAACAGCGTCCCGACCACCGCGATCACGGCGAAGGCGATCCAGCCGGCCCGCTTCATGCCCTCGGGGTCGCGCGCGCCATAGGCTCGGCCCACCAGCACGGCGGTCGCCGTCGCCACGCCCAGGGGGACCATGAAGACGATCGCCGAGACGTTCAGCACCACCGCGTAGGCGGCCACGGCCAACCCGCCGATCCAGCCGCAGATCAGGTTCATGCCGGCGAAGGCCGAGACCTCGAAGAAGTTCGACGCGCCGGCCCCATAGCCGATCTTGCGCTGCTCGGCCTCGGCCGGTCGGTCGCGGGCCGGCTTGTCGAAGACGCCCAGCTCACGCGCCTCCTTCATCCTGGCCACGTAGACGGCCAAGGCCGCCGCCAGGGCCAGCCGCGCCACGAAGGTCGACCAGGCGCCGCCCGTCGCTCCCATCGCCGGCAGGCCGAAGGTCCCCGGCACGAACAGCAGGTTGGCGCCCAGGTTGACGATGTTGGCCAGCCACATGAACACCGCGCCAGGCCCCGGCCGGCCCAGGCCCTCCAGCCAGAAGGTCAGCGCCACCGACACCGAATAGATCGGCAGCGACAGCGAGAAGACGATCAGCGGCAGGGTCGCGCCGTCGGCCAGGCCGTCCTTCAGGCCCATGCTGTGCAGGAACAGCGGCCCGAACAGCGCCAGCAGCGCCATAGACCCCAGGCCCAGCCATAGGCCGTAGCTCAGCCCCCGCCGCAACACCGCGCCGGTCTCGTGGCGCTTGCCCGCCCCGATCGCGCGGGCGGTCATCACCTGCACCCCGACCAGGAGGCCGACGTTCATGGTGATGAAGATCGAGGACGGTGCCCAGGCCATGGCGTGGAAACCCAGCTGGCGGGCCGAGAAGTGGCCGACGACGATGGCGTCGGTCAGGCCCATGACCATGATGCCCAGGCGCGACAGCACCACCGGCCCCGCCAGGCGGAGCAGATCGATGAGGTCGCTCAGAATAGGGCCGCGCGGCTGCTCCGGGGGGAACGCCGTCCCGGCCGCGTCGCGCGGCATGGTCGTCACCCCAGGGTCAAAAAGGAGGGAGTGAAAGAAGGCGCGCAAAGTGGCGCATGCCCGTTTTCCGGGCAACCCGCATTTGGTGACGGTTGGAACATCGCGCCGGCCCAGTGGTTTTCCGGGCTCAGTTTCTCAGGAGCGCGCCATGGCCGAGACCCAGACCCCCGAGTTCGAGACCACCGCCGACCGCGCCGCCCAGGCCGAGCGCGACATCCAGGCCCCACTGGACGCCAAGGAGGCGCGCTCGTTCGAGCCCAAGGGGAAGAAGGACCAGGCGATGCAGGCCGGCGCCCGACGCTACCCTGCCCCGCCCTTCCCCGAGCAGCACCAGGCCAAGCCAGGCGAGGAGTGGAAGCTGGATCCGGCCCCGATGTACGACGCCCCGTTCTACAAGGGCTCGGGCAAGCTGGAGGGCAAGGTCGCCCTGATCACGGGGGCCGATAGCGGCATCGGCCGCGCCGTGGCGGTGCTGTTCGCCCGCGAGGGCGCGGACGTGGCCATCGCCTATTTGTCCGAGGATCGCGACGCCGAGGAAACCCGCCTGGCGGTGGAGCTGGAGGGCCGCCGCGCCATCCTGCTGCCTGGCGACGTCGCCGACCCGGCCTACGCCAAGGCGGCGGTCGAGAAGACCGTGGCCGAGCTGGGCCATCTGGACATCCTGGTCAACAACGCGGCTTTCCAGGAGCACGTCACCGACTTCGAGGACCTGACCGAAGAGCATTTCGACCGCACCCTGCGGACCAACCTCTATGGCTATTTCCACATGGCCAAGGCGGCGGTGAAGCACCTGCCCAACGGCGGTTCGATCATCAACACCGGCTCGGTCACCGGCCTGCTGGGCAACAAGGACCTGCTCGACTACTCGATGACCAAGGGCGGCATTCACGCCTTCACCCGGTCGCTGGCCACCCATCTGATCGACAAGGGCATCCGCGTGAACGCCGTGGCGCCGGGCCCGGTCTGGACCCCGCTGAACCCCGCCGACAAGCTGGGACCGCAGGTGGCGGAATTCGGGGCCAAGACCCCGATGAAGCGGGCGGCGCAACCCGAGGAGATCGCGCCGGCCTACGTGTTCCTGGCCTCACCACAGACGTCGAGCTACATCACCGGCGAGATCCTGCCGATCATCGGCGGGTATTCGGGCGGTTAGTGCGGCCAGACCTCGGCCGGCACCTTGGCCTGGCCGTTCTTGAGGCTGACTTCCATCGAAGGCTCGTCAGGCTTGCCGGCCGCGAACAGCTCGTAGATCACCATGCCGTCGGCCTGCTTGCTCTCGATCACGCGGACAGGCTTGATCGCCTTGCCCGAGGCGGCGGCCGTGTCACGCACCAGCTTGGGCGCGGTCGACCAGGCGATGTCGCGCTGGGTCTCGACGATCTCCCAGCGGCCGTTCCTTTCCAGAAGATCGAACTCGATCTCCGAACCGTCCGGCATCACGCCCTCGACGTCGTAGTAGCGGCGGTCGGCGCGCTCCTTCAGTTCGGCTTCCTTGATGGTCATTCGCGGCGCGGCGGCCTTGACCACCGACACCACGGCGGCGGGAATGTCCTTGACGGCCACGTCGGTGACCTTGGTCTTCGGGCCGTCGGCCAGGGCCGGCAGCGGCGCCAGGGCCAGGGCGGCGAGGGTCAGCACGAGGGAGCGGTTCATGAGCTTCTCCTTGGAGGTGGTGAGGATGAGCCCTTCTAAAACGCCGACGCTGACAACCGCCTGACGCATGCTATGCAGTCAGCGCCCAATACGGAGTCGCAAATGGCCCGCCGCGTCGCCCTCGTGTCCCTGCTCGTCGCCGACTACGACGAGGCGATCGCCTTCTATGTCGGCAAGCTGGGCTTCACGCTGGTGGAAGACACCGAGATGGGCCACGGCAAGCGCTGGGTGGTGGTCTCGCCGGGCAGTGACGGCACGAACTTCCTGCTGGCCCAGGCGGTCGGCGACCAGGCCCGGGCGATCGGCCAGCAGGGCGGCGGCCGCGTCTGGCTGTTCCTGCACACCGACGACTTCGCCGGCGACCACGCCCGCATGACCGCCGCCGGCGTCACCTTCCTGGAGGAGCCCCGCCACGAAGCCTACGGCACGGTGGCGGTGTTCGAGGACCTTTCCGGCAATCGCTGGGACCTTCTGCAACCCAAGAGCTGAGATCAAGATGGCCCGCTTGCCGACCCTCATCGCGGCGCTCGCCGCGCTTTGCCTGCCGCTCGCCGCCCAGGCTGGTCCTGCCAAGATCCGCCTGCTGTATCTCGACCAATCGGTGGGCTTCGTGCACCGGCCCGTCGCGCGGCCCCAGAACAGCAACGGACCATCTCCCTCCGAGATCGCCCTCGCCGAGATCGCCGCCAAGACCGGCGCCTTCACCGTCGAGTCCACCCAGGACGCCCGCACGATCACGCCGGAGAAGCTCAAGGACGTCGACGTCCTGGCCTTCTACACCACCGGAGAGCTGCCGATTTCGGCCGAAAACTGGGCCGCGATCCAGGCCTGGGTCGCGAGCGGCAAAGGCGGGTTCATCGGCCTGCACAGCTCGACCGACACCCATTGGGACTACACGGGTCCTGGCCAGACCTACACCGCCTTCATCAACGGCAAGTTCGCGGGCCATCCGTGGACGCAGGGCACGCCGATCACCGTCCAGGCTCTGGGTGGAAAGGACCCGCTCACCGCCGCCTGGCCGGCCCGCTTCGCCTATGCCGAGGAAATCTATCAGTACTCAGACTATGACCCCGCCAAGGTTCGTGCGTTGCAGGCCCTGGACTTCACCGAGACGGCGCTGAAGCGTCCCTGGTTCGTGCCGATCACCTGGACCCGCCAGATCGGCCAGGGCCGCCTCTACCACACCAATCTGGGCCACACGCCCAGCACCTGGGACGACCCGCGCTATCGCGCCCAACTGGTCGACGCCATCCGCTGGACGACCCACCGCGCGCCGGGGTCGGCGAAGCCCAATCCTGACGAGCAAGCGCTGTGGGCGCTGCGCTCGCTGCTGGCCTATGACGGCCGTCCCAAGGCCGAGGTCGAGGCGCGAGTCGCCAAGCTGGCCAAGGCCGATCCGGCCTGGCTGCGCGACGCCGCCGCCCGCACCGCCGCCCTGCGTCCCCTGTGGCCGGCCAAGCCCGACAGCGACAAGGCCCCGTTCGAGGCGGCCTACAAGGCGGTGCTGGACGAAATCGTGGCCAAGTCCGGCGGTTAGTCCGCCCCGAAAGCCTCGGCGGCATAGGTGCGCAACTGGGCGGCGATGCCGGCCGGCCAGGCCTGGATCCGCGCTTCGAAGGCGGCGTCGTCGCCGGCGAACAGGGCCCGCATCGCCTCCTCGAAGCCCGGCAGGTCCCCGCCGATCGCCGAGGCGAAACGGTAGGCCGCCTCGCGCGCCGCACGGATGCGATCGGGACCTTCGCTTTCACGGCGGGCGGCCTCGACCAGCTTGCGCAGCGCCACCGACGCCCCGCCCGGCTGGCTGGCCAGCCAGTCCCAATGGCGCGGCAGCAGCGTCACTTCGCGGGACGTCACGCCCAGCTTGGGCCGCCCTCGCCCGCGCGGCGCTTCTTCGGGCGGCGCCAGCCGCGCGGACAGAGCCTCGGGCCCGCCGCTGAGGTCGAAGTCCACGCCCCGACCGTCCGGCCCGAAAATCAGGACGCCCGTCTCCCTCGCCAGCCGCTGGGCCGCCAGCGCCGCGTCCAGGCGCGAGCCGGCGGCCACGCGGTCCCGGCCGAGGAAAACCACGTAACGCCCGTTCTCGTTTTCCGGCATCACATCAGCCCCGTGGCGTTCAGCATCGCGATCCAGTGCTCGCGACGGTCCTTCAGTCGGCTGTCTCGCCCGAACCTGTCCAGCCCCTCGGTGTCTATCGCCTCGACCGCCTCGAACGCGAAGGCTTCAGGGCCGTGGGCGTTCCAGGCGGTCTGCAGGGTCTTCTCGCGATGCGAGCCCTGCCGGAGCGAGAACCAGACGCCGTTCTGTCGGGTCGAGAGATCCGGCGTCGCCCCGACCCAGGCCTGGCCGGTGACCTGGCAGTGCACGGCGTAGATCCCAGCCTCGACCTTGCGTTCCCTATAGGCGCGCAGCAGCGCCTTGCGTCCGGACATGACGACCTCTCAAGCGTTCTTGAGCGCGCCTTTTACCCGGATGAAATATGAAGTCAATAATATCCGGGTAAATTACCCTTGAGCCGCCGGCCGGTAGGCGATGTAACCCCGCTCGACCATGCGCCGCGTGGCCTCGTAGACCGCCGACAGCTCGTCATAGGCCGCGCGAAGGTGGGCCAGGCGCGCGACCTGAGCCTCGGAGAGGGTGGTTCCCGCCTCGGTCATCGCCGCGGCCTCGGCCACCCACTTGGCGCGGGCGGTGGCGGCGGCGACGGCCAGGCGCTGGAAGCGTTCGGCGTCGACATGAGCGACGGTCGCGCCCAGCACCGCCTTGTTCGAGGCGAAGGCGGTGTAGTCGATCTGCTCGAGATAGCCGCGCAGCCGTCGCTGGACCTGCGGATCGACGTCGCTGGGCTCGAAGTGGTCGCCCACGCGGCGGGTGCTGGATGTCATGATCGCCATGACGGTCTCCGATCCGGCCAAGACAGGCCGTTTGGGAAAAGAAGCCTGCGCCCGACAGCTTAAGGACGGGTTAGCCCTGCCGACCCGTCCAGCGCGCCCTTAGCTGAGCAACTTGCGGAAGCTGATCCGCACCGTGCGGCCCAGCGGATCCAGATAGTCCTTCTGATAGGCCTGGGGCGTGACGCCGTTCTGGTCGCGGACCGTTTGCTTGGCGTCCAGCAGGTTCTCGAAGTTCAGCGACACTTGCGCGCCCTTCAGGATCGGGAACTTGTCGACCGCCTTCTTGCGCGCGGGGACGCTGAAGTTGGCGAAGACGTTCACGCCCACGGTGGCCAGATCTGAGAAGTACAGGGTCTGGCCGCCGGTCGCGCCGCCGTCCACCCAGGTCGAGGCCTTCCAGGTTCCGTTGAAACGCATGCCCAGGCCGTCCTTGAAGTAGCCGCCCTGGACCTGGACCTCGTGCCGCGCCTGGCCGGCGCGCGCGCTGATCGCCGCGCCGTCCAGCTGGTCCAGCACCGGCAGGCCCTTGCGGATGGTCAGCTCATCGGTCAGCCGCCAGGTGTGGTAGACCGACAGCTGGAACAGGCCCTGCCCAGGCCGCATCATGCCCATCGGCGGACCACCGCCGCCCGGACCACCGCCGGGCCCGCCCGGACCGCCGCCACCGCCGCCTGGAGGGCCACCGAAGCGCATGCCGCCTCCACCGCCGGGGCCGCCTGGGCCACCACCGAAACGACCCCGCCCCATCGCGCCCGGCGTCGGCTTGCCGATCGGCTTGAACAAGTTGAAGCCCCAGCGGATGTTCTCGCTCTCGGCGCTGGCGAAGTTCACCGGCCGGGCGTCGATCGCCAGCAGGCGGCCAGTGGAATCGCGCGTGAAGCGATCGGGGAACGCCGCCTCCAGGTCCGGGGTGATCGCCGGGAACGCGGCGATCATGTTCTTGGTCTCGGACCGCGTGTAGGTGACGTTGAAGGTCAGCTCGACCTTGTCGATCGGCTTGTAGTTCACGCCCAGCTTCTGGACCTGGCGATTGTCGTTGCGCAGAGCGGCGTTGCCGCCGTCGGTGCGGGTGATCAACACCGTCTGGCCGGTCGTGAAGTCGAACACCGAGACGTTCGGGGTCACCACCAGCGGGTCGTTGATCTGGTTGGTGGTCGGCGCGCCCTCTTCGTCGGTGTAGCTGGCGATGAAGCTGATCTTCTTGATCGGGCTCCAGTTCAGGCCGCCGCCCAGGGTGGTCAGCCCGCCCAGGTCCGACAAGTCGTCATAGCCGAGGTTGACGTTGACCGAGAGGTCGCCAGCCTTGGCCAGGAAGTCCTGGCGCGTGCTGGTCAGCGGCAGGTTGAAGCTGCCCTGGAAGCTCTCGGTGGTGCGGGTGATGTCGCGCGTCGTCGTCACGCCGGAACGGACCGTCTTGGAGTCCAGGCCCCTGCTGTTGGCGCCGACCTTGACCGTGGTCTGCAGAGGACCGGCCGGCAGCTGGAACAGGTTGCCGTTCAGCACCAGCTCGGCGCTGGCGGAGGTCGAGACCGAGTGGGCCGTGTCCGCCGCGGCAGTCTTGTACAGGCTGCTCGAAATGGCGCCGAACGGATTGACCGTCGGGTCGCCGGCCGCGACCGCCGCCTGGAAGGCCGAGGCGTCCAGGCCCCTCCCGGTCGTGGTGTCGGTCTTGGTGCGGTCGAAGTCGCCGGTCAGGTTCCAGCGCCAGTCCTTGAACCGACCGTTGGCGGCGGCGCTGAGCTGGGTGCGCAGCGTGTCGACGTCCCGCGCCATCGTGCCCGCCGCATTGATGTAGCGATAGCCGGTCACGGTGTTGGCGAACGGCGAAAACGGACTGGCGGACGGCAGGGTGAAGGTCACGCCCGGCAAACCCAGCAGCGCGTGGCTGCTGGTGTCTTCCAGGTTGCCGCTGACGGTCAACTGGGTCTGCTTGTTGAGGTCGCGGCTGTAGGAACCGCGCAGCGTGGCCTTGTCGGAACGCGAGATCAGCGAGCGGTCTCGGGTCAGATCACCGGTGTTGTAGGCGTTGGCGTTCGCGGCGTAATCGGCCAGGCTGGCCTTGCCGGCCTGGGTCGCGACGGGCGCGCCGGCGAAGGTCACCGCGCCGCCCGCCAGGGCCGAGAGCGCGGGATCGATCTCACCGCCGTTTAGCCCGCTGATATTGCCAACCAGGTCGAACGGCTGGCCGTTCGGCGCGCGGACGATGTCGCGATCCTTCTCCAGCAGATAGGGGTCGTGCGACAGCTGGACGTCGAGGTTCCAGCGCCGGTCGCCATTGATATGCACCCGGTTGCCGCCGGCGCCAGGCGCCACGCGGCCGCCGTCGGTCGCGACGGTCGCCTGGGCCTGGGCCATCAGGGCGTTGTAGTTCTTCTTCAGGATGATGTTCACGACCCGCTGGTCGGCCTTGTAGCCGTAACTGAGCGCGACCTCCTCCGGCAGGATCTGGAAGCGCTCGATGGCTTCCGGCGGCACGCCCTGGATCTCTTGGAAGCCCGAGATACGGCGACCGTTGACCAACAGCACTGGCCCGCCGCTGCTATCGCGGCCGCGCGTGCTGGTGGTCTGCGGGGTCAGCATGGTCAGCAGCTCGCCGATGCTGGCGGCGCCGAAGCTCTGGATCTCGGCCTCGTTCAGCTCGATCTCGGGCTCGATATTGCCCTCGACCTTGCCACGCGGATCGGCCTGGATGGTCAGGCCCTCGACCTCGTTGGGTCCCTCATCCTTGACCTGCGGCTTCTTCTGGTCGTCCTCGGCGACCACCTCGGGTGGAGTCGCCAAGGACGCCGGCGACGCCGAAGCGGCGGCCGTCGGGTCGAGCGCGGCGGCGGCCAGCCCGTACAGAAGGATGGTCGAAAGGGTCATTCAGGCCCACGAAAACACGAGTGACGGAAGACCCCGGCCCTTGCCGGCGCCAACGCTGAGTTGTCGCTCTTACGAGGCCGCGCCTCGCGTCGCAACGCCCCCCGGCGCCAAGACAAGGCAATGCAGCATAAAGCGCACACTGGTGTGTCTTCTAACGCCGCTATCTCGGGGAAGCGTTGAATTATCGTCACATTCTGGATGACGACATGTTGTCACGGAAATGATGTTACAAATGGGAAACAAACTGAGCCTTAAGGCGCGCGACGCGCCGGAGCAGCCAGATCGGTCGTCGCCCGGCGGACCGGCCGCCAGGCGACACAACCTGAACGGGCTACTTTTCCAAGAAGGGCTGGAAGCCGCCGAAGATCATCCGCTTACCGTCGAACGGCATGTCGGCCATGTAGGCCTTGAGGCGTTCGTCTGCCATGACCTTGGCGTTGATCTCGTCGCGGCTGGCGCGATCCTTGTAGGTGATCCACGAGAAGATCACGATCTCGTCGTCCTTGACCTGCACCGCGCGCGGGAACGAGGTGACCTCGCCATACGGAACGTCGTCGGCGACGCATTCCACGTACGACAGCGCGCCGTACTCCATCCAGACCTCGGCCCCCAGGCGGGCCATCTCCTTGTAAGCGTCCAGCTTGTCCTTGGGCACGGGCACCAGGAAACCGTCGACATAGGCCATGATGTTCCTCCTCTGATCGTCGTTGACGGATCAAGGACGTCCGACCAGCCCCGGTTCCGACAGGCCTAGCGCGCTTCGGCGCGGATTTTCGCCATCAGCGCCTGGATGGCCTTGGCGTGGCCACCATTCAGGTCATTGGCGGGAAAGACGTCCAGCGGCATGTCGGGCGCCAGCCCCCTGCCCTCCATGTCCTCTCCCTTGGGACCCTTGTAGAGCTCGGCCGGAAGGGCCAGAGCCCAGCCGTTCGGCAAGGGCTTGGGCAACTGATCCGAGAAGGCGCCGCGCGTGGTCATTCCGACCTGCTTCACGTTGGGCAGGGCCTTCATCATCAGGGCGAAGGTCTCGCCGGCGCTGACCGTGACGTCGCTGGTGACCAGATAGACGGGCCCCGTGAACCGCGGACCGCCGGCCGGCTCGACCCGCAGCGGCTGCGGCGGCGCCTTGGCCCCGACCGCGACCTTCGAATAGGCCAGCTGGGGCTGGTCGGCGAAGCGCGCCGCGATCCGGGCGCTTATGGTGTCGTAGCCGCCCCGGTTGTTGCTGACGTCGACGATCACCGCCTTGGCGCCGGCGAAGGCGGCCATGGCCTCGTCCAGCACCGCGTCCAGCGGCCGGGGATCGTCCGGCGCGGCGTTGCGGGCGAAGGCGCCCATGGTCACCAGGTTCAGATAGCCGATGTCGTCGACACGGCCCCAGAAGACGCGGTTGTTGGCCGCCTGCCGCCCACGCCCTTGCAGCACCTGGGTTAGGACGCCCTCGCGATAGGCCTGCAGCCAGGCCTTCTCGTCACCGGCCGGATCGGCCGCGTGAACGCGGATCAGGGTCGGCGGGTCGCCGGGCTCCAGGTCGCGGCGCGCCCCATCCACCATGCCGTGCAGCTCGACATGAGGATCATCCAGACCGGCCAGCAGGCCCGACAGCGCCGTCCATAGCTGGACGTCCGTCGCGGTGGGCGAGACCTTGGCCAGGGCCTCGGCCTTGCGCACCTTCCAGTCCAGACCCCGCTCGGTCGAGCGGGGATAGACCTCGGCGAAGGTGTCGGCGGCGAAGGCGACGATGCGGTCGGGCGTCCACGCGGCCGCCGCGATGCAGGGGGTGGGCAAGTTCGGCAGACGATCGAACAGATAGCGCGTGCCGGACGGGTCGCCGGTCAGGGTGATGGTCCCCTGCCCCTCCGACCGCCACAGCGTCATGACGCCGTCGGGGTCGGGCTCGCGACGCGGATCGGGGTAGCAGCCCTCGCCGGCGGCCTGAAACAGCTGAGCGCCGTCCGGCCCGAACTGCACGATCCAGCCATAGCCGCGCGACTTCCAGGCCCCGCGCAGCTCGGCCGCCACCATTCCGCCCTTGGCCTGGACCGGCCAGAACGGACTTTCGGCGAAAGCCGGCGCGGCGATGGCGAGACTGGCGACGGCCGCTAGGAGACTCAGGCGTTTCATGGCGCGACGGTGAAGATGTCCCCGCCGCCGCGCCAGTGAAATCGGCCTACTCCGTCTTCAGATAGATCTCCGAGCCCTGTTCCTTGAACTTCTCGCTCATCTCGGCCATGCCCAGTTCGGTGCTGTTGGGCGCCTTGCCGGCCGCGAAGTCGCGGACTTCCTGGCTGATCTTCATCGAGCAGAACTTGGGGCCGCACATCGAGCAGAAGTGGGCGGTCTTGTGCGCCTCCTTCGGCAGGGTCTCGTCGTGGAACTTGCGGGCGGTCTCCGGATCCAGGCCCAGGTTGAACTGGTCCTCCCAGCGGAACTCGAAGCGCGCGCGGCTGATGGCGTCGTCCCACATCGCCGCGCCCGGGTGGCCCTTGGCGAGGTCGGCGGCATGGGCGGCCAGCTTGTAGGTGATGACGCCGGTCTTGACGTCGTCGCGGTCGGGCAGGCCCAGGTGCTCCTTGGGCGTAACGTAGCAGAGCATCGCCGTGCCGAACCAGCCGATCATCGCCGCGCCGATGGCCGAGGTGATGTGGTCGTAGCCAGGGGCGATGTCCGTGGTCAACGGGCCGAGGGTGTAGAAGGGGGCCTCGTGGCAGTGCTTCAGCTGCTCGTCCATGTTGGCCTTGATCTTGTGCATGGCCACGTGGCCAGGCCCCTCGATCATCACCTGGACACCGTGGTTCCAGGCGACCTTGGTCAGTTCGCCCAGGGTGCGCAGCTCCGAGAACTGGGCCTCGTCGTTGGCGTCGGCGGTCGAGCCCGGTCGCAAGCCATCGCCCAGCGAGAACGACACGTCGTAGGCGCGCATGATCTCGCAGATGTCCTCGAAGCGCTCGTAGAGGAAGTTCTCCTTGTGGTGGGCCAGGCACCACTTGGCCATGATCGAGCCGCCGCGCGAGACGATGCCGGTCACGCGCTTGGCCGTCATCGGGATGAACGGCAGGCGCACGCCGGCGTGGATCGTGAAGTAGTCGACGCCCTGCTCGCACTGCTCGATCAGGGTATCGCGGAACACCTCCCAGTTCAGGTCCTCGGCCACGCCGTTGACCTTCTCCAGCGCCTGGTAGATCGGCACCGTGCCGATCGGCACCGAGCTGTTGCGAATGATCCAGTCGCGGATGTTGTGGATGTTGCGGCCGGTCGACAGGTCCATGACCGTGTCGGCGCCCCAGCGCGTAGCCCAGACCAGCTTGTCGACCTCGTCGGCGACGGTGGAGAGCACCGCCGAATTGCCGATGTTGGCGTTGATCTTGACCAGGAAATTGCGGCCGATCGCCATCGGCTCCAGCTCGCCGTGGTTGATGTTGGCCGGGATGATGGCGCGGCCGCGGGCCACTTCCTGGCGCACGAACTCGGGCGTCACGAAGTCGGGGATCGAAGCGCCGAAGTCCTCGCCGTCGCGCACGCACGGGCGGTCCTGCTCGCGGCGCAGGTTCTCGCGGATGGCGACATATTCCATCTCGGCCGTGATGATCCCGGCCCGGGCGTATTCCAGCTGGGTGACCAGCTTGCCCGGCTTGGCGCGATAGATCGTGCGGCTCTGGTCGGGAAACTCCGGCGCCAGGTGCTTGCCCTGAGCGAAGCCGTTGTCCTCGGGTTTGACCTGGCGGGGATCGGCGACGATCTCGACGTCGCCGCGCGCCACGACGAAGGCCTCGCGGGTGCGCGGCAGGCCCTTCTCGATGTCGATGCTGACGGTCGGGTCGCTGTAGGGGCCCGAGGGATCGTAGATCGTCACCGGCGGCTCGTTGGCCGACGGGTGTACGGCCACCTCGCGGAACGGCACGCGCAGCTCGGGAAACAGCGCGCCGGCCTGGTAGACCTTGCGCGAACCGGGGATCGGGCCGGTCGAGATCGTCTCGGCCACGGATTTGATGGTCGTCTGGATGTTCATAGTCGGGCGCTCCTTCGGCTTCGAGGAGACCCGGACGTGTCGCGCTTAAGTCGGTTTACGGACGGACGATGAGCCCTGATCCGCGTTCCCTCCCTTCGCCGGCATGACCCGGATCAGGTTCTACGGGTCAGGGCCGAAACCCAATCTCAGCCGCGCGAGCGACCCCCCGGTGAACAATGGGCGGACACTAGTCCGACTTTGACCTGGGTCAAGCGGGGCTAGAGCCGAGACGCCGAAAAGGTGTCGCAGGCGTTGGGGTCACCCTGGTCGTAGCCGCGGGTGAACCAGCGCATGCGCTGGGCGCTGGTGCCGTGGGTGAAGCTGTCGGGCACGACCTGGCCCTGCGAGCGCTTCTGGATGGTGTCGTCGCCGACCGCCGCCGCCGCGCCCAGGCCGTCCTGGATGTCGGCGCGATTGATGACGATCCGGCCGCCCGAGGCGTCGCCCGCGTGCGCGGCCCAGACGCCGGCGTAGCAGTCGGCCTGCAGCTCCAGCCGCACCGAGCCGCTCTCCTCGCCCCGTGCGCCCAGCCGGCGGGCCTGCTGGTCGGCGCCCAGCAGATGCTGCACGTGGTGACCGATCTCATGGCTGATGACATAGGCGCGGGCGAAGTCGCCCTTGGCGCCGAAGCGGCTCTCCAACTCCTGCCAGAACGACAGGTCCAGATAGACCTTCTGGTCGGCCGGGCAATAGAACGGGCCCATGGCCGACTGGCCCGTGCCGCAGCCGGTGCCGGTGGCCTGCTTGTAGAGGACGATCGCCTCGGGCGGCCGGTAGTCGACACCTTCGTTGCGGAAGATCGGCGACCAGACCTCGCGGTTCGAGGTCTCGATAACGTCGACGAACTGGCCTTCCTTGTCGCTGACCTCGCCGCGCGCCCCCTCCTGCTGGGCGGGCTGCTGCAAGCCCTGGGTCGCCTCCATGGTCGTGCGCGGATCGATGCCGAACACGAAATAGCCGATGGCGGCCAGCACCACCGCGCCGATACCGCCGCCGGCGATGCCGACGGGCCCCAGACCGCGCCGATCCTCGATGTTGCCGGACCGACGGCCGCCTTGCCACTCCATGAGCGTTCCTCGTCTCTAGCGTTGTTTCGGTTCGCTCGCCGGCCGGATGGCCCGCATGCGCGCATTGCTCTCGGCCAGGGCCGCCTGGGTCAGGCGGTCCAGTTGGCTGGCCGAAGCCGACAGCTCGGCGTCACGCCGATCCGGCGACTCGATCACGCGAGCCGGCGGGATGGTCAAAGACCGGGCGTCCGGCGCGGTTCGCTGGGCGTCCAGCGCGCGCAGCCTCGCCGCGCTGGCGGCCTGCTCACGCGCGTTCGACGCCTCGATCTGGTTGGCCAGCAGGTCGCGCCGGACGTCCTCCAAGGCGTGGGCGGCGGCGTTGCGAGCCTGCAGCGCGCGCAGGTCCTGGGCCCCCGCGACGCCGCCCAGCGCCGCCAAGCTGACCGACAACAGTAGAACGCCACGCCGCATCAGGCACACCTCGTGATGGGCCCGACGACGTGGAGCGTTCAGGGCCGCTTGACCGTGAAACGCGCGAGTTCGGTCTTCGGCGCCACCCAGTCGGGCTTCAGCGCGGAGGCCCGCGAATAGTCCTTGTAGGCCGCCGTCAGGTCGCCCAGGCCCTCATTGGCCAGGCCCCGGTTGAAGAAGGCCTTCTCCGGGTCCTTGACCCCCAGCGCCAGGCCCTTGTCGATCTGCTCGACGCCTTCGCCATAGCGTTCTTCGCCGACGAAGGTGGCGCCGCGGTTCACATAGGCCTCGCCCAGGTTGGGATCGATACTCGAGGCCTGGTCGAAGTCGGCGCGGGCGGCGCCGAACTGGCGCTGTCGCATCTGCAGGACGCCACGGTTCACATAGGTGCGGGCGCGGTCGCGGAAGTTCAGGGTCTCGACTTCGAGAGCCGTTGTACAGGCCAGCACCGCGCGGCTGTCCTCTCGGCCTTTCAAGGCGGCGTCGGAACATTCCTGGGCCGCGCCACTGCCGATGATCAGGGTTGAAGCTTCCGTCGCACCGGCAAAGGACAGAAGCGCCGCCGCGCCCAGCGCGGCGAGCGGGATCGCTCGGGTCATGTCGTCCTCCCTGGAGCCGGACGTACGTGCGCCGGCTCTCGATGGGGCATCATACCACCACTCGTCCGGATACGCTCGCGCCCACTACAGGGCGTGCTAACAGAGACGGCGACTCCGTAAGGGCTCCAGTTCCAAGGATTTTGGCATGCATCTCGCTCGCTTTCCCCGCGCCCGCTTCGCCCACCTGCCGACGCCGCTGGAGCCCCTGCCCCGCCTGGGCGCGGAACTCGGGATCGACCTCTGGGTCAAGCGCGACGACTGCACGGGTCTGGCGGGCGGCGGCAACAAGACCCGCAAGCTTGAGTTCCTGTTGGGCGAGGCCCTGGCCCAAGGCGCCGACACACTGGTGACGCAAGGCGCCGTCCAATCCAACCACGTCCGCCAGACCATCGCCGCTGGCGTCCGCTTTGGCCTGAAGACCGAGGTGATCCTGGAAGAGCGCACCGGCTCCAAGGCCGGCGACTACATCGGCAACGGCAATGTCCTGCTCGACAAGCTGATGGGTGCGGCGATCCGCTATGCCCCGGGCGGCGCGGACATGGTCGCCGAACTGGAGAGCACCGCCGAGAGCGTCCGCCAGCGCGGCGGCAAGCCCTATGTCATTCCCGGCGGCGGCTCGAACACGGTCGGCGCGCTGGGCTATGTCGACTGCGCCCGCGAACTGGTCGTGCAGGCCGACCAGATGGACCTGAAGATCGACCGCCTGGTCACCGCCACCGGCAGCGCCGGCACCCACGCGGGCCTGGTCGCCGGCTTCGCGGCCCTGTCGGTCGACATTCCGATCCTCGGCTTCGGCGTCCGCGCGCCCAAGCCCAAGCAGGAAGAGAACGTCTTCAACCTGGCGGTCGCCACCGCCGAGACGATCGGCGCGGCCGGCCGCGTCAGGCGCGAGGCCGTCGTCGCCAACTGCGACTATGTCGGCGAGGGCTATGGCCTGGTCGACCAGGGCGTGATCGACGCCCTGACCCTGGCGGCCCGGACCGAAGGCCTGCTGCTGGATCCCGTCTATTCGGGCAAGGCGATGAAGGGCCTGATCGATCAGGCTCGCAAGGGCGCGTTCAAGGGCCAACGGGTCGTCTTCCTGCACACGGGCGGCGCCCAGGGCCTGTTCGGCTATCAAAGCGTGCTGGAGCCCGCCCTCTGATGAGCAAGATCCTCGGAGTCTTGGGCGGCATGGGTCCGGCGGCGACCTTGGACTTCCTGGCCAAGCTGCAGGCCGCCACGCCGGTGAAGCGCGAGCAGGATCACCTGCGGGTGCTGGTCGACATCAATCCCAAGGTCCCCGACCGCAACGTCTCGACGTCCGATCCGGGCCCCGTGCTGGCGGCCATGGCCGCGGGGCTGCGCGACGGCGGGGCCCAGGTGCTGGCCATAGCCTGCAACACCGCCCACGCCTATGCCGAAGAGGTCCGCGCGTCGGGCCTGCCCCTCGTCGACATGCTGGAGACGGCGGGCCTGGCCGCCCAGGCCAAGAGCGCGAGCGTCGTCGGGGTGCTGGGCACCAGCCTGGCGCTGAGCCTCTATCGCGACCGCTTCTCGCACATGGGGCTGGAGGTGGTGATGCTGGACGACCACGAGCAGGTCGAGTTCATGGCCCTGCTCTATCGGATCAAGCAGGGCGACCTAGGCGGGGCCTCGCGCGAGACCATGGCCGCCCTGGCCCACCGTCTTGTCGGCAAGGGCGCGCAGAGCGTGGTGGCCGGCTGCACGGAGGTGCCGCTGGTGCTGTCGGCCTCGGACCTGTCGGTTCCGTTCCTGGATGCGACGGGAGAACTGGCCAAGCGTTGCGTGGCCGTGTGCCTGAGCCAGGCCCTCTAAAGCAGCGCGTCTAGCGCGTCAGCGTCGGGCGGGTCTCATCGGCGCAGGCCTCGAACATGCCCACCAGTGCCGCCACGCCGCGCGAGGCTCGCGCCATGCGCAGCAACGCCGCCCGCGCATGCGTGTTGTCGGCGATCTCGGCCTGTCGCTCGAGATGCTCGGCTTCGCTGAGATGGTGGCTTCGGTTTCCCATAACGTAAAGTTTTACAGAAGATGAACGCGCCCGCCATGCGACCGCTGGACGCACAGCGCACGTTGTTCGAGGAATAGCGTGCGCCAGACTGTGAAGGATCGTTGAAGGCCAAGCATAGCCTTGAATGAAAACGCCCCCGAACCTTGGGGTCCGGGGGCGTCGTCCTGTTCCCCAACAGGACGGCGTCGGCAGCGCTGAACTTCGAGCGCGGCGGCGTCGCCTCAGAAACTTGCTGGGCGTCATTTCGCCGAACCGAGATCGACAGGCAACGCGTCCACCTGTCGCAGGCCCCATTTCGGGTATGCTGTCGAGGAAGAAATCGTTTTCAATCAAGGCGTCAGACGGAAACACAAATTTCCGTCGCGACCAGCCGCCGCATGCGCGCTGGCGTGGGCCGTCGCAAAAATGGATGGCCAAATCAATGACACCGGTAGCAAACTGTATTCCAGATCGTCGCTGCAAGACGACGGGGCCCGCGTTGGCCCGGGAGGAACACTTGAGATACGCCCCTTCCGGCTCGATGTCGGCTCCGCGTCCGTCGGAGTACCCCATGCCGCTCAGCCCCATTTCCCGCCGCCGCCTGATGGCCACCTCGGCCGCCGCCTTCGCCGCCGCCGGCGCGCTCAGCCCGCTGAAGGCCCTGGCCCAGACCAGCAAGGCCCAGGCGCTGGATGTCATGAAGAAGGCCTCGAGGTTCATGGTCGAGAAAGCCGCCTACAAGGGCGGCTATGTCTGGAGCTACCTGCCCGACTTCTCGCGCCGCTGGGGCGAGATGGAAGCCTTCCCGACGATGATCTGGGTCCAGCCCCCCGGCACCGGCACGGTCGGCCATGTGTTCCTGGACGCTTATCACGCCACCGGCGACGAATATTACTACGACGCCGCCTGCAAGGCCGCCGACGCCCTGATCTCGATCCAGAACCCGGCCGGCGGCTGGAACTATATCGGCGACCTGGCCGGCGAGGCCTCGCTGAAGAAATGGTACGACACCATCGGCAAGAACGGCTGGCGGCTCGAGGAATTCCAGCATTACTACGGCAATTGCACCTTCGACGACGAAGGCACCGCCGAGTGCTGCAAGTTCATGCTGCGCATGTACGTCGAGAAGAAGGATCCCAAGTACAAGGCCGCCTTCGACAAGGCCCTGAAGTTCGTCCTGGAAAGCCAGTACCCGGTCGGCGGCTGGCCCCAGCGCTATCCGCTGAAGGACGAGTTCCACCACCACGGCAATCCCGACTACACCAGCTTCATCACCTTCAACGACGACGTGGTCGGCGAGAACATCGAGTTCCTGATCATGGTCTATCAGGCCTTGGGCGACAAAACCGTCCTGGAGCCGATCCGTCGGGCCATGGACTGCTACGTCGCCTGCCAACAGCCCGCGCCCCAGGCCGGCTGGGGCCTGCAGCACACGGTCGCCGACCTGAAGCCTGCCGGGGCCCGCACCTACGAGCCCAAGGCCTTCGCCACCCACGCCTCGGCCAGCTGCGTCTCGCAGCTCCTGACCTTCTACCAGCTGACGGGCGATCCGAAGTATCTGGCCCGCGTGCCTGAAGCCCTGGCCTGGCTGGACAGCGTGCGCCTGCCCGACGACGTCATGCCCGGCAAGGCCCGCTATCCGACCTTCATCCAGATCGGGACGAACAAGCCGCTCTACGTGCACCGCACGGGCTCGAACGTCGTCAACGGCCGCTACTATGTCGACGAGAATCCGGAAAAGACGGTCACCCACTACTCGTCGTTCCGCAATGTCGACGTGGCCGGCCTGCGCGCGCGCTACGAGAAACTGAAAGCCACCCCGCCGGAGGAGGCCAGCAAACACTCGCCGCTGAAGGGCACGCGTCCGTTGCCCAAGTACTTCATGGTCAAGGACCTCTCGGTCGACGACCTGACCGTGGGCGGCGATCTCTCGAGCTCGGCGACCAAGCGCGTCAGCGCCGACCCGGCCAAGGTCGCCAAGCTGACGGCCGAGCTGAACGCCGAGGGCTGGTGGCCCACGCCCCTGACCCAGACCAGCCAGCCCTATATCGGCGACGGTCCCGCCACGCCGACGCCGGGCGACTTCTCGGAGACCAAGGTCGGCGACAAGTACGACACCTCGCCCTATCCGGATCCGCATCCGGCGATCGGCATCTCGACGGGCGCGTTCATCGCCAACATGGCCACGCTGATCAAGTTCGTGGACGCCTAGACTAGGCGATCAAACGCGTCTCGGCCGGGCTCACCTCGGCCAGCAGCCGGCCGAGCGCGTGCTGATAGATCGCGATGTCCTTCTGGTTCCGCGACAGCACCTGGCGTAGCGCCTTGGGGCTCAGCAGCGTCTCGGCGGAATCCTCGGCGGGGGTGACGTTCAGGCGCTCCACCCGGGGCGCTCGCCCCTCGAAGGCCATATCGGCCCAGGCCAGCGACTCGTAGGGGTGCTCGCAGACATAGAACCAGACCATCCGGTCGATCATGTCCCGCGCTGTCGCCAGGTCCTGTTCGTAGACCGGCGACCAGCCCGAGCCGGTCAGCTGCCGGCAGTGATGGTCGTAGGTGTGCAGCACCACTGCCGGGTCGTCGCAGGTCACGAAATCGTCCAGCGACAGGCGCTTGGCCAAGCTGACGGCTCGGAAGCGCGGGTCGCGCGACTGGGCGTCGGTGATCTCCACCACATGCCGGAAATAGCGATAAACCGAGACCACCCGGTCGACCGGCCAGCGGAAGTTGGTCGCGGCCGGCATGCCCTCGCCCACCGCCTCGTAGATGTCGAAGCCATAGTGGCCGGCGTAGAAGTCATAGCCGGCGAACGCCTCGTAGCGACCGGCGTGCTGGGCGTGTTCGGTCGCGTCGTTCTCTATGCGCGGGCCGCGTCGGGCCGGCGGGAACAACTGGCTCAAGGCGCCGACGACCGACGTCCCGCCAGCCTTCGGGTTGTGAAAGAAAAACAGTCGATCGAACACGCCACGCCTCGACGCTGACAAGGCGCCGTTTCAGACGCCACTGGATGTCGAACGAGGAAGCGCTGCCATTCCGTCGGCAATCCGGCGGTGATTTGTGAGAAACGTAGATTTTTGTGTCACGTCCGAAAACGTCCGCGCCCGGAACGCACACACACATCCCCCACTGTCAGGAGTGTGCGCGTCCCAAGGCGGCCCGTACGACGTCCGGCGCGTGGTCGATGACCCTCAGATAGGCGGTCAGGGCCGCGTCGGGGCGCGCGTCGCCGTGCTCCAGATCCTCCAGCAGGGTCAGGTCGATATGGAAGATCCGCGCAAAGTCGGCCTGGCAAAGGCCGGTCCGCCATCGCACCGCCTGGACCAGGGCGCGGGCGGATCGCGCGCGCGAGGGCGTGGCGGCTTCGTCGATCGCGGGGTCGGCGGGTCGGGTCATGATCGGTACGCTCCTACTGACGCCTCCCCTATGAGAGTCTTTTAGGACCTCCCGATTGCAGAAATTCGACGGCTTTGAGTCATAGCGCGTCAGGCTTCTCGGGGACGCATCGGGATCAACGCGGCGCGGTCAGGGCCCGGGCCTTGGCGTCGACCTGATCGACGCCGCGCAGCGGATCGCCGGACGCCTCCAGCATGCTGTTGAAAACCTTCAGGTCGCCGGTCGTGATGTGCTTCACCTTCTTGTCGCGCGACCATTCCAGCCCGATCAACTGACCCAGGCGGCAGGCCTTGGGCAGTAGGGCCGGCTGCTCCTTGGGCCCGCCCTTGGTCAGCAGCTTGCCGACGATGTCATTCCAGTTCGGCGCGCCCGGCAGGCAGAACGGCAGGTGGTCGCAGTCGCCCGTCCAGAAGCGCTTGTACCAGCGGGCGTGCTCGGCGGTGTCGTACTTGAGCCCCACGCTGGGCGCGATCACGCCCCGACAGTCTCCCCGGACGAACTCCTGGGCATTGGCGGCGCCAGCAGCCAGCAGGACCACGGCGAGGATGAAACCGGACGGACGGATCAAAAACGAAACCCTGAGAAAATCGGAGCCGTTCTTAAGAGCGATCCTTCGACAGAAATGCGGCGGTGCCCTCGATCGCTTCGACCAAGCTTACCCGTTCCAAGGTTACACCCTCCGGCAAGCTTGAGAACAGCCGCGTCGGCGCGGCCGCGTCCAGCATGACGAACACGCCCCGGTCGTCGGCCCGGCGGATCAGGCGGCCGAAGGCCTGGCTGATCCGGGCGCGGGCCGCGGCGTCGTCATAGCCCTTGCCGCCGAAGCGCAGACGGCGGGCCTTGTGCAGCACGTCCGGACGCGGCCACGGCACGCGGTCGAAGACCAGAAGGCGCAAGCTGCGGCCCGGCACGTCCACGCCATCCCGGATCGCGTCTGTCCCCAGCAAGCACGCGTCCTCCTCGGCCCGGAAGATGTCGACCAGCGCCCCCACTTCCAGCGGATCGACATGCTGCGCATACAGAGCAAGACCGTTATCGGCCAGCGGCGCGGCGATGCGCTCGTGCACGGCCTTCAGCCGGCGGATAGCGGTGAACAGGCCAAGGCCTCCGCCCCCGGCGGCCAGGAACAGCTCGCGCATGGCGGCAGACACCTGGCGCGGGTCCTCCTTGTTGACGTCGGTGACCACGAAGGCCTTGGCGTTGTTCTCGTAGTCGAACGGCGAGACCAGCCGCAGCACCTTGGGCGCGGACGGCAGGCGGGCCGCGCCCGTGCGCATCTCGGCCAGGGCGAACGGATCCTCCAGGGCCGGATCGACCAGGGTGGCGCTGGTCACCAGCACCCCGTGGGCCGGCGACAGCACCGCCGCGCGCAGCGGCTCGGTCGGATCAACCCAGTGCCTGCGACAGGCGGCGTCGACGACGCGGCCGTACAGGAAGGTGGCCTCGAACCAGTCGACGAAGTCCGGATCGGTCTCGGACGGATCGACGTCGTCCTCCTCGATGGCCTTCAGGATCGAACGCCAGGCCGGCAAGGTCATGCGGGCGCGGCGGTCCAGGCCGCGCAGCGCGCCCTCGATCCGGGCGCGCTCGGAGGGACCCAGGTGCTCGGCGTCCTCGTCCAGCACGTCTTCCAGAGCGCGAGCCAGGGCCAGCAGCGGGGCTTCGATGGCGGCCAAGGCCTTCGCCGCTTCCGGCGCGCGCTCGCGGACCAAGTCGGTGGCCGGCCGGGCGTCGCATTGCAGGCCCAGGTCCGCCCCGCCCCGCTCGCTGGTGCGGGCGCGCAACTGCTCGATCACCGCGACCAGGAAGTTCTCGATCGGCCCGATCGGATTGATCTGGCCGTCCGGCGGCGCGACCCGTCCCGACCAGCCCTCGCCCGGCAGGGCGGCGGCGGCCTGGATGACCTGGTTCATCGCCCCGCGCGCGCCCTCACGGTCGCCCAGGATGTCCAGCAGGCGCGCTTCCAGGCCGCGCCCTCGGCGCCCTCGCCCCTCCGGGCCGCGGATCCAACGACGCAGCTCCGCCGCCTCGGCGCCGGACAGGGCGGCCGAGAAGGCGCTGTCGGCCGCCTCGAACAGGTGGTGCCCCTCGTCGAAGACAATGCGCTTGAGGCTGGTGGTCTCGTTATCGCCCTTCAGCCCCCTCGCCGTCCGCGCGCCGTCGAAGGCGGCCTGGGTGAGGACGAGGGCGTGGTTGGCGATGACGATGTCGGCGCGCTTGGACGCCCGCACGGCCTTCTCGATGTAGCAGATGCGATAGTGCTGGCAGCCGGCGTGGATGCACTCGCCGCGCCGGTCGACCAGGTTCGAGGGACTGGCCTGAGCCGAAGGTGGAACGGCGGAGAGCGTGGGCAGCCAGGCCGGAAAGTCGCCGCCGGTCATGTCGCCGTCGCGGGTCGCGCGGGCCCAACGGGCGGTCAGGGCCAGACCGATCAGGTCGCCGTTGCCCAGCTGGGCGCCGTTGATCTGCTCCTGAAAGTTCAGCAGGCAGAGGTAGTTCTCGCGCCCTTTTCGCACGACGGCCTTCCTGGCGCGCTCCTTGGGGTCGGGATAGATCGACCGGCTCTCGCGCTCGATCTGGCGCTGCAGGGCGCGGGTGTAGGTGCTGACCCAGACCGACGGCCCGTTGGCTTCGGCCCACAGCGAGGCGGGCGCCAGATAGCCCAGCGTCTTACCGACGCCGGTGCCGGCCTCGGCCAGCATCATGCGCGGCTCGCCCTCGCGCTCGCGCGGCTGGAAGGCGTAGGCGGCCTCCTTGGCGAAGGTGGCCTGGGCCTCGCGGATCTCTTCCAGCCCCGAGCGTTGCAAGAGCTGGGTCAGGCGCTCGCCGGCGCGCTCCGGATCGATCGGCCGCGACCCGGCCTCGCCCGGCGGGGCCTGGTCCTCCCACTCGGCCAGGCGGGCCCAGACGTCGAGGCCCGAGCCCCGGAACTGGTTGCCGACCGGGACCGAGCGCAGCGCGCCGATCACGGCGGGTCCCCACGACCAGCCGGCCTTGGCCAGGGTCTCGGCCACGGCCAGGGCCTCTTCGCGCGAGGGGACCGGCGTCAGGGCCAGCTCGCGCAGCAAGGCGTCGGCGCTCTCGCGCAGGCTCTGGGCCTGCTGGGCCGCGCCGTGCGGCTCGGCCAGACCCAGGGCCATGGCCAAGCCCACGGCCGAGGGCGCGCAGAACGTCGCTGGGCGGGCGAAGGCGTGGAGTTCCAGCACGTCGAACAGGCGCGGATTGCGCGCGGGCGGCGACAGGTTCAGCCGGCGCGCCGTCATGGCCGCGTGGGCCACCAGCACCGGGCCGTGCTCGAACAGGTCGCGGGCGTCCGGCGGCCGCAGCATCCGGCCCTCGCCGCCGCCGTCGGCCACGCCGGCGCGCGGCCCGGGCAGGACGACCAGGGCCGGAGCCAGATCCAGAGTCGGCGGGGAAGCGGTCACGCGAGTCTGTTAGCAAAACCCCCGTGAAACAGAAAGAGAACATGCTATATCGCGGACAATGTCCGCGGCGTCCGCCCTTCCTCCCAAGTTCCGAGACTGGTTCGCCAAACGCGGCTGGAGCCCGCGCGAGCATCAGCTGGCTATGCTGGAGAAGGCGCGGGCTGGGCGCGGCGCTCTGCTGATCGCGCCCACGGGCGGCGGCAAGACCCTGGCCGGCTTCCTACCCAGCCTGATCGAGCTGGCCGAACGCCCGCCGCGCAACACCCCGGCCGGCATCCACACCCTCTACATCTCGCCGCTGAAGGCCCTGGCCGTCGACGTCGAGCGCAATCTCCTGACGCCTATCCGCGAGATGGGCCTGCCGATCGTGGCCGAGAGTCGCACCGGCGACACGGGCGAAAGCCGCAAGGCCCGTCAGCGCGTGAGGCCACCGGACATCCTGCTGACCACACCCGAGCAGTTGGCCCTGTTCTGCGCCTGGGAAGGCGCGCGCGAGTACTTCGCCGACCTACGCTGCGTGATCATCGACGAGGCCCACGCCATCTGGCCGTCAAAGCGTGGCGACCTGCTGGCCTTGGGCCTGGCGCGCCTGCAGCAGTTCGCGCCGATGATGCGGCGCGTAGGGCTGTCGGCGACGGTGGACGATCCGGACCTGGTGCGGAAGTGGCTGGGAAGCAATCCTCCCCCTAGCGGGGGAGGTGTCGGCGAAGCCGACGGAGGGGGAAGCGGCAAGTCCTCAGAACTTCCCCCTCCGGCCTCCGGCCACCTCCCCCGTCAGGGGGAGGATTTTGAACCTGGCATCGACCTCGTCCTCGGCTCCGGCGGCGCACAGCCCGTCGTCGAAGTCCTCGTCTCCGGCGGCCGGGTGCCGTGGGCGGGCCACACGGCCGAGCACGCCATGGCCGAGGTCTACGAGATCATCAAGCAGGCCCACACGGCGCTGATCTTCGTCAACACCCGCTTCCAGGCCGAGTTCGCGTTCCAGCGCCTGTGGGAGCTGAACGAGGCGGACCTGCCAATCGCCCTGCACCATGGCAGCCTGTCGGCCGAGCAGCGCCGCAAGGTCGAGGCCGCGATGGCTCGCGGCGACCTGCGCGCCGTGGTCTGCACCTCGACCCTGGACATGGGTATCGACTGGGGCGACGTCGACCTGGTCATCCAGCTGGCCGCGCCAAAGGGGGCCTCGCGGATGGTCCAGCGGATCGGCCGCGCCAACCACCGCCTGGACGAGCCCAGCCGCGCCCTGTTCGTACCCGCCAGCCGCTTCGAGATGCTGGAGTGCCGCGCCGCCGCCGACGCCATCCTGGAAAACCACCTGGACGGCGATCCGCCTCGGCTCGGCACGCTGGACGTCCTGGCCCAGCACATCATGGGCTGCGCCTGCTCGGAGCCTTTCAAGCTGACCGACCTCTATGACGAGGTCCGATCGGCGGGCCCCTATGCCGAGCTTTCCTGGGAGGACTTCGAGACCGTCGTCGACTTCGTCTCGACCGGCGGCTACGCCCTGCGCACCTACGACAAGTTCCGGCGCATCGTGCAGACACCGGAAGGTTTCTGGACAGCCCGCAACGCCCAGGCTCGCCAGCAGCACCGGATGAACGTCGGGGCCATCGTCTCGCCGGGCATGATCAACATCCGCATCGGCGGCGGCCGACGTCCTATGGGGGGCCGCAAGATCGGCGAAGCCGAGGAAGGCTATTTCGAGCAGCTGACGCCCGGCGACACCTTCATCTTTGCCGGTCAGGTCTGGCGGTACAACAGCCTGATCGGGGCCGACGCCTTCGTCTCGCCCGCGCCGAACGACGATCCCAAGATGCCCAGCTGGGGCGGCTCGAAGTTCCCGCTGTCGACCTATCTGGCCAGCCGCGTGCGCCAGATGATGCACGACGAGCGCGAATGGACCGCCCTGCCCCCGGACGTCCAGGAGTGGCTGGCCTGGCAGAAGATCCGCTCGGCGATCCCCGACGAGGGCGAGATGCTGCTGGAGACCTTTCCGAACGGAAAGCGCTTCCACATGGTCTGCTATCCGTTCGAGGGACGACTGGCCCACACCACCCTGGCCATGCTGCTGACGCGCCGCCTCGACAGGTTGGGTGTCGGGCCGCTGGGCTTCGTCTGCAACGACTACGCCCTGAACTTGTGGTCGCTGCGGCCCATGGACGGTCTGGATCTCGACGAACTGTTCGCCCAGGACATGCTAGGCGACGACCTGGAGGCTTGGCTGGACGAGAGCTTCATGATGAAGCGGGCCTTCAAGCACTGCGCCCTGATCGCCGGGCTGATCGAACGCCGCCACCCTGGCGCCGAGAAGTCCGGACGGCAGGTGACCTTTTCGACCGACCTGATCTACGACGTGCTGCGCAAACACCAACCCGACCACCTGATGCTGCGCTGCGCCCGCCACGACGCGGCCACCGGCATGCTCGACATCGCGCGGCTGGGCGACATGCTCCAGCGCGTGAAGGGCCATATCCGCCACATGCCGCTGGACCGCGTCTCGCCGTTCGCCGTGCCGATCATGCTGGAGATTGGCCGCGAACGCGCCCCGGGCGACGCCGCCGGCGAGATGATCCTGGCCGAGGCCGAGGAAGACCTGATCGCCGAGGCCATGCCATGACCCGCTTCCGGCCTTCCACCTGCGGCGGCCTGCGGATCGCCCTGGCCAATGTCGAGGTCATGCTGCGCTGGTCCGGCGCCCTGTGGCTTGAGCGCGAGGAGGCGCTGATCGTCGCCGACCTGCACTTCGAGAAGGGCAGCAGCTACGCCGCGCGCTTCGGTCAGATGCTGCCGCCCTACGACACCCGCGAGACCCTGGACCGGCTGGACCGCGAGATCGCCCTGCTCGCGCCCAAACGGCTGATCTTCCTAGGGGACAGCTTCCATGACGGCGCCGGCGAGGCGCGGCTGGCCCAGGATGACCATCGGCGGCTGGAGGGTCTGGCGACGGGCCGCGAACTGGTCTGGGCGGTAGGCAACCACGACGCCGACGGTCCCAAGGTCCTGCCCGGCGAAATCATCGACGAGGCCGAGGTTTCGGGCCTGACCCTACGCCACGAACCCCTGCCCGGCGTCCAGCTCGGCGAGGTGGCCGGCCACCTTCACCCGGCGGCCAGGATCACCAGCGGCCGGGCCACGACGCGCCGGCGCTGTTTCGTCACCGACGGCCAGCGCCTGGTGCTGCCGGCGTTCGGCGCCTTCACCGGCGGCCTGAACATCCTGGACGCTGCGTTCTCGAACCTGTTCGCCGGCCCGATGCTGGCGGGGGCGCTGGGCCCCAGCCGCGTCCATGCCGTGGGGATGAAGTCCCTGCGGCCGGACTAGGCCGCGAACACTTCACATATGCAGCGCCTGCTCCAGCGAGAAGGCCAGCGAAATGGCCGCGCCGGCGGTCAGCAGGGTGCGCATGCGCGGGCGCCAGGTGGGGCCGTCGTGGTCGGTGACGTCCCAGACCCATTGCAGCAGGAAGACCAGCAGGAAGCCCGACAGCTGCCAGGCCGGGTCGAACTTCAGCTCGCCCAGCAGCAGGCCAAATCCGGCCAGCGGGAACAGAAGGGACAGGCCCAGAACCGACCAGCGCGGGCTGGGATTCTCGATCTCGAGGCCGCTGCGCACGCCCCCGAAGTACGAGACCATCGCCGCCGAATAGGCGAGCAAGGCGACCAGCGCCGGCTTCTGGATGGGATCAGGGCCGTAGCAGAACAGGCCCGATGCAATGAAGAAGGGCATGATGGTCGACAGACCAAAGACCCATACCGCCGGCGGCACCGGCGTCCGCCCCGCCGCGGACTCGTTCATGACTCAACTCCTTCGGAAGGCGACTGAAGCCGCCCACCCTGCCCCGAGCGCGACTATTACCGACACAAGCCCATAGGTCCACGGACGATCTTTCGCGAACAGGTAGAGGGCCCGTTCGGCCCCGGCCTTCTCGACGACCAGGGTCCGGTCGCGGATCGAGACCGGCTTGCCGTCCTGGAACAGCACGATCCGGGCAGTGTACTGGCCGATCGGCGACTCGGCGGGCAGGTCCAGTTGGGCGCGGAACAGGCCCTTATCGACGAAGCGGACCCCTTGCGGGTCGGCGGCGTAGAGGCCGGCCTTCTCCTTCAGGCGCAGCACCGCCCGCCGCCAGTCTAGATAGTCCGCGCCGAGGCGGCTGACGACGACGTCACGGACGCCATAGGTCGTCTCGACCCGTTGCTCCATCGGCGCGGCGATGGCCAGATGCTCCAGACCCGCGCCTAGGTGGCGCAACGGCGCGAAGCCGGCGATGTCCTGCAGCGGCCGGGTCGAGGCCACGCGGTAGAAACCCGGCGCGCCGCGGAACACCACGGGCCGGCTGTTGAGCCACAGGCCCGCGACCTGGGTCTTGCGGGCGATGCGCAGGGGCGTGTCCGGCCCACGCACGATGACGACGATGTCGCTGGGCCGGTCCCTGGGATCGAAGACGGCGCCGTACAGCACGATCCGCGCGCCCCGGAAGCCGGAGCTGACGCGGATTTCCGTGTCGGTCAGGGCGGCCGACAAGGCCGGCGCGGGAGGCGCTTCGACCATTGGGATCGCGGGGGGCGGGATCATCGCGTCGTCCCCGTCATCAGGACGAAGGCTTCCTCGGGCTTGAGGAACAGGTCCGCGCCCATCCGTAGGCCGACGGCCAGGACGAGCAAGGCCAACAGCGCTCGCAGTTCCTCGGCGCGGAAGCGGCCCGAGGCCCGCGCGCCCAGCTGGGCGCCGATCACCCCGCCGATCAGCAGCAGGGTCGCCAGCACGATGTCGACGGTCTGGTTACGGCCGGCCTGCAGCACGCTGGTCAGCGAGGTGGTGATGACGATCTGGAACAGACTGGTGCCCACTACCACGGGCGCGGGCATGCGCAGCAGGTAGATCATGGCCGGCACCAGGATGAAGCCGCCGCCCACGCCCATCACCGCTGACAGGATCCCGACGAACACGCCCAGCACGATCGGCGGAATGACGCTGATATAGAGCCGCGAGCGCGGGAAGCGGACCTTGAACGGCAAGGCGTACAGCAACAGCGGACGGCGGTCGCGGCGCGGCTTGGGCGGCTGACCGCCGCGCCGGCGCAGGATCGCGCCGACGGACTCGATCAGCATCAGTCCGCCGATCACGCCCAGGAACAGCAAGTAGGAAACCGAGACGGCCAGATCCGCCTGGCCGATCAGCCGCAGCCAGCGGAACACCTCGACCCCGGCGAACGAGCCGATGGCTCCGCCGCTGGCCAGCACCGCGCCCATCTTGAAGTCGACCACGCGCTTCTTGCTGTAGGCGATGACGCTGGAGACCGACGAGGCGGCGACGTGGTTGGCCTCGCTGGCCACCGCCACCACGGGCGGAATGCCCATAAACACCAGCACCGGCGTCATCAGGAAGCCGCCGCCGATGCCGAACAGTCCCGAAATGAAGCCCACGAGCCCGCCCAGCGCCACCAGCAGCAGCGCGTTCACCGAAACCTCGGCGATGGGAAGATAGACGTGCAAAGCTTTGGGCGGCCCTTGCGGCTTCAGGGTTTATCCTGATTGCCGGCTGGGCGCGCGGGCGTCAACGCGAAGCGGACGGACTACCGCGCGTAGACCGACAGGCGGTTCAGCGTCTCGGCGTCCACGCCGCCCGAGGCCGGCAGGCCCTGGTCGCGCTGGTAGGCGGCGATGGCCATGCGCAGGGCGGGCGAAGCGACGCCGTCGCGCGGACCCTGATAGTAGCCCAATTGCGACAGCACGCCTTGGGCCAGGCCCAGATTGGCGTCGGCGGCCGGCGCGGGGCTGGACAGGCTGGCGGTCGATTGCGCCTGAGGCCGGAAGGCCTGGGCCGAGCGATCGGCGGTCTGCTGGGCCTCGGCGGTCAGCTGGGCGCGCAGGGCGGTGGCGCGGCTACGGGCGGTGGCGTCACCGGCGCGGCCGGCGATCACGAACCACTTGTAGGCCTCGGCGGGATTCTTGCTGACGCCGTATCCGCCTTCGTACAGCTGAGCCAGGTTGAACTGGCTGTCGACCAGTCCGAGGTCCGCGGCCTTGCGGAACCACACCGCGGCGGCGGCGACGTTGCGCGAACCGCCAACGCCCTTGAAATTGTAGAGCGCGATATCGTGCATGGCGCGCGGATCGCCGCCCACGGCGGCCCGTTCGGCCCAGCGCCGCGCCTCCGGCATGTCAGCCTTCAGGCCACCCTTGCCGCTCTCGAACAGTTTCGAGAGATAGAATTGCGCGGCCGGATAACCGCCGTTGGCGGCCCGCTTCAGGGCCTCGAGACCCGAGCGGTCGCCGCTCTCGATCTTGCGGACGCCGTCCTCGAACAGGACCTTGGCCTCGTCGGAAGGCTGAGCCGGGGCGATCTCGCCCTGAACCGGCAACGGCTGCGTGGCCGACAGGGCCACGGCGGCGCGCGGCGCGGCGTCGGCCTCCGCCTTGCCCCCGACATCGGCCTGACGGTCGGCGACGCGCGGCGTGGTCGCGCCGAAACCCTCGCCATTCAGCAGCAACAGGCCGCCCACGCCGGCGCCCAGCGCCGAGGCCGTGCCGACCGCGATCGCGACCGTGGCGACAGTCGCGCCGAGACGGTTCTTGGCCTTCCGGCTCTTGAAGCCGCCGAACAACGAGCCGCCCTTGGCCTTCTTGTCCGGCTTGGGGCCACCCTTGGCTTCCGCGGCCGCGGCGGCGCGCGCGGCGGCGCGCGCCTGCTCGATGATCTCGCGGGTCGACAGCGGACGGGCCGGCTCGACGGGCGCAAGATCGGCGACGTCCGGTTCGGCCTCGTAGCGCGGCGCCTCCGGTTCGAAGCCGTCGGCCATCGCGTAGTCGTCATGGCCGAAGCCGCGATCCTGCAGGTCGGCGGCCGGGAAGTCGTCGTCGTCGAACGGCGATGCGGGCGAAAGCGGCGCGTCACCGAACACGTCGGCGTCGTCGATGATGTCGTCATGGCCACTGAACGAGGCGGCCTGGCTGAAATAGCTTTCCTCGAACGGCGACGCCGCCGGCGGCGCGGCGCGGACCGGCTCGGCCTCGGGCGCCAGGACCGAAGCAGGAGGGGTCTGCTCCAACTTGCGTTGAGCGTCGTGCAGGCGGGTGTCGATCTTCTCGCGCGCTTCCTCCAGCATGCGGAGCGTGCGTTCCTCGCTCTGGCGGATGCGATCGACCAGCTCCTGGCTGGAGCGCTCGTGGCGCTGGTTCAGGCGCTCGGTGACGCGGGAGACCTGCTCGCCGACCTCGTCGATGGCCAGGGCGTTGCGGCGCTCGGCGCTGCCGATGCGCTCGGCCAGCTTCTCGGTGATGCGGGCGATCTCGCCGCCCAGCTTCTCCAGCGCCTGGGCCTGGACGGTGTCGTTGCGGGCCAGCTTGTGCTCGACGGACGCGGCGATGCGGGCCACTTCCCCGCCCACCTGCTCGATGGCCGCGGCGTTGCGTTGTTCCGAGCTCTGGACCCGGCGGCTGAACGCGTCGGCGACGCCGACGAACTCGCGGCCCATGCGCTCGATGGCCTGAGCCGAGCGCTGCTCGGCGGCCTGCACGTGCGCGGCCATCTCGCCCAGCTTGCGCTCCATGCGATCGAAGCGGCCGTCGGCGCTTTCACGCAGCTTGGCGGCCATCTCCAGACGGGCGGCCTCCATCTTCTCGCTGAGGCTGGCGGCGAGGCCATCCAGGCGTTCCTGGACACCGGCGGCGGGGTTGGCGCCTTCGACGGCGCCCAAGCGCTGATCCAGCGCCGAAAACGACGAGCTCAATTCGCGCAGAGCCTCGCTGGTGCGGGTTTCGGCGGCTTCGAGCCGTTCGCCCAGGCGCGCCACGACGGCGTCGACCAGGGCGGACGGATCTTGCGGCGCGGCGGGCGATTGTTCGTTCAGGCGGGCTTCCAGCGCCGCGATCGCTTCGCGGGTCCGGGCCTCGCCGTCGTAGAGATGGCTGGCGACCTTGCCCAGCGCCCCTTCCAAGGCGCGCAGAGCCTCGGCCGAACGCGGTCCGGCCGCCTCGGCCTCGATGCGGCGCACGCGTTCGCCCGCGCGGGCCTGCTCGGTCTTGAGTTCGTTCACGGCGCCTTCGAAACGGGCGGCGACAGCGATCTGTTCACGCTCGGCCTGTCCCAATCGCGTGAGGGCGTCACGGACCGAGTGGTCGATGCCGGAAATGGCCGCGGCGTTGCGGCCTTCGGCGGCTTCGATACGCTTGGTCAGGCGGTCCATGGCCACGGCCACGCGGCCGACCTCGTCCGCCGGATGCTCCGCGACCTCGATGCGCGACGGCGCGTTATCCTTGACGATTTCCAGATAGGCGCGGCCCGGCCTGTCGCCAGAGCCCGCGTTAGAGTCCGGCGTCTGACCATCGCCCTCGATGATCATCCGATTGAGCCACTCGCCCAGAGTCATGCCGGAGCGACGCGCGAGGTCCTTGGCGACCTCCCGTGCCTTGGGGTCGATCCCCTTTACGCTCCATGGCGACGCCGCCGTCATGCGAATCGATCTCCCCGCACCTGGGGAAAACGCTAGTCAGCGATTCCTAGGGTGTAAACGCGACGAAAACGCCAGATCTTGTGGCGTTAAGATTCATTGTGGAGGAATCGGGACAGAGTTCGAACGTTCTGTAGCGCGCTTCAAATGCAAGAGGGTTAACGCAGGTTAACCATTTGCCAGGCGGATTGTCGCAGGCCTAGAAGCGGCCATGGACCTGCCCCTGACCGCCGCCGCCGCGGCCGTGTTTCTCGTTCTCGCCGTTCTGTTCGGCTGGCTCGGCGCCCGTCCCATTAACGTTTTAAAGGGCCCGCGCATGATGCCGTGGCGCCCGATGATGATGGTCTGCGTCGTCGCCCTGATGCTGATGATGGTGCATCTGGTGAACCTGCTGGGGGTCCAGACCGGCAACCAGCCGCGCTACTAGGTCGCGGGCGGCGCGGGCGCCTTCTTGGGCCGTTTGGTCAGGCCCGACACCCCGCCCGAGGACAACAGGCCGATGTCGGCGAGCAGAAAAGGGATGGCCCACTTGTGGGGCGCGGCAATGTAGCGCGGCTGCCAGACCGGGTCGTACTTGTCCTTGTACCGGCGTACGCCCTGGAAATTGTAGATCTCCTCGCCGCGCTCGTAGAGCAGCCGACCCACGCGCGACATGATCGGGGCCAGGGGGCGGTCCTCCAGACCGGCCAGCGGGGCCATGCCGAACTCGAACGCTTGGTAGCCCTCGTCCTTGCCCCACTGCAGCAGCTCGACGAACAGGTAGTCCATGACGTTCTTGGGCGCCTCGTCGGAATAGCGCATCAGGTCCATCGAGAACGAGGTCTTGCATGCCGTCAGCCACAGGGTGGCGAAGGCGACGATCTTGCCCTCCTCGCCGCGCACCACCGCGACCGGGAACTCGGCCACGTAGCGCGGGTCGAAGCCGCCCATCGAGAAGCTCTTCTCGCCGCCCGCGTGGTGGCTGAGCCAGGCGTCTGAGATGGCGCGCAGTTCGCCCATGATCTCCAGGGCCGCGCCGACGGGCAGGATCTCGAAGGCCGCCCCGCCCTCCCCGGCCTTGCGCCAGTTGCGGCGCAGGACCTCGCGACGACGACCGACCAGGCTGAAGGCCTCCAGCGGCACAGCGGCGCTCTCGCCGGTCTTCTGGATGGCCAGGCCCAGGTCGACGGTGTCAGGCAGATCCTCGGGACCCAGACCGTAGAAGCCGGCCCGCGCGGCGTGGGCGTCGGCTAGTTCGCGGAAGCGCCAGAACAGCTCCATGCGCTCTTCGTTCTTGCCGATCGGCGCGCCCAGGGCGATCCACGAACGGCCGCGCACCCCGAACATCAGGAAGCTCTCGCCCGAGGCCGAGAACAGGAAGCGTTTGTCGCCCAGCAGGGCGAGGTTGGCGCTGGGCTCGGCGTCCTCGGCCTTGGCCAGGATAGCGCGGACGCGGTCGAACTCGGGATCGGTGTCATCGACCACGGCCGGCGTCGCGGCCGTGGCGATCAGGCGCCAGACGCCGACGGCCAGCAGCACGATGGCGGCGGCCACCGACGAGCGGATGGCCCGGGCGGCCTCGTCATGATCCTGCAGCACGCGGATCCAGGACTTGTCGGCGAACTCGGTGTGGTTGAACGACCACCAGCCCAGCAGGCCCGCGCCGGCGACGACGGCGGCGGCCGACAGCAGCCAGCCGGGCGTGATCTCCATCTTGGTCAGGGCGGCCTTGCGTGGGAAGGCGTCGTGGAACGGGACGATGGCCAGGAAACAGACGGTCAGCATGGCCGTCTCCTCCCAGTTCAGGCCCTTGAAGATCGCCAGCACCGCCGAGGCGGCCAGCACCATCAGCGCCGCCCACCAGGCCGCGCCCAGCCGCGCGCGCAGGCCGAACGCCAGCAGCAGCAAGACCAGACCCAGGATCGAGGAGAAGAAGTGGCTGATCTCGATCAGCAGATCCGGCGCGAAGGCCAGCAGCAGCAGGAACCGGGTCGGCTCGGACGGCGTGGCCCCGGAGGCCAGCAGCATGACCCCGGCGGACGCGGTCAGGATCGCCGCCAGGGTCGGGGCGATCGCCAGAGCCGCGGGCCTGAAAACTGTCGAGGACATCCAGATCCCGAAGAGACGAATCCCCGGCGGGATTCAGCAACGAGCCTTCGTATAGCGCGCAAAGCATGACGTGGTCGCTGGTGATGACGCGAACGATCGTTTGAATCGACTTGCCGCCGCCGTCGCGAGGCGTAGTGTGTCGGCCCATAACCGTCCGCTTAGGGAGATGAGACGATGGCCGACTTCGGGGGAACCGAACTCGACGCCTTCCGCGCCGAGACCCGCGCCTGGCTGGAGGCCAACTATCCGAAATCCCTGAACGCGCCGATGGGCGAGGACGACGCCCCGTGGGGCGGCCGCAAGATGGTCTGGAAGAATCCCGACGCCAAGCTGTGGCTGGACCGCATGGCCGAGCGCGGCTGGACCGCGCCGATGTGGCCCAAGGAATACGGCGGCGGCGGCCTCTCCAAGGCCCAGAACAAGGTGCTGGAGCAGGAACTGCGCCGCCTCAAAGCCCGTCCGGCCCTGATGAGCTTTGGCATCTGGATGCTGGGCCCGGTGCTGCTGGAATACGCCACCGAGGAACAGAAGCGGCGCTTCCTGCCCCAGATCGTCAAGGGCGAGATTCGCTGGTGCCAGGGCTATAGCGAACCCGGCGCCGGCTCCGACCTCGCCGCCTTGCAGACCAAGTGCGAGGACAAGGGCGATCACTACCTGATCAACGGCCAGAAGGTATGGACCAGCTACGCCGACCAGGCCGACTGGATCTTCTGCCTGGTGCGCACCGATACCTCGAAGAAGCACGAGGGCATCTCGTTCGTGCTGTTCGACATGACCTCGCCCGGCGTCGAGGCCCGGCCGATCAAGCTGATCAGCGGCTCCTCGCCCTTCTGCGAGACCTTCTTCGACAACGTGAAGGTTCCCAAGGAACAGCTGGTCGGCAAGCTGAACGGCGGCTGGGATATCGCCAAGCGGCTCCTGCAGTACGAACGCCAGAACATCAGCGCCTCGGGCTTCGGCGGTGGCGGCGGGCTCTCGCCCGTGGAGGCGGCCAAGACGGAGATCGGCGTCGACAGCGAAGGCCGCATTGCCGACGGCGATTTCCGCGCCCGCCTAGCCGCCCATTCGATGGACGCCCACGCCTTCATGCTGACCGTGCGCCGCGCCGAGGCCGAGTCCAAGCAGGGCTCGGGCCCCAGCGCCGCCGTCTCGATCATCAAATACGCCGCCGCCAAGATGAACCAGGAGCGCACCGAACTGCTGGTCGAGGCGTTGGGTCTGCAAGGCCTGGGCTGGGAGGGTGAAGGCTTCGCCGCCGAGGAACTGGCCGCGCCGCGCGCCATGCTGCGCGCCAAGGGCAACTCGATCGAGGGCGGCACCAGCGAGGTGAACCTCAACGTCGTCGCCAAGCGGGTCCTGGGCCTGCTGGATCACCAGTAAGCTGATCCATGATCGAGTTCTGGTACGAGTTCGCCTCGACCTACTCCTATCCGGCGGCCATGCGCATCGAGCGGCTGGCCGCCGACAAGGGCGTGGCCGTGGCTTGGCGGCCGTTCATCCTGGGTCCGCTGTTCCATGAGCAGCAGGGCCTGAACGATAGTCCGTTCAACGCCGTGCCCGTGAAGGGTCAGTACATGTGGCGGGACCTGGAGCGGGTCTGCGACAGCCAGGGCCTACCGCTGCGCCATCCCAGCCAGTTCCCGCGCAACAGCCTGCTGGCCGCCCGCGTGGCGATCGTGGGCCTGGAGGACGGCTGGGCCCCGGCGTTCAGCCGCGCCGTCTACCAGGCCAACTTCGTCGACGACCTCGATATTGGCAGTCCGGATGTCCTCGCCCCGCTGATCGCCGAGGTCGGCGCGGGTCCCGAACACGTCCTGGCCGCCGCCCAGTCCGATCCGGTCAAGGCCCAGCTCAAGCAGCACGTCGCCATGGCCAAGGAACGCGGCCTGTTCGGCGCGCCCAGCTTTCTCACCGCCGACGGCGAGCTCTTCTGGGGCAACGACCGTCTGGAACAGGCCCTCGACTGGGCCGTCCGTCATCAATCCAGGGAGCACGCCTGATGGCCGTCCTGACCGAAGAACAGACCATGCTGCGCGACGCCGCCAAGGGCTGGACCAGCCAGAGCGCGCCCGTCGCCGCCCTGCGCAAGCTGCGCGACGGCAAGTCCAAACAGAGCTTCGACCCCGCCGCCTGGGCCGAGATGGGCGAGATGGGCTGGGCGGGCGTGATCGTCCCCGAAGAGCATGACGGCTCCGCCTTCGGCTATCTGGGCCTGGGACTGATCCTGGAAGAGACCGGCCGCACGCTGACGGCCTCGCCCCTGCTCTCCTCGGCCATGATCGCCGCCTCGGCCCTGCAACTGGGCGGTTCGGACGCCCAGACGTCGACTTGGCTGCCCAGGATCGCCACCGGCGCGGCCGTCGCCACCCTGGCCGTCGACGAGGGCTCGCACCACAACCCGGCCCGCACGGCGCTCACCGCGACCAAGAGCGGCGCGGGCTACGTGCTGAACGGGATCAAGACCTTCGTGCTGGACGGCGAGGCCGCCGACCTGCTGATCGTCGTCGCCCGCACGGGCGGCGCGCCGGGGTCAACCGACGGCCTGACCCTGTTCCTGGTCGCCGGAGACGCGCCAGGCGTCACCCGCGCCCACCTATCGCTGATCGACTCGCGCGGCGCGGCCAAGATCGCCTTCGACGGCGTCGAGGTCGGGTCCGAGGCCATTCTGGGCGAGGTCGACAAGGGCTGGGCCGTCCTGGAGCCCGTCCTGGGCCGCGCCTATGCCGGCCTGGCGGCGGAGATGCTGGGCAGCGCCAGCGCCGCCTTCGACATCACCCTGGACTACATCAAGACCCGCACCCAGTTCGGCCAGGTCATCGGCACGTTCCAGGCCCTGCAGCACCGCGCCGCCAAGTGGTTCACCGACCTGGAGACCACCCGCTCGTGCGTCGAGGCCGCGTTGGAGGCCCTGGACGCCGGGAATGACAGCCGCGCCCTCGCCTCCCTGGCCAAGGCCAAGGCCAGCGAACTGGTCCACATGGCCTCCAACGAGATGGTCCAGATGCACGGCGGCATCGGCATGACCGACGCGCATGACGCGGGCCTCTACATGAAGCGCGCGCGCGTCACCGAGGCCCTGTTCGGCGGCGCCAGCTTCCACCGCGATCGCTACGCCCGCCTGATGGGCTTTTGACCGCTCCCCTTGACCGAAGCTCCAAAAGGCCGCCGACTTCGGCGGCCTTTTTCTTGTCGATATTATATTACCTCAAGTTGATAACGGCCCGCATTGAGTAGTTATGTCGGGAATCCGACAAATCGTCCGCATACCAAATGATGGCTCCCAACAGTGAGTTTCGCGGACTCATTTATTTTTGCCGCGCTCCTGACTGCATTGTGTCGACTAAGCGACGGCGCGGTACAGCTTACCCACCTATAGCTTGCAACCCTTGCCGCTCAGACGGCGTTCGATTCCGCATGACTAGGCCGTTAGCGACCTTGAAGAACCGACTGCTTTTCGCATTGCCGTCCGAAGACAGGGGCCTGCTCATGCCTCATCTGTCCCTGGTCGATCTCGACAAGGGCCGCCTGTTGTATGACCCAGGCGACCTGATCGATCAGGTCTATTTCCCGACGGACTGCGTCATTTCGCTGATGACCCTGATGGAGAGCGGCGCGGCCATCGAGTCGGCCACGATCGGCCGCGAAGGCGCATTGGGCCTGATGGCCGCCGTGGCCCCACGCCAGTCCTTGAGCCGCGCCATCGTCCAGGCACCCGGCTCGGCCCTGCGCGTCGCCGCCGGCCCGTTGCACGAGGCCTGGAGCCGCAGCGCCGCCCTGCGCGACCTGGTCGACCGGCATAACGAGGCCCTGTTCGGCCATGCCATCCAGTCAGTGGCCTGCAACGCCCTGCACGCGGTGGAGGCGCGTTTCTGCCGCTGGCTGCTGTCGTGCCACGACCGCATCGACAGCAACACGGTCAGTCTGACCCAGGAGTTCCTGGCCGACATGCTGGGCGTTCAGCGCACGACAGTGACGGCCGTGGCCGGCTCGATGCAGGCCAAGGGCCTGATCCGCTATCGCCGCGGCGTCGTCGACATCCTGGACCGCGGCGGCCTGGAGGCCATGGCCTGCGAGTGCTACGGCGCGGTGCGCAAAAGCTACGAGCGGCTGCTGCCCGCGTCGTTCGGCTGATCCTTCCCCCGCAATGCGGGGGAGCATCGATTATCGACGCCGCCCCGGCCCCGGCGCGTGCGCCAGGCGCAGCAGGTTGGCCGCGCCCGGCGCGCCGAACGGCGTCCCAGCCACAACCAGCAGGCGTTCGCCCGGCGCGACCAAGCCCAGTTCCAAAGCCTTGCTCGAGGCGTCGGTGGTGACGACCTCCAGGCTGTCGGGCTGGGCGCTGACCCGGGACTCGACGCCCCAGACCAGGGCCATGCGGCGAACGGCGTTGATGTCCGGCGACAAGGCCAGGACCGGCTGCAGCGGGCGTTCCCGCGAGAGCCGCCGCGCGGTCGCTCCGGTCGTGGTGAAGGCGACCAGGCACTTGGTCGAGCCGGCCTTGGCCGCGCCGGCGGCGGCGACCACCAGCACGTCGGCGTCGACATCGTCGTGGATCTGCTCGGCCTGCATCAGTTCGGGCCAGCGCGGGTCGCGCTCCACACGCTCGATGATGCGGTTCATCATCGAGACCGACTCCTCGGGATACTCGCCGGCCGCCGATTCCGCCGACAGCATCACCGCGTCCGCGCCTTCGTAGACCGCGTTGGCCACGTCCGAAGCCTCGGCGCGGGTCGGCGTCGGCGAGCTGATCATCGATTCCAGCATCTGGGTGGCGACGATCACCGGGATGCCGCGCTCGCGCGCCGCCCGTAGAATGACCTTCTGGGCCACTGGCACTTCTTCGGGCGCCATTTCGACGCCGAGGTCGCCCCGGGCCACCATGACGCCGTCGCACAGGTCGAGGATCGGACCCAGCACCTTCAGGGCCTGGGGCTTCTCGATCTTGGCGAGAACCGCGGCGCGGCCTTCGACGATGCGGCGAAGCTCCGCCATGTCTTCCGGCGCCTGCACGAACGACAGGGCCACCCAGTCGACGCCGAGACGCAGGGCGAAGGCCAGGTCCTCGCGGTCCTTGGCCGTCAGCGGCGACATCGGGATCACGACGTCCGGCACGGCCACGCCCTTGCGCTCGGACAGCTTGCCGCCATTGACGACGGTGGTGTTGGCGTAGCCCGGACCGGCCTCGGTCACGGTCATGCGCAGCTTGCCATCGTCCAGCAGCAAGGTCGCGCCCGGCCGCATGGCGGTCAGGATCTCGGGGTGCGGCAGGTGAACACGCGTCTCGTCGCCCGGGCTCGGGTCGCTGTCGAAGCGGAAGGCCTGGCCAGCTTGAAGGATCACCGGGCCATTGGCGAACTTGCCGACGCGCAGCTTGGGGCCTTGCAGGTCGGCCAGGATGCCCAGCGGGCGCCCGACGATCTTCTCGGCCTCGCGGATCGCGGCGTAGACGGCCGCGTGGGTCTCGTGGGCGCCGTGGCTGAAGTTCAGGCGGAACACGTCGGCCCCGGCCGTGGCCAGGGTGACGATCATGTCGAGCGAACTGGAAGCAGGCCCGATCGTGGCGACGATGCGGGAGCGACGGGCGCGGATCATGCCGTCGCTCCTTCTTTGGTTAGTTCGATGGACAGAAGGCGTCGCCCTCGTTGGACGCCAACCTCAGCTCCGTGAACGTCAGCGTCATGCGACCCGACGTCGACAGCGAGAACGGGGACGAAACATGCGTCACGTCCGCGCCCTTGGCCATGAAGCAGGAAAGTTTGATCTTGGCCGTACGCCATTCGCCGAGTTTCGCACCTGACAACGTTGACGTCACGTCTACCGCCGCCCCGCAGGATTCGCCACAGACGATCCCGAGGGAAACAGGTTTCTCTGGGGACGCATCGACGCGATAGCGGATCATGACGGCCATGTCGCCGGTGGTCTGGCGCGACAGGTCGACGGGTTGGCCCAGCACGCTCAGCGCGCCCGCCCCCTCGCCGCTCCATACGGCCTGGCGGGCGTTCTCCTGCGCCCCGGCGTCGATCGCCTTCACCGAGACCGCGCCGGCGGCGTTCATCGTCCACGGCGCGGGAACGTGGCCGGCCACGAAATAGCGGTCGACATTGACCGCCGCCGAGGCCGTTCCGGGGTTCTCCGACAGTTGCGCGACCTTGCCCGGCTTGGCGTAGCTGAGGCCATAGCCATAGACGAACTGCGGGTCGTAGCCCGGGTCGCCGACATTGATCGGCTCCTGGTCGGCCCGCTTGGGCCACGAGTACGAGAGCTTGCCGCTGAAGTCGTGGCGCGGCTTGCCCGCCGCATCGCCGACAAGCACGTCCGCCACGCCGCCGCCTTCCGACCCCGGCAGCCAGGCCGCGACGAAGGCGTCCGAAGCGTTGATCTCGGGATTGGTCCACAGCGGACGGCCGCTCAAGAACACCGACACCACGGGGATGCCCGCCGCCTTCAGCTTCTTCAGCAAGGCCAGGTCGGTCTTGTCGCCGGCCTGGTATTCGACGCTGGTGATGTCGCCCTGGAACTCCGCATAGGGATTCTCGCCGAACACCACGATGGCCACGTCGGGCTTCTGTTTGAAGTCACCCGAGACCGACAGCTCGGCGCTGCCGCCGCCAGCCTTCAGCGCTTGCGCGATACCGCCGTAGATCGACTGGCCGTGCGGGAAGTCGCTGTTCTTGTTGCCCGTGCCCTGCCAGGTCAGGGTCCAGCCGCCGGCCGCCTTGCCGATGTCGTCGGCCCCGTCGCCGGCCACCAGCACATGGGCCGAGCTCTTCAGCGGCAGCACGCCGTCGTTCTTCAGCAGCACCAGCGACTTGCGGACCGCCTCGCGGGCGACGGCGCGGTTGGCGGCCGACCCCAGGAGCTCATACTTGCCTTCGAGAGGCCGCTTGTCCGCGAACAGACCCGCCTTGACCTTGACCCTCAGGATGCGCCGCACGGCGTCGTCGATGCGCGCCATCGGGATCTGGCCGGCCTTAACCTGGGCCAGGGTGTTGTCGTACAGGCCCTTCCAGCTGTCGGGGGCCATGATCATGTCCATGCCGGCCAGATAGGCCTGGGCGCAGTTGGTGTTGGTGCAGCCCTCGACCTGGCCGTGGGCGTTCCAGTCGCCGACCACGAAGCCCTCGAAGCCCAGCCTCCCCTTCAGCACGTCGGTCAGCAGGCTCTTGTTGCCGGTGTGCTTGACGCCGTTCCAGCTGGAGAACGAGACCATCACCGACAGGATGCCCGCGTCGATCGCGGGCGGGTAGCCGGCGGCGTGCAGGCGGACCAGATCCGCCTCCGAGATCTTGGCGTCGCCCTGGTCCTTGCCGCCCTCGGTGCCGCCGTCGGCCAGGAAGTGCTTGGCCGAGCCGGCCACATGACCGGGGGCCAGCGGCTTGCCGGCGACCAGCGCCCCTTGCAGGCCCAGGGTCATGGGCCCCGAATAGGCCTTCACCACCTCGGGATCCTCGGCATAGCCCTCGTAGGCGCGGCCCCAGCGCTCGTCGCGCGGCACGGCCACGGTGGGCCCAAAGGTCCAGTCCGCGCCCGTGGCGGCCATCTCCAGCGCCGTGACCTCGCCGATGCGGCGGATCAGGTCGGGATCGCGCGCCGCGCCCAGGCCGATGTTGTGCGGGAAGATGGTCGCGCCGACGACATTGTTGTGCCCATGCACGGCGTCGACGCCGAAGATGATCGGGATTTCCTGGTGACCACCGCGCTTTTCCAGCGCCGCGGCGCGGAAGGCGCGGATCCACTCCACCCAGCGCTGGGGCGTGGCGCGGTCGTTGCCGTCGGGGGCGCTGTTGCCGCCGACTAGGACCGAGCCCAGCCGGTATTTCTTCAGCTCCTCCGGCGTGATCGAGGCGCCGTCGGCCTGGATGGTCTGGGCGACCTTCTCCTCGACGGTCATCTGGCTCATCAGCCGGGTGACGAAGGCCTCGGTCTTGGCGTCGGTGATCGTCGCCGGGCTGGCGGCCTTGGGCCAGGCGTCCGGATGAGCGATCGCCGCCGAGGCGCCTTGGGTCTGGGCGAGCGCGCCTTGCGCCAGACCGCCGGCGAAGATCAAGGCCAGGGCGGAGGCGGCGGCGAGACGACCGGATACGGACATGATGTTTCCCAGGATGCGCCCGCCCCCCGGCGGACCATGTGAAATGTCGAGAAAAGCGCTCGGCGCGGCGCTTGCGGGGTGACCGCGCCGAGCGAAAGAAAAGCGGTCAGGGCCGCTTGGAGGGGAGTGATCGTGCGCACAGGATGGCGCGACGGACGCTTGTCCGGTCAGGCGAGGTCATGGCGTTTCCTCCTGACGCCGCCTTTACCGTGGGCGACCGTCTTGATCACCGTAATCTCACGTCGATTGGACAGCGCTGTCAAGTCCATTTGATTACGGTAACATTCGTGACGCTCGGCAAATCCGCGTCTAACGCGGCGCTTTTCCCGTGGATTCCCGGACGATCAGCTCGAAATCCAGCAGACGGGAGGGCGGCGGCGCCCCCTCCGCCCGCTCGACCCCATTCATCAGCATGTCGGCGGCGGCGCCGGCCATGGCGTGAATCGGCTGACGCACGGTGGTCAGCTGCGGCCAGGTGATCTTGGCCCCCGGCGTGTCGTCGAAGCCGGCAACCGACAGCTGGGCTGGCACGTCCAGACGCAGTCGGTTGGCGACGGCCATGACGCCCAGCGCCATGTCGTCGTTGGAGGCGAAGATAGCCGTCGGACGGTCGGCGCCGCCCAGCAGCTTCTCGGCCGCCTCGAAGCCCGAGCGGAACGAGAAGAATCCCTGCTCGACCCGATTTTCGCGCACGACCAGGCCCGCGTCGCGCATGGCGTCGACGAAGCCCGCGTGGCGACGGTGCGAGGCGCCGTGATCCGGGTGACCGATGATGAAGCCGATGTCCCGATGGCCCAGGTCGATCAGGTGCCGGGTCATCTCATAGGCCGCCAGCCGGTCGTCCATGCTGACCCACGGCGCGCGATCCACGTCGCCGCCCGGCGCGATACGCACATAGGGCACCCCTTCCCGCTCCAGCGCGGCCAGGACCACGGGGTGGTCGCTGAGCGGCGGGGTCAGGATCACGCCATCCATGCGCAGGGTGGCCAGCATCGGCGCGACCTGGTCCTCGACGTCGGTCGTGGAGTCGATCGGCTCGACGATCAGGTGGTAGCCCTCCTGACGGCACCGCGCGATCGCGCCCAGCTGCACGTCGGTGACGTAGCCGGGGCTGGGGTTGTCGAAGAAGACGCCGATCAGATAGGCCTTCGAGCCCGCCAGGCTGCGGGCCGAGATGTTCGGTCGGTAGTTCAGCGCGGCCACGGCGGCCTGCACCCGGTCGCGGGTGTCGGCCTTGACGTTGGGCTCACGGTTGAGGACCCGCGAAACGGTCTTGATCGAGACGCCGCTTTCGCGCGCCACGTCGTGGATCGTGATCTTGGCGCTCAATTCCGTCCCTCGCCGCCCCGATTCGTTCGGTGTGGCGAATACTAAGCCATGACAACCTTGTCATGGCGAGCCCTCTCCTCTTGCCTCAAATTAGACAAAGCCAGCCGGCTGGTATCCGCCGCGGTTGATGGAGAGGGCTTGGCCGTGAAAGTTTCAGCAGTGTTCGCACCGGTGATCGCCGGCCTGTTCGGGCTCGCGCCGGCGGCGGCCCTGGCGCAGTCCGCGCAGATACCGTCCGAGATCATGGGCCGCCTCGACGTCCTGGGCCGCTTCGCCGGCGACGCGCCGTCGTGCGCGGTTCTCGGCTACGGTCTCCGCGATCCGCGGGCCTTCGACGAGGAAGTGAGCCGCTACGGCGATCGCGTGGGCGTCTCGGCCCGCGACGCCATGGCCGCCGTCGCCGCCGCCAAGACCACTGAAGACCGGGCGATGCGAGAGAAGATGGACGCCGCCATGGCGCATCTCGACGAACAAAGCGCCGACCGCGCTCTGAACGACGCGGTGGAGGAGCTGGCGACCAAGTGCCGCCGCGCCGTCGATGACCCCGTCGGTTCGACCCTGATGACGCCGCCTCTGGGCAGCATCCCGACCGTCGTTCGGCGCTATGTCGACAGCCTGCTAGAACCCAAGGGGCGCGCGGGGTGGCAGACGCCATTCATCCTGGGCGGCGGCGAGCTGGCTCGGACCGTCGGGGCCTGCGAAACGCGGCTCGCGCGCGCGCAGGTCCATTCGGCATTGGCGCCCCTGCATCAGCCATACCTGTTCGCTCCCGACGTCCAGGAACTGGTGGACCCCTATTTCGCCAAGCGCCAGGCGGCCGGTCGTGAAAAGCCGCTCGGCCTCGGCGCCGCGCAATGCCTACGGCTCATCGCGAAAAAGACGATGGAGATGCAGAAAGCGGGTAACTGAACCGACCGGCTCAGGACACCGCCGCCCGGCCCTCCGGCGTCAACGCCACGGCCGCGCCGATCAGTGCCGTGTGCGGGTGCAGGATGACGTGGGTCGGAATGTCCTTGGTGAAGCCCGACAGACGCCCCTTGGCGTCGAAGCGTTCGCGGAACGGGCTCTTCTCCAGGATGTCGATGATCCGGGGGGCGATGCCACCGGCGATGAAGACGCCGCCGCGCGCGCCCAGGGTCAGGGCGATGTCGCCCGCCGTCGAGCCCAGCACCGCGCAGAAGCGATTGACCGTGGCCAGGCTGTCGGCGCAGCCCTCGACGGCGCGTTCGGTGATCTGCTTGGCGAGCAAGGCGTCGACCTTGCGGCCCTCGGCCTGAGCCAGGGCGACGTGCAGGTCTTCCATGCCAGGGCCCGACAGGATGCGCTCGACCGAGACGCGGCCACCGTCCAGCTGCTTGGTCAGCAGACGAAGCACCTCGATCTCGACCTCGTCCAGTGGCGCGAAGGCCACGTGGCCGCCCTCGGTGGCCAGCGGGATCTCCTGGCCGTGACGCCGCACTAGGCCGGCGACGCCGAAGCCGGTGCCCGGGCCGAGAATGGCCAGGTCCCCTTCGCCCGAGGTCGGCAGCGGGCCGATCTGGCGCAGGTCCTTGGGGCTCAGGCGCGGCGCGGCCAGGGCCTGGGCGGTGAAGTCGTTGATCAGCTTGGCGTTCCGAAAGCCGCCGGCGCGACGCAGGCCGTCCTCGGAAATTCGCCAATCCAGGTTGGTCATGTGGACTTGGCCGTGGTCGATCGGACCGGCCACCGCCACCACCGCCTGATCGGGATGCTTGACCCCGACCTTGTGCAGATAGGCCTCAATGGCGTCCTCGGCCGTGCCGTAGTCCTCGCCCTTATAGGCGGTGGGTTCGATCAGGCGCGGATCCTGACCGTCGAATTCGACCAGGGCGAAGCGGGCGTTGGTGCCCCCGATGTCGCCGACGAGGCCGAGCCCCCCGCTATGATTGCCATCCATGACCTGGTGCTTCCTCAAGCAAAGACGGACGCGCCGGCGTCGGCGGCGCCGACCCCTTGCCGCATCCATCCGAACAATTCCCTGCCGAAGCCCGGCTTGGACGCCGGGACGTTCGCTGGCGTGCGAGCCAGCAGCGCCGCCTCGTCCACCAGGATTTTAAGTTCGCCGGTTTCGGCGTTGACCGTGATGACGTCGCCGTCCTGGACATAGGCCAGAGGTCCGCCCTTGGCGGCTTCGGGCGTCACGTGGATCGCGGCGGGAGTCTTGCCCGAGGCGCCCGACATGCGGCCGTCGGTGACCAGGGCGACCTTGTAGCCACGGTCCAGCAGCACCGAGATCGACGGCGACAGATTGTGCAACTCGGGCATGCCGTTGGCCGACGGGCCCTGGAAGCGGACGACCACGACCACGTCACGATCCAGCTCGCCACGCTTGAAGGCCGCGATGAAGTCTTCCTGCTCCTGGAACACCGCCGCCGGGGCGGTGATCACGTGGTGCTCAGGCTTCACGGCCGAGATCTTCATGACGCCGCGGCCCAGATTGCCGCGCAGGAGGCGCAGGCCGCCCTCCTTGCTGAACGGATCGGAGACCGGACGCACGATGGCGGTGTCCAGGCTCTCGCTCGTCCCCTCGCGCCACTTCAGGACGCCGTCCTCGAGGTGCGGCTCCTGGGCGTACAGCGACAGGCCGGGGCCGGCGATGGTCTGGACATCGTCGTGGACCAGGCCAGCCTTCAACAGCTCGCGGATCACGAAGGCCATGCCACCAGCGGCCTGGAAGTGGTTCACGTCGGCCGAACCGTTCGGATAGACGCGGGCCAGCAGCGGCGTGGCCTTGGAGATGTCGTCCAAGTCCTCCAGCGTCAGCTGGACGCCGGCCGCGTGCGCCATGGCGATGATGTGCAGGGCCAGATTGGTCGAGCCGCCGGTGGCCATCAGGCCGACCACGCCGTTGACGATCGACTTCTCGTCGATCATCCGGCCGACCGGGATGAATTCGTTGCCCTTGTTGGTGACGGCGGCGGCGCGGCGCGCGGCTTCCTTGACCAGGGCCTCGCGCAGCGGCGTGTTGGGGTGCACGAAGGCCGAGCCGGGCAGATGGAAGCCCATCAGCTCCATCAGCATCTGATTGGTGTTGGCCGTGCCGTAGAAGGTGCAGGTGCCAGGACCGTGATAGCTGGCGCTCTCGGCCTCCAGCAGTTCGGCGCGGCCGACCTTGCCTTCGGCATAGAGGGCGCGGATGCGGGCCTTCTCGCTGTTGGGCAGACCCGAGGTCATCGGGCCGGCGGGCACGAACAGCGCCGGCAGGTGGCTGAAGGTCAGGGCGCCGATCACCAGGCCCGGGACAATCTTGTCGCAGACGCCCAGATAGAGGGCCGAGTCGAACGCGTCGTGGGTCAGGGCGACGGCGGTGGCCATGGCGATGACGTCGCGCGAGAACAGCGACAGCTCCATGCCCGGACGGCCCTGGGTGACGCCATCGCACATGGCCGGCACGCCGCCGGCAAACTGGGCGGTGGCCCCAACCTCGCGCGCGGCGGCCTTGATCAGCGCCGGATATTCCTCCAGCGGCTGGTGGGCCGACAGCATGTCGTTATAGGCCGAGACGATGCCGATGTTCGGCGCGTTCGGATCCAGGGCGCGCACCTTGTCGACGCCCGGAGAGGCGGCGAAGGCGTGGGCCCAGTTGGCGCAGGACAGCTTGGCGCGGCCGGGCTGACTCTGGATCGCGTGTTCCATGTTGGCCAGATAGGCGGCGCGGCTGTCCTTGCTGCGCGCCACGATGCGGGCGGTGACTTCGGCGATGACCGGGTTCAGGCTCATGGCGATCTACTCCGCCCAGAGGATGCGGACCTTGGCGCGGTCCTGCTTCAGAATGGCGGCGACCGGCAGGGCCGGATCGACGTCGCCTTCCAACAACGCTTTCTTGGCCGCTCCGGTCACCAGCAGCACGATCAAATCGGTGCGGGTCAGGGCGGCCAGGGTCAGGGTCAGGCGCGGAATATCCGGCGCCGGATCCCCAGGCGGCACGGCGAGGACCGAGCGCTCGGAGCGCGGATCCAGGCCTCGCGCCAGCACCGGATTGCCCGGGAACAGCGAGGCGAAGTGGCCATCGGGCCCCACGCCCAGCAGCACCACGCCGAACGGCGCGGCGGCGTCAACGCCTTCCTGAGCCAGATAGGCGCTTTCCTCGTGGCTGACGCCGTCGATGAACAGCGGCGCGAACGCGGCCTTCTGCGCCTGGTCCGTCAGCAGGTGACGACGGACCAGGCCTTCGTTGCTGCTGGGATCGGACGGCGGGACGAAGCGCTCGTCGGTCAGGGTGACCGTGATCTTGTCCCAGGGCGCGGTCATGCCGGCCATGCGATCGTAGACCGGGGCCGGAGTCGAGCCGCCCGTCGCGGCGAAGCCCGCCTTGCCGTGGGTCGCCACGGCCGTGGTCAGCGCCCCGACCAGGATCGAGGCGGCGGCGTCATAGAGGGCTTCGCGCGAGCCGAAGGCTTCCAGTTTGGCCATCGTCAGGCCTTCCAGGACCTGCCGCCGGGCGAGATCAGGCCCTGCGACGACTGCGGTCCCCAGGTGCCAGCCGCATAGGGCGCGGGCTCGATGCCGGCCTCGGCCCAAGCGGCCGAGACGCCATCGATGAACCGCCAGGCCTGCTCGACCTCGTCGCGGCGCACGAACAGGGTGCGGTCGCCGCGGAAGGCGTCCAGGAACAGCTTCTCATAGGCGATCCGGCGGCGGCCCCCGCTCTGGCCGAACGACAGCGACAGTGGCAGCGACTGCAGCCGCATCCCCTCTTCCGACAGGCCCGGACGCTTGTTCATGATCGTCAGCGAGATGTCTTCGTCCGGCTGCAGGTCGATGACCAGGCGGTTGGCGCACAGCTCGCCGTCGGTCGCGGGACCGAAGATGTTGTGCGGCAGCGGCTTGAACTGGACGACGATCTGGGTGCGGCGGTCCGGCAGGTTCTTGCCCGTGCGCAGGAAGAACGGCACGCCGTCCCAGCGCCAATTGTCGATCGCCACCTTCATGGCCACGAAGGTCTCGGTCTTGGTGGGCTTGCCGACTTCCTCGACATAGCCCGGCCGCGCCCCGCCCTCAACCACGCCGGCCACGTACTGGCCGCGCACGGTGTCGTGGGCCACGCTCTCCTTGGTGAAGGGGCGCAAGGACCGCAGCACCTTGACCTTCTCGTCGCGGACCGCGTCGGGATCGAAGCCCGACGGCGCCTCCATGGCGACCAGGCACAGCAGTTGCAGCATATGGTTCTGAACCATGTCCCGCAGCGCGCCGTATTCGTCGTAATAGGGCCAGCGGTCGCCGACCTTCTCGGTCTCGGCGATGGTGATCTGCACGTGGTCGATCGTGTTGCGGTCCCACAGGGGCTCGAACAGCACGTTGGCGAAGCGCAGGGCGGTCAGGTTCTGGACCGTCTCCTTGCCCAGATAGTGGTCGATCCGGAAGACCTGGCTTTCGTCGACCACGGCGGCGACCGCGGCATTGGTGACCTTGGAGCTCTCCAGGTCGCGACCCAGGGGCTTTTCCAGGATCAGGCGGGTCTTGGGTCCGGTCAGGCCGGCCGATTGCAGCGCCTGGCAGGCCGGGCCGTACAGGCTGGGCGAGAGCGAGAAGAAGATGACCAGATCGCCGTGCTGGCCGATGCGCTCGGCGAGCTTCTGGGTGTCGCTGTCCTTGGTGATGTCGGCCGGCACGTAGTCGAGGCGGTCGGCCAGACGGTTCCAGACCGCCTCCTCCACCGTCGCGCGCTTGCCGAGTTGTTCGCGGACCAACGCCTTGTAGCTGGCCGCGTCATGATCCGCGCGGGCCACGCCAATGATCCGCAGATCGTGCGGCAGAAGACGATCAAGTTCCAGGAAGTATAGCGAAGGCAGAAGCATTCGCAGAGCCAGGTCACCCGCGCCGCCAAGCAGCACCATGACCTCGCGGCCATTCTCGCCGTCGTCTTTTTTCTTCACCAATGTCGTCCACCCTATGACAACGTTGTCATGACATGCCTGCGGCAGAAAGGCAAGCGGCTCCCGATCCTCCCGCCATGTGGGACGGAGGACGCGCCCTAACTAGGCTAAACGTCTAGAGCCCGCCATAAGACCAATCGGGTTTAGGCGGGTATTTTTCCGCGACGCTGGAGCGCTTCGAGGCCGGTCATGCCTTCACGTTCAGCGAAAACGACCGTAGGCGGAAAATCCCTGCCCTACTTCCCCGCCCGAGCGGGTGAGCCGGCGGGCTGGCCGGTGCGGAACTTGTCCTTCATCCGGCCGATCCAGCCATTGAAGGCCTCGTTGTCGGCGGTGACCCGGCTGAAGTCGGAGGCCGACAACGCTTCCACGCTCAGGCCCTGCAGCGCCACGCGCAGGCCGTCGGGATTGCCGGCGGTGTCGATGAAGCCGGACCAGCGCTGGCGCAGACGGGCCAGGGACTTGTCGTCGTCGGCCAGGCTGTAGGCGACGGCCGCGCGCAGCAGACGCGCCTCGTCTCCCGGCGCCAGGGCGCCCGGGGCCTTGAAGCGGTCGCCCAGAGCGCGCTCGTACAGCGCCCCGGCCGTCGGCCAGGTGTGCTGCTTCCAGGCGATCTCGGCGCGGATCTCCTGGCCGTCGCGGCTGTTGTCCTTCTCGATCAGTTCCTGGGCGTCGTCGTAGCGACCCAGGTTCATCAGGGCGCGGGCCGTGGCCAGGCGACGCTCGGCGTTCAGGGCTGGCGGCAGGATAGTGGTGCGCGTGTCGTTGATCGCGGCCAGAGCATCCTCCGGCTTCTTGTTCATCAGGTAGATCCAGGCCAGGTCGGTGGCGACCTGGGCCTTGGGCACGCCGTTCAGGCGGTTGTCGACCTGATATTTCAGCAGCTTGGCCGCGTCGTCCAGCAGGTCGACGTCGACCAGGCGGCGCACCAGGTTGCGGACCATCTGGTCGCCGTCGGCGCCGATCGGGGTCAGGTCCTGGAAGTCATAGAACAGACCCACGGCCTGGATCGGCTGCATGCCGTCGGCCAAGCCTTGTAGGAACAGCTGGCGGAAGGTGTTGGACAGGTCGTTCTGCAGCGCCACCGCCTCGGGACGGTCCGGCAGCTGACGACCGGCCGAGCGCAGCACTTCCAGCGCCTCGCGATAGCGGCCCTGGTCGATATAGAGCTTGCCCAGCGCCCGGATCACCTCCAGCTCGACGCCGTCGCCCCGCCAGCGATAGCGCAACTGGTTCAGGACCTCGGCGGTCTTGGCGGCGTTGATCTGGCCCTTGGCGTAGCCCAGCTGGGTCGCGTGTAGCATGGCCGGCGTGGCGATCCGATCGATCGGCGCCTTGGCGATGGCTTCGAACATGTGACGGGCGCGGACCTTCTCACCCTTGGCCTCGAAGATCCGGGCTTGGGTCAGGCGGATGTCCAGCTGGTCCTCGACCGGGACAGCGGGCTGGGCCAGGGCCTTGGTCACGAACTGCATGGCGCCGGTCAGGTCGCCCACGCCCAGAGCCGCCTGCGCCTCGGCGTGCAGGAAGCGGGCGCGCCAGATCGGCGGGAACAGATCCAGCGCCCGGCCGCCGCCGACGAATTTGGTGCGCGCGTCGGCCCACTGGCCCTGCTTGGCCGAGATATAGCCGCGCCACAGGGCGCTGGACGGGTCGTCGGACAGGACCGGAGAGGAAAAGTCTGCGTCGGCCTCGGTTAGGCGGCCGGCCTGGACCTTGGCCACGCCGCGCAGGCCGCGGAACTCGGCGTCGCCCAGCAGGGGCTGATGCTTGCGGCCGGCCGCGTTGAGCACGCCGATCGCCTCGAACGACATCTGCGAGCCGACCAGGAAGCGGGCCAAGGCCATGCGCGCGCCGGCGTCACTGTCCTTGCCGTCGCCTTCCGGCGCGGCGGCGATGGCGTTCTGCAAGGCGTTGTAGCGGGCCAGGAAGCCGCCCGAACCGGTCTTGGGCCAGTTGTCCAGGTCGATCAGGGCCGGCATCGACATCGGCTGGGGCGCGCCGGCGGCGGCTTCCTCCGGCGGCGTCGAGGCCGAGATCGGCGACAGGGCCAGACCCTTGGGCCGACCGATGCGCAGAAGATCGCCGTCGGCCTGCACCAGCAGGTCGGAAGCATAGGTCTCGATCGCCAGGCCCTGCACCGACTGCAGCAGCGCCATCTCGACATAGTCCCGGCGCGACGGCAGGCCCTTAGACGGGGCCAAGGCCGGGGCGACGATCATCTTGTCGCCGACGGCCGGGTCGGCGACCCAGACCGCCTTGGTCACGCCCGAGACGGCAGCCGACAGCGTGGCGGGCTGGACGCTCTCGTCGCGCGCCACCTTGATGACGTCGGGGCTTTCCTGCGAGCCGGGGCCCAGGCTGATCTTCCACAGGCCGCCCTGCCCCACCGCCACGTACGGCGCGCCCGCCTGGGCGACGATACGCAGCGCGGTATAGTCTGGCCCCCTGAAGGCCTGGATCTTGGAATAGCGGATACTGGACGCCGGCAGCTTGCCGATGTCGAGGCGCGCGGGCGTGTCGAACACGATCCACACCGCCTCACCGCGCCGGAACACGGCCGCGCCCGCCGGGGCGGCCCAGTCGAAGCTCAGCGTGACCTGCTGATCCTGGCGCGCGAACTCGACCTTGACCACGCCGCCGGCGGGCATGGGGTTGGGCCGGCCGACCGGCGCGGCGGACGCCGCGGTCTGGCTGGCCGGCGGCGCGCCCGGACGGGCGAAGATGTTGACGAAGTCGACGCCGTCGGCGTTGCCGAGGCGCGCGTCGGCGTCGTCGGTCAGGTTCAGGACCAGTTCGAGCACGCCGTTGACGTGGCGAGCCTCGGACGACTTCACCCAGCGCGGCGGCGCGATCTTGAGCGTCGAGAGATCGGGATTGGCGTCGCGGCTGAAGCGCAGGACCAGGGTCTGGCCCTCGCGGTGCGAGACCATGCGCGCGCCGCCGGACCAGTGGAACTCGATGCGCGAGAAGTCCGCCGCCTGCGCGACGCGCACATCCAGCACACCCCGCGCCGCGACGCGCGGCGGGGCTGCGTAGCCGGACGGCGCCAGCGTGGCCGCGATGCACGCGGCCGCGACGCTGGAGCGCAGGAGCTGGCGAAGGGTCATGGGCCTCCCTTAACCAGCCTTCTTGGGAGCGGCCTTGGCAGGAGCGCTGCCGGCCAGGCCAGCGTCGGCCTGCTGGGCCGGCGCGGCGCCCGGCGCGGCCGCGGCGTTTTCGGCGATCGCGGCCTTGCCCTTCTCCACGGCCGGGTTGGTCAGGCGCGAGGCCAGGCGCTCGGTCAGGATCTTGGCTTCGCCGGGGGCCATGTTGGACAGGATCATCGCCAGGGTGCGTTCCTTCATCTTGGCGGCGATCGGCAGGCGGACCTCGTCCGACAGCAGGGTCATGCGGGCGGCGGCGTCCTTGGGCTTCATGCCGGCGTAGACCGTGACCAGGCGATCGACCTCGGCCTGCTTCTGGGCGTCGACCTGGCCCAGCAGGCCCTGGATGTCGCCCTTCAGGCCGGTCAGGGCCTTCATCTTGGCGTCCAGCTTGGCCTCGGCGGCGGCCAGCAGCTGCAGCTGGACGTCGATGTCCTGCTCGCGCTGGTCCAGCTGGCCGCGACGGGCGCCCAGGCTTTGCAGGATCCGCAGCTCGGCGGGCGACAGGCCGGCTTCCTTGGCCAGGGCGTCGGCCGAAGGGGCGCAGACGCGCGGCGGCGGAGCGTTGGCGGCGGCGGGCTGGCCCGCGGCGTCCGCGGAAGCCGCTTGCTCGCCGCCCTTCTTGCCTTCCGGCTTGGCGACGCCCTCGGCGAAGGCCTTGGCCCCGCCCAGCAGGTCCGGCAGCGACTTGGCGCCGGCCACGGCGTTGATCGCCAGCACGCCGCCGACGGCGAGGCCGACCAGGGGGAGGATGCGCGGAACGTTCTTCATCGGCGGGGAACTCGGGGGTTGCTTCCTGGACGCGAGCTGTCGCCCGGCCCGTCGAAGAGGTCATCATCGATCCGCGCCCGTGAACGCGGGGTTTCGCGGGCGGCGCTGGGCGCTCCCAGGGTGAGGCGGGCGGTCGGCGGAAGGCGATCCTCGCGATCCAGAAGACGCTCGAAATCCTCGGCCTTCAGTCGGCGGTCGGCCTGCGGCGCGGGCTTGGGTTCGCTCCGCGCCAGCGGCGGTCGCTCCTCGCGTTCGACGCGGTCAGGGCGAGCCTTGGGCAGCGGACCGTTGATCCGCTCGTCCAACTGGGCCGCCAAGGCCTGAGCCCGCTCGATGCGCACCGCCAGGGTGTCGGCCGCCTCGTCGGTGGCCGCGCGCAGATCGGCCAGGCCCTGCTCGGCGCGGGCGGCCGCCTGGTCCAGTTCCGCCACGGCCTTGGCGAAGCCCTCATGGCTGTCGCGCAGGGCCTTCAGGCGGCGCTCGAGACGCCAGCCGAAGGCCAGCGCCGCAATCAGCAGCACCGCGAGGAACCCGTTCATGGCGAAGGCGACGAGGCTCATTTCAGCTTCTGCACGGCCTTCTTGGCGGCGGGGGTCAGCGGCGCCTCGGCCCGCACGGCGATGGAATGGTTGCGACGGCCCATGCGGCCGCGCGTCAGCGGAATGGCCCCGGCGCGCAGCTCGACCAGGCTGTCGGGCGTGGCGTTCAGCATCAGGGTGTCGCCGACCTGCATGTTCAGCACGCGCGACAGCGGCACCTGCTGCTCGTCCAGGACCGCGCGGACCTCCATCTGGGTGGTCCACAGCTCGGTGGCCAAGTGGCCTTCCCAGATGTTGTCGCGGCCGAACTTCTCACCCATGAACTGCTGCAGCAGCATCTTCCGGATGGGTTCCAGCGTGGCGTAGGGCAGTAGCAGCTCGATGCGGCCGCCGCGGTCTTCCATGTCGATGCGCAGCTTGACCAGGATGGCCGCGTTGGCCGGCCGGGCGATGGCGGCGAAGCGTGGGTTGGTCTCCAGGCGGTCCAGCGAGAAGCTGACCGGATGCAGGGGCTCGAAAGCGCTCTTCAGGTCGTGCAGCACGACCTCGATCATCCGCTGCACCAGCACGCGTTCGATGGTCGTGTAGGGCCGGCCCTCGATGCGCATCGCCGCCGTGCCGCGACGGCCGCCCAGCAGCACGTCGACGATCGAATAGATCAGGTTCGAGTCGACCGTCAGCAGGCCGTAGTTGTCCAGCTCCTCGGCCCGGAACACCGCCAGGATGGCCGGAAGCGGGATCGAGTTCAGATAGTCGCCGAAGCGGATCGAGCTGATGTTGTCGAGGCTGACCTCGACGTTGTCCGACGTGAAGTTCCGCAGGGACGTCGTCATCAACCGCACCAGGCGGTCGAAGACGATTTCCAGCATCGGCAGGCGCTCGTACGAGACCAGCGCCGAGTTGATAATGGCGCGGATGCCCGTGCGATCCTCGCCGCCGTCGCCCGAGAGATCGAAGCCCAGCAGGCTGTCGATCTCGTCCTGGTTCAGGATGCGCTCGGAGCCGCCCTCACCGCCGCCGTCGTCCCAGCCGCCCATGCCGCCGGAAAAATCGCCGAACTCATTGCCGCCCTCGCCGCCGCCCTCGAAGGTGCCGGGGGGATTCTGCGAGGCCCACTGGGCCATCGCTTCCTGATCGTCGAATTCGTCCGCCATGTTCGTTCGCCCAACCAGCCCGAGGACCTAGTTGATCAGCATCTCCTCGATGAGGACCGCATTCACCTTGGCCGGCGCGGCGACCATGTTCACCCGGCGCACCAGTTCGGCCTGAAGCATGAAGGTGCCCTGGCTGCCGTTCAGGTCCTCCGGACGCAGTTCGCGAAGGAAGACCTGGAACATGCTCTGCAGTCTGGGCAGATTCTCGGTCAGGACGTCGCCCGTCTCTTCGTCGGGAAGCTCGAAGGTCAGCTTCAGCTTCAGGAAGGTCGACTTGCCGTCCGCCGTCTGCATGTTCACGACGATATCGGGCAGGGTGTAGAAGTAGATCCCGTCGGGACCTTCCTTGATCACAGGCGCGGGACCGCCCGCGGCCGCCGCGCCGCCCTCGCCTTCCTTCTTCTCGCCGTGACCGCCCTCTTCCTTCTTTTCCTTCTTCTTTTCCTTCTTTTCCTTGCCGTGCTCGGCGCCGTCGGCGGCCGGCTTCGGCTTCATCAGGAAGAACGCGGCCGCGCCGCCGCCGCCCAGCACGAGGACGCCCGCAGCGATCGCGATGATCAGGATCGGAGGCTTTTTCTTAGCCGGAGCTTCGCCCTCGGCGCCCTCTTCGCCTTCGGGAGCGGGAGCTTCCTTTTCGGGTTTCTTGGCCACGCGCGCGGTTCCTTGGAATCTATGCCCGTACACATGCGGGGGACATGGTTAACGATGTGTTTTGGAGGCCATTTGGTCGCAGGCTGAATCTGCCCGGCAGACTCCGACCAACACCCCTGCATTAACCTTCCTATTCGTTGATTTATAACGCGTTTTAAGGCTGGCACGAAGGTTGCTTCAGGAGATGCGGCGCATTTGTCGCGCCAGCCGCCCGAGTTAACTCGCCATGGACAACGCGCTCTACGTCGGCCTCTCGCGTCAGATGACGCTGCGCCGCCAGCTCGACATCGTGGCCAACAACATCGCCAACGCCAACACGACCGGCTTCAAGACGGAAGACCTGATGGTCGCCACCGAGCAGGGCAAGCCGGCCAAGACCCTGGACGGCAAGTCCCCGGTCAAGTTCGTCATGGATACCGGCGTCGCCCGCGACTTCACGCAGGGCGCGATGACCAAGACGGGCGGCGATTTCGACCTGGCGATCGAGGGCATGGGCTTCTTCCACGTCCAGACCGCCTCCGGCGACCGCTACACCCGCGACGGCCGTTTCACGACCAATCCGGAAGGCCAGGTGGTCACCGAGCAGGGCAATCCTGTTCTGGACGAAGGTGGCGGTCCGATGACTATCGACCCGACGCTGGGCCCGGTCTCGATCGGCAAGGACGGCACCGTCAGCCAAGGCGCGGTCCGCGTCGGCCGCGTCGCCGTGGTCCGCCCCGACGACATGGCCTCGATGGCCAAGGACGGGGACAACCTCTACCGCAACACCACCAACACCACCCTGCAAGCCGCGCCGGACGCCCGCGTCCACCAAGGCATGCTGGAATCCTCGAACGTCCAGCCAGTCATCGAGATCACCAAGCTGATCGAGATCCAGCGCGCCTACGAGGGCGTCGCCAAGATGATGGACAACACCGCAGAACTGTCCCGGACCGCCGTCGAGCGGCTGGGCAAAGTCAACTAAGGGACGCTAGCCGATGCAAGCTCTCCGCACCGCCGCTTCGGGCATGTCAGCGCAACAGCTGAACGTCGAAGTCATCTCGAACAACATCGCGAACATGAACACCGTCGGCTTCAAGCGCCAACGGGCCGAGTTCCAGGACCTGCTGTACCAGCAGGTGGAGCGCGCGGGTTCGCAATCGTCGAGCAACGGCAATATCGTGCCGACCGGCGTGCAGGTCGGCGGCGGCGTCAAGGCCGGCTCGGTCTACCGCATTACCGAGCAAGGCACCCCGACCCTGACCGACAACCCGCTGGACGTCGCGATCCAGGGCAAGGGCTACCTGCCGATCCTGCTGCCCTCGGGCGAGACGGCCTACACCCGCGCCGGCAACTTCTCGACCAACGACCAGGGCCAGATCGTCACCGAGGACGGCTACACCGTCCAGCCCGGCATCACGGTCCCGCAGAACGCCACCGACATCATCATCGGCAAGACCGGCCTGGTGCAGGTGAAGCTGGACGGCCAGACCCAGCCGCAGACGATCGGCCAGATCCAGCTGGCGACCTTCATGAACGAAGGCGGCCTGGAACAGGTCGGCGACAACCTGCTGCTGGAAACCGCCGCTTCGGGCGCGGCCAACCTGGCCGCCCCTGGCGAGCCGGGCTTCGGCACCCTGCTGCAGCACTACACCGAAGCGTCGAACGTCGACGCGGTGACGGAAATCACCTCGCTGATCACGGCCCAGCGCGCCTACGAGATGAACTCGAAGGTGATCACCACGGCCGATCAGATGCTCCAAGCCACCTCGCAGCTGCGGAGCTAAGCTGATGAAGGCCTTCCTTCTCGCCGCCGCCGCCACGCTGGCGCTGACCGTCCTCTCCGCCCCGGCCCACGCCGGAACGCCGGTGACCCTGCGCATGGACACCACCGACGCCGACGGCCGCGTCACCCTGGGCGACCTGTTCGACGGCGTCACCGGCCCGGCCGCCGACATGGTGATCGCCGCCCGCATGGGTCCGACGGCCGTGCTCGACGCCGGCCAGGTGCAGGTCTCGGCCCGCCGCGCCGGTTTCGACTGGAGCAACAGCAACGGCATCCGCCGGATCATCGTCCGCGAAGGCGTCGACAATGGCGGCGTCTCCGCCAATGGTCGCGGCCAAGCCGGCGCCACGCGCGGCAACGTGGAAGTTCTTGCCTATGCCCGCAGTCTCTCGGTCGGCGAAATCGTCCAGCCTCAGGACCTGGTCTGGACAAAGATGGCCGGCGCCCCGGCCGACGCCCCCCGCGACGCCGACGCCGTCATCGGCCTGGCCGCCAAGCGCCCCCTGCGTGAAGGCGCCGCAGTCTCGGGCCGCGACGTGGGTGCCGCCCAGGTGATCAAGGCCAACGATCTGGTCACCGTCACCTATGACGATGGCGGAATTTCCCTTTCGCTTCAAGGCAAGGCCATGGCCAACGCCGCCACCGGCGACGTCTTCGCCGTTCAGAACACCTTGTCGAAGAAGATCATCCAGGCCGTCGCCACCGGTCCTGGCACCGCCGCAGTCGGTCCGCAGGCCCAGAGCTTGCAAGCTCGTTCGCAACCCGTCCGTTTCGCCGCTCGCTAAGAGGTCTTTCACCCCATGCGTCGCTCCGCCATCATCGCCGCCGCCGCCCTGCTCGCCCCGCTGGCCGCCTGCTCCACCGTCACCGAGGCCGTGAAGGGCCCGCAACTGGCCCCGGTCGGCTATCCCGCCGAACTGGCCCCGATGCAGCAGCAATACGTCTCCGCCCGCGAGCCGGCCCCGCAGTCGGCCTCGGCCAACTCGCTGTGGCGCGTCGGCGCTCGCGCATTCTTCAACGA